>JBDTRT010000024.1:0-7921 GCA_039931595.1 Sphingomicrobium sp.
GTGCTCGAGCGGATCACCACCGACCGCGAGAACAGCCTGTCGCGCGAGATCGACGAGCTGCGCGACTAGCGCGACTGCGTGACGCGGCGGCGCGGCGCTGCTAGTCAGCCCGGGCATGGCCGCCCTGCCCGCCCTCGCTGACATTCTCGACGAGTATGCGATGCTCGAAGGCGAGGATCGCTATCGCCTGCTGATCGACCTCGGCCGCACTCTCGACCCGATGCCCGACGCGCTCAAGACCGACGCCACCAAGGTCCGCGGCTGCGCCGCATCGGTCTGGGTCTACCCCCAGCGCGGCGACGACGGCCGGCTCCATTTCCTCGCCGACAGCAACGCCGCGATCACCAAGGGCATCGTCGCCTTGGTCCTCGCCGCGGTCCAGGACCAGCCGGCCGACGCGGTCGCTCGAATGGATGTCGCGGCGGCGCTCGAACCGTTCGACCTGGCGCGGCAGCTCAGCGCCAACCGCACCCAGGGCATTCCAAGCATGATCGCCCTGGTCCGCGACACCGCTGCCCGGCTTACCGCTTGAGGTTGGCGGAGTGAGCGATTTCGACCCGAAGGCGGCTGCGACGATCGGCGAACGGTTCGATCCGGCCAAGTTCTTCGCGCTCGCGTCGCGGGTCGGGCACGGCCGCGCGCTCGGCATTCAATATCGCGATTCGGGGGAGAATTGGACCGAGCTGACGCTGCCGTGGCGCGAAGCGCTGGTCGGCGTGCCGGACAGCGGCATCCTTGCCTCGGGCGCCATCGTCAGCCTGATCGATACCGGCTGCGGCACCGCGGTGTGGGCCGCGCTCGGCAAGTTCATCCCGTTGGTCACGATCGACCTGCGGATCGATTATGTTCGGCCGGCCTTCCGCGGTGAAAGCGTCACTGCGCGGTGCGAATGCACCAAACTCACCCGGCGCATCGCCTTTACCCGCGGCACCGCTTATGTCGGCGACCCGGCCAAGCCGATCGCCTACAGCGCCGGCACCTTCATGATCAGTCCCTAGGGACGCTGCTTAGCGGCGCCTCAGCGCGGCTTGGCCTCGCGCCGCTCCTCGACCCGGCGGAGCACATCGAACGCGGCCTTGACCTGCTGGAAACGCAGGGCGGCGCCTTCGTCACCCGGCCTCAGGTCGGGGTGGTTTTCCTTTGCCAGTCGCCGGTAGGCGGCTTTGACCTTGTCGAAATCGGCGTCGACCTCGAGCTCGAGCGCATCGAGAGCGCGCATTTCGTCGCGGCTGCGGGTGCCGTCGCCGGGACCGCCCCATTGCCAATGCTGGGCCTGGCGAAAGGCCGAGGCTTCGGCGCTTTCATCGGCCTCGCGCGCCGCCGCGGACTCGGCGTCGAGTCCTTCGAAATAATCCCAGCTCCGATTATATTCGGCGGCGTGGCGCTCGCAGAAATACCAGCGTTCCGGGCTGTTGGGCGATTTGGGCGCCGGGCGGTCGCCGGGCGCTTCGCAGCCGTCGCGGTCGCAAATCCGCACGCGGGTGGCGTCGCGCGAATTGCCGTATGGCCGCCAGCGCGGAAAACCCCAGTCGTTGGATCGCTTCTGGCCTGCCATCATTCCTTGCCTAGTTGCGTGCGCGGCGCTCCGCCAGTCCTTGTCGAACCGAACGCCGCGCCCGTAAAATAAGTGCCAGGGGGCCTGTAAGCCGGGTTCTGTCCACCGCCGCGTTGCCACGGCGATTGGGCGACCATTCCTCTACGGGATGGATTGCTCCATCCCTCCAGCGACCAACCCGGGCGGCGAGCCGGAACAGGCCCAAATGCCGCCCCTATTCGGTCTTGCACCCGGTGGGGTTTACCATGCCGAAACTGTCGCCAGCTCCGCGGTGCGCTCTTGCCGCACCCTTTCGCCCTTACCGGTCCGAAGGCCGGCGGATTGCTTTCTGTGGCACTATCCCTGACGCATGCTTGCGCACAAGCCGCCGGGCGTTACCCGGCACCGTTGTTCCGTGGAGCCCGGACTTTCCTCGCCGGAACCGAAATTCCGCCGCGGTCGCCCGGCCCCCTGGCACGACGGGATATAGCGATTTGTGCCAGCAATTCGAGTCATTGCGGGCGCGGCAGCAGCAGAGCGAGCAGTTTGGCGCGACATTCGCCGTCGATGATGCCGTCGATCAGGTCCTGCCGAAAGCGCCGCTGGAAGGCGATGACCGCTTTCTGGGGCTCGGTCACATCATAGCCGAAGCGTTCGAGCGCGAGCAGGAAGCCGCCGTCGGTCCAGAACGGGTCGATCAGGTCGCGGCGCGGACTCGGCAGCGCCAGCCGACGACGAGCCAGCGCGTCCCACGGGAACAGTTCGCCCGGGTCTTCCTTGCGCGCCGGAGCGACATCCGAATGGCCGACGATGTTGCCGCGGCCGATCGCGTGGCGCTCCTTGATCGCGGCGACCAGCGGGATCAGCGCGCCGATCTGCTCGTCGGGAAAGGCGCGATAGCCAAACTCATGGCCCGGATTGACGATTTCAATCCCGACGCTGGCCGAGTTGATGTCGGTCACGCCGCGCCAGCGCGATTTGCCGGCGTGCCAGGCGCGCTTGTCTTCATCGACCAGCCGGAACACCGAGCCGTCCTCGTCGATCAGATAATGAGCGGAAACCTTGGAGTCGGGCGAAGTCAGCCGATTGAGCGCACCTTCGGCGTCGGGCATCCCGGTGTAGTGGAGCACGATCATCGAGACCGGGAACGCCCGCTCATCGAAGTTCGGCGATGGTCGCTCGATCACTTGCATGTTCGCACTGGCGCACGAGCGGGCGCGGTCGGTCAAGCCCTGGCTGCAGCCCTGCGGTCGTGGCCGGTGCGCTTTTCGACCTGGCCGTGGTCGCCGGCCAGCCGGTACAGCCCGCGGGCGTTGCTGTCGGACGCGAACTTGTGCGTCTGGCCGATGACGGTCTCGCCAGCACCGAGCATCAGCCAGCCGTCCTTGGCGACGGCCGACGCCAGTCGCTCAAACGCCAGCGTGCGCTTTTCGGCGCTGAGATAGAGCAAGACGTTGCGGCACAGCACGATGTCGAACTCGCCCGGATGGGGCGGCAGTTCGAGCAGATTATGGACCTGGAAGCGAATCGACTTGCGCAAACTCTCGACCGCGCGCCAGCCGTCGCCGGTATCCTCGAACCAGCGGATGGTCTGGGCGATACCAAGCCCGCGCTGGACTTCGAACTGGGTGTAGACGCCGCTCCGCGAGCGATCGATCACCGCGCCCGAGACGTCGGTGGCGAGAATGTCGATCGTCCAGTTGCGCCACGCCACCGGGTTTTCGGCGAACAGCATCGCCAGGCTGTAGGCTTCTTGGCCGGTCGAGCAGCCGGCCGACCAAATCCGCAGCCGGCGCGAGGTTTCGCGGCGGTGGGCGAGCTTGGGCAGAGCGTGGCTGGCGAGCAGGTCGAACGGCGAGCGATCGCGGAAGAAATAGGTTTCGTTGTTGAGCAGCGCCTCGACCACCTGGTTGGAAAGGCCGGGCTCGCGCCCCATGACGAGGATCGTGATCAACTCGTCGAGGGTCGAGATGCCGCGCTCGCGCAGCAGCGAAGACAGCGCGGTCTCGATCCGCCAACGCCGGCTCATGGTCAGCTGCTGGCCGGTGCGCGCTTCGAGCAGGCTGGCGAGAATGCGGCTGGAGCTGTCGCTTACTTGCACGGCGGTTCCGGCGCGAGCGAGGCAATCCGGCGGGCCAATTTCTCGGGCGGCATGACCGCGCAGGCGAGTCCGGCATCAAGTACCGCGCGCGGCATTCCATAGACTGCGCAGGTGGCCGCATCCTGGGCCAACAGGGCGCCGCCGCAGGCGACCATCCGCGCCGCGCCCTCGACCCCGTCGCGGCCCATGCCGGTCAGCACGACGCCGAGCGCGCCCTTGCCGAACAACGCGCCGACGGTGGCGAACATCGGATCGAGCGATGGCAGGCAGCCGCTCGACGACGGCCCATTGGTCAGCCGCACGACCAGCGACCCGCCGGCCACGTCGACCGTCAAATGAGCGTCGCCTGGAGCGATGATGACCCGGTCGGGTCGCAGCACCATGCCGTTTTCGGCGACCAAGGTCTCGCGCTGGGCAACCGCGCCCAATTGGCGGGCGAACACCGCCATGAACGGCGTCGGCAAATGCTGCGTGACCAGGATCGGCACGCCGATCTGCTTGGGCAGATGATGAAACAAGGTGCCAAGCGCGTGAATGCCGCCGGTCGAGGCGCCGATCGCAAGCACGTCCATCGAATTGTTCGACGGAGTCCGCAGCGGACCGTCCTGGGGATTGCGCGGCACCGGCGCGGCGGCGAACTGCTGGTCGGCGTTGCCGAGCGCCTTGAGCTTGCGCAACAGGATCTCGGAGAAGCGACCGTTGAAGCGGCTCGTGCCGGGCTTGGGCAGCGTGTCCGCCGCGCCCAGTGCAAGCGCCGCGACGGTCTGCTCGGCGCCTTCCTCGGCCAGCGATGAAACGATCATGATCCGCGCCCCACCGGCGGCGGCGATGATCCGCGGGATCGACTTGAGGCCGCCTGCGCCGGGCATGTCGAGATCGAGCAGGATGACGTCGACCGACACCGCCTGGAGCGCGTCGATCGCGTCCTCGGCGGTCCCGGCGACCGCTGCAATTTCGAAATCGTCGTCGCTTTCGACCATCCGCGACAGCACGGCGCGCGCGACCATCGAATCGTCGACGATCATCAGCCGGATCCGGCGATAGGTTCGCGGTGCTGCCTGGCGGTCCCGCGATCTGGCGAGCGCCCGCTCCACGTCGACTAGCTCAGGCGACGCCGACGAGCTGAAGCTTGATGTGCAGCGTCTCGCGATCAAACGGCTTCATGACATATTCGTCGGCCCCGGCCTCGAGCGCGGCGCGGATGTGCGCCATGTCGTTCTCGGTCGTGCAAAAGACCACCTTGGGCTGGTCTTCGTGACCACGCTGGCGGAGCAATTTGAGGAATTCCATCCCGCTCATGACCGGCATGTTCCAGTCGAGCAGCACGACATCGGGCATCTTCGCTTCGCAGCGGGAAAGCGCCTCGCGGCCGTCGCCGGCCTCTTCGACTTCGAATTCCAGGGTTTCGAGAATGTGTCGGGCAACCTTGCGGATTACCTTCGAGTCATCGACGATCAGACAGCTCTTCATATTTGGCTTTCCCGCTTCGTTGCAGAATCTGTAATCGTGAAGGGTAACGAAGTGCTTAAGCTCAACCGGCTTATGCGGCCTTCGCTTCAACGCCAGCGATCAGCGCGGCCACGTCGACGATCAGCAACGGTCCCTTTTCGGTTTCGACCATGCCCGCCGAAACCCGTTCCCAGCCGGCGCCCATCGCCGCCCGCACCGGCACCGGTTCGGACAGGGCTTCAACCACGTCTTCGACGATATCGACGATGAGCGCGTAGAAATGACCGTCGAGTTCGACCACCGCCGCTTCGCGGATGCCGTCGGAACAGTCGGTCACGCCCAGTTCGAGCGAGCGTTTGCAGTCGATCACGGTCAGCACCCGGCTGCGCAGGGCCGACAGGCCGGCGACATGGTTCGCGGCGCGCGGCACCGGGATCAGCGTATCCAGCTCGACCACCGATTCGACCGCGTCGGCATGGAGCGCGACGCGCTCGCCGGCGATGGTCACGACCAGGAGCAAAGTGCTCATCGTCCTTTGCCTCCTTCGGCGGTTTTCAAGGCGACCAGCAAGGCTGCCCGGTCGTAGCGGTAGATGCTCGGATCCTTGGCGCTCGACGCTTCGGGATCGATGCGCAGGCGAATGGTCCGGGCGGCCGCGCCCTTGGCGACCTTGGTCCCGTCCGGGACGATCACTAGGTCGGCGGTTTCGTGATCGTCGTCGCCGACCACGCGATAGCCCGCCGCCTCGACGATCGGGCGCAGCATGTTCTGCATCCACGGGTCGTCGCTCGGCAAATGGCACAGCGGCTGCTCGTCGAGCGGCCGTGCCGCGGCACCGACATGATGAGCGAACAGCCAGTGCGCGTCGACCAGTTCGGCGGGCTCGCCGCCGATCAAGGTGACGCCGCTGATCTCGCCCGGGCGATCGGCGTCGATCACGTCATGGTCGAGCGTGGCGAGGTCGACCACCTCCTGGAAACAGTAACCCAGCTCGTTGGTGCCGTCGTTGAGCCGGAACAGGCGGATTTTGTCGGCCGGCAGCAGCGCATCGCCGACTCCGGCGAGCGGCAGGATGGTCTCGCCGAGCTGGACCCGGAGCTGGCCGGCGCCGGGCTTGACCGCGCTGGCCGGGACTTCCTCGATCCGGTCGACGATCGACAGCCGCATCGCGCGGCGGGCGCCGTCGAGCCCACGGAACAGGACGACGGTGGTCTTGGGTGCAGCCGCGATCACCGGGCCCTCGGCAATCCGCCCGGCGCGTTCCTGGACCTCGAGTTTGACGCCGCCGACCTCGGCCAGCCCGGCCGGGTCGAACAACAGGATCGGGCTACCGTCGTTGGCCAAGGTGGTGCCGGCGTAGAGTCCGGTGGCCATCACCGCCGGAGCCGCCGGCTTGACCACCAGCTCCTCGTGATCGTGGATCTTGTCGACATTGAGCGCATAAACGTCGCCGCCGGCCGGGCGCAGCACGATCAATGTCCGCTCCTCGTCCTTGAGCGTGCTGTCGAGGCCGAGGATGTCGGCCAGCGCCACTTCGGGGAAGCGGCGGCCGCGAATAGTGGCGACGCCGGCGCCGCCAATCTGCTCGAGCTTGACCGATTCGCCGTTGGCCCGAACGATCTCCTCGATCGCCGAGCGCGGAATGGCGAAATGCTGGTTGCCGATCGAAACCGTCAGTGCCGGGATGATGGTCAGCGTCAGCGGCACGCGCAGGGTCATGCGGGTGCCGGCGCCGGGCTTGCTGTCGACTTCGACAATGCCGCCGATGCGCTCGACGTTGGAGCGTACGACGTCCATCCCGACCCCGCGTCCGGAGATTGAGGTGACTTCGCGCGCGGTCGACAGACCGGCCTCGAAAATCAGCGCCAGCTGCTCGCGCGGCGCCAGCTCGGCGGCGGCGCCGCGCGTTAGCAGCCCGCCGGCAATCGCCTTATCGACCAGCTTCTTGCCGTCGATGCCGCGCCCGTCGTCGTGGATGTCGATCAGGATCTGGTTTCCCGACTGGCGCGCCGAGACATAGAGGATGCCGATCTCGCGCTTGCCCGCGCGGAGCCGCTCGGCCGGGGTCTCGATGCCGTGATCGACCGCATTGCGAATAATATGGGTCAGCGGATCGCGGATCATCTCGATCATTTCGCGATCGAGCTCGACGTCGCCGCCGTCGATGTCGACCAGCACCTGCTTGCCAAGCTCGGCGGACAGGTCGCGCACCATCCGCGGCAGCGCGACGAACAAATTCTCAATTCGCTGCATGCGCGTGCGGGTGATTGCGTCGCGCATTTCGGCGATAATCGACGACAAGCGCTCGAACGCTCCGTCGACGGTCACGTCGGTCGGGGTCTCGCGCAGCCGCCGGGCGAGCTCGTTGCGCGCCAGCACCATGTCCGAAACGCCGCTCATGACCCGGTCGAGCAGTTCGACCGAGAGCCGGATGGTGCGCGGCGCGGCGATCTTGCACTGGGCTTCGGCAACCGTCGTGGCAACTGGCGCGACCGCTTCATTACCCGGCGCCAAAGCGTCGATCAGCGCGCTGTCGTCGCCGGCCGGGAAGTCGGAGCCGGCCTCGATTGCCGCGACCATTTCGCCGATCCGGTCGATGATCGCCAGCACCGCGCTGACCAGCGGACCATCGGCCTGGCGGCGGCCGGCGCGGACGTCGGCCAGCGCGTCTTCGGCGGCATGGCTCAATGCCTCGAGCCGGGGAAAGTCGAAAAAGCCGCAATTGCCTTTGACGGTGTGGACGAAGCGGAAGATCGAATCGAGCCGCGCGCGGTCTTCCGGCTCGGCTTCCCAGGCGACGATTTCGCCGCCCAGCGCCTCGAGCATCTCCCGGCACT
>JBDTRT010000025.1:0-37395 GCA_039931595.1 Sphingomicrobium sp.
GCAGCGAGGTGATGCCTTCGCTGGTGCCGGCGACCTTGAAGTCCATGTCGCCGAGGTGATCCTCGTCGCCGAGGATGTCGGACAGGACCGCAAAGTCCTTGCCTTCGAGGATCAGGCCCATGGCGATTCCGGCGACCGGACGCTTGAGCGGAACGCCGGCGTCCATCATCGCGAGGGAGCCGCCGCAAACGGTGGCCATCGACGACGAGCCGTTGCTCTCGGTGATGTCGGACAGGACGCGGATGGTGTAGGGGAATTCCTCCATCGACGGCAGCATCGGGTGCAGCGCGCGCCAGGCGAGCTTGCCGTGGCCGGTCTCGCGCCGCGACGGGGCGCCGAAGCGGCCCACTTCACCGACCGAATACGGCGGGAAGTTGTAGTGCAGCATGAAGCGCGAATAGCTCAGGCCCTCGAGGCCATCGATCATCTGCTCCGATTCCTTGGTGCCGAGCGTCGTGGTGACGATCGACTGGGTCTCGCCGCGGGTGAACAGCGCCGAGCCGTGGGTGCGCGGCAGGAAGCCGACGATCGCCTCGATCGGGCGCACGGTCTTGGTGTCGCGGCCGTCGATGCGGCGGCCTTCCTTGAGGATCGCACCGCGGACGATGTCGGCCTCAAGGCTCTTGACCGACTTGGATGCGGCCATCTGCTCCTGCGGGTCGGCTTCGGCGAACGCGAGCTTGGCCTTGTCGCGGGCGACATTGAGAGCGGCTGATCGCTCCGACTTGTCGGTCAGGCGGTAGGCGGCGTCGATGTCCTTGCCGATGAGGTCCTTGAGCTTGCCCTTGACCGCGGCCTTGCCGTCGGTGCTGGCCAGTTCCCACGGCTCCTTGGCGGCTTTCTCGGCGAGGCTGATGATCGCTTCGCAGACCTTCTTGCTCGCGGCATGGGCGAACATGACGGCGCCGAGCATGACGTCTTCGGACAGTTCCTTGGCTTCGCTCTCGACCATCATCACGGCGTTCAGGGTGCCGGCGACGACCAGGTCGAGCTCGCCTTCCTTCACTTCGGTGTTGGTCGGGTTGAGGATGTATTCGCCGTTGGCGTAACCGACCCGGGCACCGCCGATCGGGCCCATGAAGGGCACGCCGGAAATGGTCAGTGCGGCCGATGCGGCGATCATCGCCAGGATGTCGGGCTCGTTCTCGCCGTCGTACGAAAGCACCTGCGCGATCACCAGCACTTCATTGTAGAAGCCTTCCGGGAACAGCGGGCGGATCGGACGGTCGATCAGGCGGCTGGTCAGCGTTTCCTTTTCGGTCGCTCCCCGCTCGCGCTTGAAGAAGCCGCCCGGGATGCGGCCGGCAGCCGAGAATTTTTCCTGATAGTGGACGGTCAGCGGGAAGAAGTCCTGGCCCGGCTTGACGGTCTTGGCGGCAGTGACCGCACAGAGCACGACGGTTTCGCCAAGAGTCGCGAGAACCGCGCCGTTGGCCTGGCGGGCAACGCGCCCCGTTTCGAGCTTGAGGGTCTTGCCGCCGAGCTCGATTTCTACAGTTTTCATATTGAACATGTGGTTTCCTTCGCTCGAGCGCCGAATGCGGTCGAGTTCATCTTGGTGCAGGCAAGCCGGCCTGCTGCGGTTCGGGGCATTTGCTGCCCCTGGGAAGGTTGCCGAATTGCCCTCTTCCCGTTCCCCGGCGAAGGCCGGGGTCCAGCCCTAAGAAAAAGAAGCTGGATCCCGGCCTTCGCTGGGATACGCAAAAGGCGCCGCGTGGCGCCTTTGGCTAATTATTTGCGCAGACCCAGCTTGGCGATCAGATCGGTGTAGCGGCTCTCATCCTCGCGGCGGAGATAATCCAGCAGCGAACGGCGCTTGTTGACCATCATCAAGAGGCCGCGGCGCGAGTGATTGTCCTTCGCGTGGGTCTTGAAATGCTCGGTCAGTGTGTTGATCCGGCTGGTGATGATCGCGACCTGGACTTCGGGCGAACCCGTGTCGTCGGCAGCGCGGCCATGTTCCTTGATCAGTTCGGCCTTGCGGTCGGCGGTAATCGACATCGTCAAACTCCTTATGGCTTAAAGGTTGAACCCGCGCACGACCCGAAGGCCGTCCGCCGCAGCTTCGACCAGCGCAACCGGACGATCATCGTCGGTTGCCAGCTGAAGCCCCGGCGTTGCGGGGAAACCGGCAAGCGTCTGTCCGTGACGGAGCAGCTGGGCCTGGCCGGGGGTGACGGGGAGGGCCGGGATGTCGTCCAGCGCCGCGATTAGCGGAAGTACCGCCCCATCGAATTGCCGCGCCTTAGCGGCTTTGGTCAAAAAGTCCAGCGAAATGGCCTGTCCGAGGCTGAACGGCCCGGCGCGCGTTCGGCGCAACATGGTGACATGCCCGACCGTGCCGAGCGCGAGCGCGATGTCGCGGGCGAGACTGCGGATGTAGGTGCCCTTGGAGACGGTCGCCGAGAGGGTTGCGGCATCCGTTTCACTTTCGAGAAGGCGCAGCTCGTGGATGGTGACGGAGCGCGGCTGCATTTCGAGCCGCTCGCCGTCGCGCGAGCGCTGGTAGGCGGCTTTGCCGTCGATCTTGAGCGCCGAATAGGCCGGCGGGATTTGTTCGATCGCGCCGGTAAAGCGCGGCAGCACCGCAAGCACTTCGGCGCCGGTCGGGCGGTGGGCGCTGGTTTCGATCACCTGGCCTTCGCCGTCGAGCGTGTCGGTTTGCGTGCCGAAGCCGATGGTGAAGTCATAGGCCTTGGTCGCGTCGAGCATTCGGCCGGCCAATTTGGTTGCTTCGCCCAAGGCGATCGGCAGCACGCCCGACGCCAAGGGATCGAGCGTCCCGCCGTGGCCGACCTTGGTCTTGGGCAGGCCAGCTTCCCTGAGGATGCGCTTGACCGCCGACACCGCCGTGGTCGAGCCGAGGCCGACCGGCTTGTCGAGGATGATCCAGCCGTTGAGCATTGCTAAGCGCTGATGCCGGCCAACCCGAGCAACAAGCGCGCGAGGCTTTCCACGATCGGCGAGACGACCCGGCCGACGATGTCTGCGCTGGGCCAGATCATCGGCAGGATCAGCAGCAGGAAGATGAATAACAGCAGCGAGTAGCGGCCAATCTTGCCGAAGCTCAGCGCGGCGCGCGGCGGCAACAGGCCCTGGACGACATGACCACCGTCGAACGGCGGCAGCGGGATCAGGTTGAAGATCGCGAGGAAGATGTTGATCAGGACAAAATTGATCGAATTCTGGATGACGAAGAGCACCGCTGGACCGTCCGCGCCGGGCGACGCCCATAGCGTCGCGGCGACGATCCCGGTGCCGATCAGCGCCAGGATCAGGTTCATGCCCGGCCCGGCGAACGCCACCAGCACCATGTCGCGGCGGGGATTGCGCAAGCGCCGGAAATCGACGGGCACCGGCTTGGCCCAGCCGAAGATCGGGGCGTGGGCCAGGGCCAGCAGCAGCGGCAGGACCAACGTCCCGAGCGGGTCGACGTGGCGCAGCGGATTCAAGGTCAGGCGCCCGGCCTGCGCCGCGGTCGGGTCACCCAGGCGGCGGGCGACCAGCCCGTGGGCGACCTCATGAAAGACGATGGCGATGATCAGCGGGATCAGCCAGGTCGCGATCTGGTAGACAGTATCGGGGTTCATATTGGCCACTCGTCCTTGAGGATCGCGAACAGCACGGTGTCGCGGACGTGGCCGTTCCAGGTAATGCGGTCGGCGCGGATGAGGCCTTCGCGCACCGCGCCGAGGCGCTTCATCGCCGCCTGGCTGCGCGCGTTGCGGCGGTCGACGCGAAATTCGATGCGGCGAAAGCCGCGCTCGAAGGCGTGGCGCATCATCATGTCCTTGGCCCGGCGGTTGAAGCCGGTGGCGCGAAACGCCGGGCGGTAGAAGGTGCTGCCGATCTCGAGCGTCTGGCGGCTGTCGTCGACGTTGAGAAAGCAGCTCATGCCGACGAACTGGTCGCCGTCGAACAGCGCGCACGGCACCCATGGGCGTTCGAGCAAAGCGTCTAAACTCGCGTCGAAATGCTCGGGCGCGTAGCTGATGTAGTAGATTGCCCAGATGTCGGGGTCTTCGGCGCAGGCGGCGCGGAGCTGCTCGCGGTGGGCCTCGGTCAGCCGCTCGGCGCGGCAGCCGTCGCCCACCATCGGGTCGTCGAGCTTCATTCCTTGCCGATGTCCCGGGCGACCTTGGGCGAGCGCAGGATGGCGTCGATCTTGCCGCCTTCGTCGAAGCTCTCGTCGGCGAGGAATTTGAGCTTCGCCGCATATTTGGTGGTCATCCGCTGGGCCACTTCCTTTTGCAGGAAGGCGGTGTGGGTGCGCAGCGCTTTCAACACGACGTCTTCGTCGGCGCCGAGCAGCGGCTTCACGAACACCGTTGCATGCCTGAGGTCTGGCGACATGCGCACTTCGGTGACGCAAACCAGATGGCTGGCGAGCGTCTCGTCGTGGACGTCGCCGCGCATCAGGATCGCGGCCAGCGCATGGCGCACCTGCTCGCCGACGCGAAGTAGGCGTACCGAGCGGCCCTCGGGGGTTTCGACTTTCCGCATGACAGGCCCTCACCCCAGCCCCCTCCCGCGAGCGGAAGAGGGTGCAATTACAGCGTCCGTGCGCGCTCTTCGGTCTCGAACACTTCGAGATTGTCGCCCGGCTTTATGTCGTTGGTGTCGGCCAGGAGCACGCCGCACTCCATTCCGGCGCGAACTTCCGCGGCGTCGTCCTTGAAGCGTCGGAGCGAGGTGATGGTGGTTTTCGACACGATCACATCCTCGCGCGTCAGGCGCGCGTGGAGGCCCTTGCGGATAACGCCTTCGAGCACCAGCAGGCCGGCCGCCTTGTCCTTCTTGCCGGCCGGGAAGACTTCCTTGACCTCGGCGCGACCGACGATCGTCTCGATGATCTCCGGTCCAAGCTCGCCGGCCATCGCTTCCTTCACCCAATCGGTGAGGTGGTAGATCACGTCATAATAACGCATTTCGACCTTGGTCCGCGCGGCCGCCTCGCGTGCCTTGGCGTTAGGACGGACATTGAAGCCGATGATCGGCGCGCCGGTCGCGGCCGCCAGAGTGACGTCGCTTTCGGTAATCGCGCCGACCCCGGAAGACAGCACGCGGACCTTGATCTCGTCGGTCGAGATGCGGTTGACGGCGTTGACGATCGCTTCGGTCGAGCCGTGGACGTCGGCCCGCACGACGAGAGGGAATTCCATCGTCGACGACGCCCGCGAAGCGAACATGTTCTCGAGGCTGACCGGAGCGCTAGTAGTGCGCTTGCGGTCGAGCAGGCCCTGGCGATAGGCGGCGACTTCGCGCGCCCGGGCGTCATTCTCGACCACCGTGAACGGCTCGCCGGCAGCGGGGACAGCGGACAGGCCGAGGACTTCGACCGGGACCGACGGTCCGGCTACCTTCACCTGCTTGCCCTTGTCGTCGATCATCGCGCGGACCTTGCCGCTCGAGGCGCCCGCGACGAACACGTCGCCGACCCGAAGCGTGCCGCGCTGGATCAGCACGGTCGCCAGCGGGCCGCGGCCCTTATCGAGCTTGGCCTCGATCACGGTGCCTTCGGCGGCGCGTTCGGGGTTGGCCTTAAGCTCGAGGATTTCGGCCTGGAGCGCGATTGCTTCCAATAATTTGTCGAGGTTGGTCTTCTTGAGCGCCGAGACTTCGACGTCCTGCACGTCGCCGCCCATCTCCTCGACGATGATTTCGTGCTGGAGCAGTTCCTCGCGAACTTTTTGCGGCTTGGCGTCGGGCTTGTCGATCTTGTTGATGGCGACGATCATTGGCACGCCGGCCGCCCGCGTATGATTGATTGCCTCGATCGACTGCGGCTTGAGGCCGTCGTCGGCGGCGACCACGAGCACCACGATGTCGGTGACGTTGGCGCCGCGCTGGCGCATTTCGGTGAACGCCTCGTGGCCCGGCGTGTCGAGGAAGGTGACCTTCGACTTGTCCGGCACGGTCACCTGATAGGCGCCGATGTGCTGGGTAATGCCGCCGGATTCGCCCGACACGACGTCGGCGCCGCGGATCGCGTCGAGCAGCGACGTCTTGCCGTGGTCGACGTGGCCCATGATGGTCACCACCGGCGGCCGCGGCTGGAGGCTCTCGGGCGCATCCTGGTCGTCGCCGATGCCGATTTCGATATCGCCTTCGCTGACCCGCTTGATGGTATGCCCGAACTCGGTGACCAGTAGTTCAGCGGTGTCCTGATCGATGGTCTGGGTGACCGTCACCGGCATGCCCATCTTGAACAGGGCTTTGACCAGATCCGCGGCGCGCTCGGCCATGCGGTTGGCGAGTTCCTGGACGGTGATCGCTTCGGGCACGACCACGTCGCGGACCTGCTTGGCGGCGGGGCCGGCCTGCTGGTGGTGGCGTTTTTCCTTTTCGCGCGAGCGGCGCAGCGCGGCGAGACTGCGGGCGCGGCTGTCGTCTTCGCCCGACAAGGCGCGGGTGACGGTCAGCTTGCCCGAATGGCGGCGGTCTTCGCGGTTGCGTGACGGACGGGCCGGCTCGGGACGCTTGGCGGCAGGCGCTCCGCCCGGGCGGCGATGGCCGCGTTCCTCGTCATCGTCACGGGCGGGGACGCGGTCGTCGACCACTGGCGCGGTTTCGGCGACCGGCTCGGCCTGCGCCTGCTCGGCGGCGAGGCGCGCCTGCTCGGCCGCTTCCTCTTCGGCGCGGCGATTGTCGTCGGCGCGGCGCTTCTCGTCCTCGGTCTGCTCGACCTTGACCTGGTCGTCGCGGCGGCGCGCTTCCTCGAGCTGGGCCATGCGCGCCTCGTCGGCCTCGCGCAGCAGCTTTTCCTGGAGCTCGCGGCGCGACGAGATGTCGTCGACCGGGGCGCGACGGGGCGCCGCCGGAGCGGGCGCGGCGGGCTTGGGCGCAGGCTTGGGAGGCTCGGCCACGGGCGCCGGCTTGGGCGCCTCAGGGGCGGGGGCGGGTTCGCCCGGCTTGCCCAGGATGCGGCGCTTCTTGACCTCGACCACGACCGTGTTCGACCGGCCATGGCTGAAGCTCTGCTTGACCTTGCCGGTCTCGACCGTGCGCTTGATGCCCAGCGGCGGCCGGGTGCCAAGCTTCGGCTTTTCGGTCTGTTCGGTCATTCTAGTCCTTCGTCAATTCGTCAGCCGAGCCGGGGGCAGAGGCGGGATCGCCGCCATCTTGCCCGGTACGGGGGTCAGTGAAAGCGCGCCACCGGGCAAGCGCATGGGACACACGCGACGCGGCAGCGGGATCGGTCAGTGCGACATGTACCACATTTTCGCGGCCAAGCGCCATCGACAAGATAGTGCGCGGTTCGGGAAAAATCACCCCTCGCACGCCCTTGTCGCCGGTGGTGGAGGGATCGTCGTCGTCGGCGCGCGCCCCGACCCGCATCGCCTGGTCGAGGGTCTTGCGGCCGTCCTCGCGCGCATCGGCGGCGTGGATCAGCAAATGGGCCTGTCCGGCGCGGGCGGCGGCGGCGATGCGGTCGGCGCCGTTGATCAGCGTTCCGGCGCGGGCCTCTAGCCCGAGCCGGTCGAGCGCCCACTGGCGCAGGGCGCGCTCGATCTGCTCGCCAAGGTCGTCCGGAACCTTGACGTCGGCGGTCTTGAACGCGCGCGCCAGCGCGGCTTTCAATTTGCCCTTGGCGTTGGCGGCGTCGAGCTCGGCGCGGTCGACCGCAATCCACGCGCCGCGGCCGGGCGCCTTGGCGCGCACGTCGGGACCAACCTGACCGTCCGGGCCGAGCGCCAGCCGAATCAACGTGTCGCGGCTGCCTTTGCGGCGGGTCAGGACGCAGGTGCGTTCGGGACTGTCCCCCGGCGCAGGCCGGGGTCCAGCAGTCGCTTGGTCGGGCTGGGCCCCGGCCTTCGCCGGGGAACGGCCTAGTTTACGACTGAGCGTGTCATTCTGGGGATTCCGCAACAGCGTCCTCCCCTTCAACTGCCGGCTCGGCCTTAGGCTCTTCGTCCTCGAACCAATGGGCGCGGGCGGCCATGATGATCTCGTTGCCCTGCTCTTCGGACAGGCCGTATTCGTGCAAGATGCCGCCCTTGTCCTCGGGCCGGTTGCTCGGCTCGCGCTGGCGGCGCTGCTCGGGGCGCTTCTTCTGGATGAGCTCGTCGGTGGCGAGGTCGGCGAGATCGTCGAGCGAGCGTATGTTGGCCTTGCCGAGCGTGACCAGCATCGCTTCGGTCAGGTGCGGCAGCTCGGCGAGGTCATCGGCCACGCCCAGTTTGCGGCGCTCTTCGCGCGATGCGGCTTCGCGCCGCTCGAGCGCTTCGGCGCCACGGCTCTGCAGCTCGGCCGCGAGATCCTCGTCGAAGCCGTCGATCGCGCTGATTTCCTCGGCGTTGACGTAGGCCACTTCCTCGAGGCTGGTGAAACCCTCGGCGACCAGCAGCTGAGCGAGGGTTTCGTCGACGTCCAATTCGGTCTGGAACATCTCGGAGCGCTCGACGAACTCGCGCTGGCGCTTCTCGGACGCGTCGG
Source organism: Sphingomicrobium sp. (assembly GCA_039931595.1). GTDB lineage: Bacteria > Pseudomonadota > Alphaproteobacteria > Sphingomonadales > Sphingomonadaceae > Sphingomicrobium. The sequence continues at coordinate 8,437 of JBDTRT010000025.1, forward strand.
CCTCGGTCAGGATGTCGATCTGCGAATTGGTCAGCTGGCTGGCGAGGCGCACGTTCTGGCCGCGGCGGCCGATCGCCAGGCTGAGCTGGTCATCGGGCACGACCACCTCGATCCGTGCTTCTTCCTCGTCGATCACGACCCGGCTGACGGTCGCCGGCTGGAGGCCGTTGACGACGAACGTGGCGAGGTCCTCGCTCCACGGGATGATGTCGATCTTCTCGCCCTGCAATTCCTGGACCACCGCCTGGACGCGGCTGCCCTTCATGCCGACGCAGGCGCCGACCGGGTCGATCGAGCTGTCGTGGCTGATGACGCCGATCTTGGCGCGGCTGCCGGGGTCGCGGGCGGCGGCCTTGATCTCGATGATGCCGTCGTAAATCTCGGGCACTTCCTGGGCAAACAGCTTCTTCATGAAATCGGGGTGAGCACGCGACAGGAAGATCTGCGGGCCGCGGGCTTCGCGGCGGACCGACAGGATCAGGCTGCGGATGCGGTCGCCGACGCGGACCATTTCGCGCGGGATCTGCTGGTCGCGGCGGATGACGCCTTCGGCGCGGCCGAGGTCGACCACGACGTGGCCGAATTCGACCCGCTTGACGACGCCCGTGATGACCTCGCTCGCGCGGTCCTTGAATTCCTCATACTGGCGCTCGCGCTCGGCATCGCGGACCTTCTGGAAAATGACCTGCTTGGCGGCCTGGGCGGCGATCCGCCCGAACTCGATCGGCGGCAGCGGATCGACGATGAAGTCGCCGACCGCGGCGTCGGCCTTGAGCTTCTGCGCGCCCTTCAAATCGACCTGCTTGAAATAGTCGTCGACCTCTTCGACCACTTCGACCACGCGCCATAAACGGAGGTCGCCGGTGACCGGGTCGAGCTTGGCGCGAATGTCGTTTTCGGCACCGTAGCGGGCGCGGGCGGCGCGCTGGATGGCGTCTTCCATCGCTTCGATGACGATGCCGCGGTCGATCAGTTTCTCGCGCGCGACAGCGTCGGCGATGGCGAGCAGTTCGGCCTTGTTGGCGGCGGGGCCTGCAGTTGCAGGAGCGGCGGTGGCCATGATGTTCTAACCTTCCATCTTGATGAGATCGGCCCCGTCGGCGACGAGCGGGGCGGTGGCTTTAATGAGGGCGTCGGTCAGCAACAGCTTGGCCGAGGCAATCGATTCAAACGGGATTTGGCGCGGACCTTTGGTGGTCGAAATGCGGACCGTGTCGCCATCGACGCCCTCGAGGATCCCCGAGACCTGCCTGGCGCCGTCGATCGGCTCGACGAACTTGAGCCGCGCCTCGTGCCCGGCCCAGTCGGTATAATCGGACCGGCGGGTCAGCGGACGGTCGATGCCGGGCGAGCTCACTTCGAGTCGGTAACCGGTTTCGATCGGGTCGCGCCCCTCGGCTTCGAGCGCGTCGAGCACGTCCGACAGCCGGCGCGAGATGATCTCGCAATCGCCAAGCTCGAGCTGGCGGGTGTCGGAGCGCTCGGCCATGATCTGCAGCGTCGGGTCCGACGTCCCGCCGATCATCGCCACGCGCACGAGGTCGTAGCCGAGGGCTTTCACCTCCGGTTCGAGCAATGTCGTAAGCGCAGCTTCGTCGGCCATGCAGTCGTCAAATTCCAAAACAGCTCCGCGACCGGCCTCCGGTGGGAGACCAGCCTCAACGTCGATAACGATGTCGAGGAGAGAGGTGCGATATAGGCTCGTGCAGCGGTGCGTGCAAGCGTCAACGCGGCTGGCAGGACCTGGTGATGCGCTTGCGGATTGCCGCCTCGGCGTCGCCGCCGAGCAGGTTGACGCAGCGGCTCGCTGCATAGCGGTCGGGACCGCCTCCCAGCAGCAGGAACACCGGCTTGCCGATGATCGCTTTCATCTCGGCGGGATCGAGCGAGCAGTCGCTGAGCAGGTCGATCGAATAAGACGCCTTGCCTGAGCCGCGGTACTCATGAGTCGGGCGGAATCGCCAGGCGTATGGGCCGGCGGTCTCGACCACGCCTTCGGCAGCAACCGGATAAAAGCGGGCGATGCGATCGAGGTCTTCGGCGAAATGCGGGCCTTTGGGATCGAGCCCGACGCAATCGCACGCGGCTGCCGGGCTTGAAGCGAGCAGCGATCCGAGCAGCGCCAGCGCGGCGAGCGGCCTAGCCATGGCCGAGCGCCTTGTTCTCGGCGCGGATTCGGATCGTCAGCACGGCGGCGTTCAACACGCTGAACAGCAACGCGACTCCGACCAGACCGAATGCCAACGGCAGGGCCGCGATCTCGAGCGCGACGATCAGATAATTGGGATGGTCGACGAAGCGGTAGGGGCCGGCGCGAACTAATGGCGCTTCTGGCAGGACGATGATCCGGGTCGTCCAGCGCGGGCCAAGAGTCGCTATCACCCAAGCGCGGGCGAGTTGCAGCAGGACGAACACGGCGACCAGCAGCCAATTGATCGGCTGACCGGGCGCCCACCACCACAAGGCCGCGAGCCAGGTGGCGTGGAGCGCGACGATCAGCGGATAATGATCGGCGGCATGTTCGACCGCGCCTTGCGCGACCAGCTGCCGGGTGTTGCGGTGCGACAGCCACAGCTCGGCCAGCCGCTGCGCCGTGACCAGGGCCAGGATCACGATTGCGGCGACGGTCATGCTGCTTCGAGCAGCAGGCCCGCGCAAGTGAAGCCGGGTCCGAAGGCAGTCATCAACACGCGGCCTGGCAGGCCCTGCGCGATCAGCCGTTCGAGCACGAACAATACGGTCGGCGCGCTCATATTGCCGAAGTCGCGCAGCACTTCGCGCTCGAGGTTGAGCTCGCCCTGGGGCAATTCGAGCGCACTTTCGATCGCGTCGATCACCTTGACCCCGCCGGGGTGGCAGCAAAAGCGGTCGATCGCGCGGCGCTCGACGCCCATCTGGCCGAGCATCGCGTCCACCGCCCGGGCCAGTTCGGCCTCGATGAACGGCGGAATGGCGCGGTCGAACACCACGGCGAGGCCGGGATCTTCGATGTCCCAGCCCATGATGCGCAGCGTGTCGGGCCATAATTGCTCGGCCGAAGCGGTAATCCGCGCCAGGCTGTGCGGACCGGCGGTGACCACCGCGGCGGCGGCGCCGTCGCCGAACAATGCAGTGGCGACGATCGCCGCCGGATCGTCGCTGTCGAGGCGGATCGAGATCGAGCAGGTTTCGACCGTGACGAACAGCCAGTGGCTGCCGGGTTCGGAGGCGGCCAGCCGGGCGGTCAAAGCGAGGCCGTTGACCCCGCCGGCGCAGCCCAGGCCGAATACCGGCACGCGGCGGACATCGCTGCGCAGTCCAAGCCGCGGGCCAACCCGCGCCTCAAGGCTGGGCGTGGCGATGCCGGTGGTCGAAACGGTGACGACGCCGTCGATCTGGTCGGGGGACAGCCCAGCCTTGGCGATCGCCGCCGAAGCCGCCTCCTCGAACAGCTTTTCGGCGGCGTCGAGATACAGTGTGTTGCGGTCGCTCCAGCCGTGCGGCTGTTCGTACCATTCGAGCGGAGCGACGAGGTGGCGCTTGGCGATCCCGGCATTGTCGAACACGCCCGACAGCCGGTCGAAAAGAGCTGGCCGTCCGCCGAAAGCACGGCGACCGATCGCCTTCGCCTGGGCCTGTTCGATTACGTGCGAAGGAACCGCCGCTGCGAGGGATAGTATGCTGCAGGATTCCATTCGATGCCCTAATAGACCGACCCATCGCCGGTATCGACCTAATCTAAGGACCCCCTCCGATGAGCCTTCGGTTAATGCAAGTCGGAATGTTGCTCGGGTTGGCGGCGTGCGGCGCCGCGCCGTCGTCGACCGCGGCGAAATCGGCCGGCGATCGCCCGTTCACGGTGACCGAGGTCGTCCGCTTCTCGACCCCGTGGGCGATGGCTTTCCTGCCGGGCAGCGGAGTGCCACTGACCAGCGCAGCGCTGCTCACCGAAAGAGAAGGGAGATTGTGGCTGCTCAACAGTAGCGACGGGTCGCGGCAGGCGGTTGCCGGCGTACCGAAGGTCAAGGTCGACGGCCAGGGCGGGCTCGGCGATGTCGTGGTCCATCCGGGCTTTGCAGGCAACCAGCGGGTCTATCTGAGCTTCGTCGAGGCCGGGCCCGACGGCACCTCGGGCGCAGCGCTCGGTTACGGCCGCCTGATCCTCGGGTCGGGGCCACCGCGGCTGGCCGACTTCAAGGTCATTTGGCGTCAGTCGCCGAAGGTCACCGGCAACGGCCATTTCAGCCACCGCATCGCCTTTGCGCCCGACGGGTCGCTGTTCCTGACCTCCGGCGAGCGCCAGAAATTCGACCCGGCGCAGTCGCTCACCGGCAATCTCGGCAAGGTCCTCCATCTGACCGACGAAGGCGCTCCCGCGGCCGGAAATCCATGGGCCAGCCGCGGCGGCATTGCCGAGACCTTCTGGTCGATCGGCCACCGCAATCTGCTCGGGCTGCAATTCGCACCGGATGGCCGGCTGTGGGAAATCGAAATGGGCCCCAAGGGCGGCGACGAGCTCAACCTGATCCAGCCGGGCAAGAATTACGGCTGGCCGCGAGCCTCGAACGGCAGCAACTACGACGGCAGCGACATTCCCGACCACCGGCCGGGTGACGGCTTCGAGCCGCCCAAGGTTTGGTGGAATCCGTCGATCTCTCCGGCCGAGTTGCTGATCTACACCGGCGATCTGTTCCCGCAGTGGAAGGGCGATGCGCTGATCGGCGCGCTGTCGGGCGAGGCACTGATCCGGGTCGACATCGCCGGCGACAGCGCGCGCAAGGCGGACCAGTGGCCGATGGGGGCGCGGATCCGCGCCGTCGACCAGGGCCCGCAGGGCGAGGTCTATTTGCTTGAGGATGGCGAAAGCGGCGGGCGGTTGCTGAGGCTGGAGCCGAAGGGTCAGGCGCGGCGGTAGCGCAGATAATATGGCCGGCGGCCCTCGCGCCGTGACTTGGCGCCGTAGCGGGTTTCGCGCCACCCGCTGGGCGGTTCGAGGAAATCCGCCGGGCGTTGAGCAAGCCACTCGAACTGCTCCCGGTGGCGCTGCATCGCCGCCAGAGTCCATTCGAGATAGACCGGGTGGTCGGTCGCAATCCTGAGTTCGCCGCCGGGCTCGAGCTTATCCGCAATCAGGTCGAGCGGTCCGTCGTTGACCATCCGCCGCTTGGCATGGCGCGCCTTGGGCCACGGATCGGGGTGGAGCAGATAGACGCAGCGAAGCGCGCCATCGGGCACCCGTTGGAGCACGTCGAGCGCGTCGCCCATGTGCAGCCGGACGTTGGCCAGGCGGCGGTCGCGAACGTGACCGAGCGCGGTCGCGACGCCGTTGACGAACGGCTCCGCGCCGATGAAGCCATGGTCGGGCAGCAGATCGGCGCGCTCGGCGAGATGCTCGCCCGAGCCAAAGCCGATCTCGAGGTGGAGCGCGCGCTCATCGCCGAACAGCAGCGGAGCGGTGATCGCGGCGTCGGCCGGCACCGCGATCGCCGGCAGCAGCGTGTCGATCAACGCTTGCTGAGCCGGGCGCAGCTTATGGCCCATCGACCGCCCATAGAGGCGGTTGAGCGTGATCGGATCGCCGGACTTTTGGGCGGTCATTCCGGAGTTAGCGAGAGGTGCAGCGCTTGCCCTCATATTGGGAGCGGTTGACGGCGTAGGCGCGGCCGTTCCAGCGATAGACCGGGAAACAGAAACCGGGTCCGCCGAGCTCGACATCGGGCCAGCCGCCGGCGCCTTTGACGGCGAGGAAACCGGGCACCCCGGTATCGCTCATCATCACCGTCCAAGACCCGCCGGCCGCTTTCGACAGCAACCAGAAATGCGTGCCGGTGTTGCCGTAGCAAATCGCGCCGCCTTCGGTCACCACCGCATCGGGCCGGCCGTCACCGTTCAGGTCGCGGTAGGTGTCGATCTTGCCCGGTTCGTAGGATTCGCTTTCCATCCCGTCGCAATTGCCCGACTTCCACGCGCTGCCGTGCCGGGTAAAGCCGGCCGCGTTGAAGATCGCGGCCTGTTCGGCGGGGGCTGGAGCCGCCGCCGCGGCGAGCATGGCCAACAGGAATGCAGTCATCGCTTGTCTCCCGAATGCCCGCCAAGTTTAGCCGCGGATTTGCGCGCCGACCACCGCGGCCGGGCAGGCGCCGCTGTTTATTCCCTAAGCCCAAGGTTCAGAAGGATATTCCGCCAAGTCCATCCGTTGGTCGCGCGCAATCTTCCTCCATTGAAAGTCCAACTCATGGCCCGACCATCCAAGCACGACGACGCCCGCACTTCGGCCGGCCCGGGCGGGGAGACTCACCAGCGTGGCGGCGAACCGCTGACGACCAATTTCGGCGTGCCGGTCAGCGACAACCAGAACAGCCTCAAGGCTGGCGCGCGCGGGCCGACTTTGATCGAGGACTTCGTTCTTCGCGAAAAGATCTTCCACTTCGACCATGAGCGCATTCCCGAGCGCATCGTCCATGCCCGCGGATCGGGCGCACGCGGCGTGTTCGAAGCGACCGCAGACATCAGCGACCTGACCAGGGCGGTGGTGTTTAAGAAGGGCAGCAAGACCGAGACGTTCGTGCGCTTCTCGACCGTCGCCGGCGGCGCGGGTCGGTCGATACGCCGCGTGACGTGCGCGGATTCGCGGTCAAATTCTACACGCCGGAAGGCAATTGGGACCTGGTCGGCAACAACATCCCGGTGTTCTTCATCCAGGATGCGATCAAATCCCCCGACCTGATCCACTCGGTCAAGATGGAGGCCGACAAGGGCTATCCGCAGGCGGCCAGCGCCCATGACACATTCTGGGATTTCATCGGCTTGATGCCCGAGGCGACCCACATGATCATGTGGGCGATGAGCGACCGCGGCATCCCGCGCTCGTTTCGAATGATGGAAGGTTTCGGGGTCCACACCTTCCGCCTGGTCAACCAGGCGGGGAAGGCGACCTTCGTCAAATTTCACTGGAAGCCAGTGCTCGGAATCCAGTCGACGACCTGGGACGAAGCCGTCAAAATTGCCGGCGCCGACCCCGATTATCACCGCCGCGACCTCTATCAAGCGCTCGATTCCGGCGACTTCCCTGCGTGGGACCTCGGCATCCAGGTGTTTGACGAGGCGTTCGCGGCGAAGCAGCCGTACGACGTGCTCGATGCGACCAAGCTGATCCCGGAAGAGGATTTGCCGGTCCGGATCATCGGCCGAATGACGCTCAACCGGAACGTCGACAATTTCTTCGCCGAGACCGAGCAGGCGGCGTTCCTGCCGACCAATGTCCCGCCGGGGATCGATTTTTCCAACGATCCTTTGTTGCAGGGTCGGTTGTTCTCCTACCTCGACACGCAGAAGTCGCGGCTTGGAACGACCAATTTCCACCAGATCCCGATCAACGCGCCAAAATGTCCGTTCGGCAATTTCCAGCGTGACGGGATGATGCAGACGATCGTCCCAACCGGTCGCGCCAATTACGAACCCAACAGTCTTGGCGAACTCGGCGAGGACGGCGGTCCGCGCGAAAACGAGCAGGGGTTTGCGACGCTCACTCGCAATGACGAGCGCAACGACGGTACTGAAAAGCTCCGTATCCGGGCCGAAACATTCGCCGACCATTACAGCCAGGCGCGGCTGTTCTACCGCTCGCAAACAGAAATCGAGCAGGCGCATCTGGCTTCGGCGATCGTGTTCGAATTATCGAAAGTGATGATTCCGGCGATCCGGCTGCGCGTCATGGGCAATCTGCGTAATGTCGACGAAAGTCTGGCCAAGCGCGTTGCCGCCGGTTTGGGAATGGACCTGCCGGCAGCGAACAAGGCGGCCAAGTCGCCGATCGACATGAAGGTTTCGGACGCGCTGTCGATCCTCAAGCAGGGCGATGTCCCGATGATCGGCCGGAAGGTCGCGATCCTGTTCGCCGAAGGGTCCGACAAGTCCGTAATCGATGCTTTGAAACAGGGCGTCGAGGCCGACGGCGGGACCGCGTTCCTGGTCGCTCCGAAGGTCGGTGAACTTAGCCTCAAGGGCGGCAAGATGGCGGCCGACGGTCAGCTGGCCGGGTCGCCTTCGGTCCTGTTCGATGCCGTCGCCTGCGCGATCATGCCCGACCAAGCCAAGCTGCTCGCCAATGACGGCGCGGCATTACAATGGTTCATGGACGCATATGGCCATTGCAAGACAATCGGCTATTGTCCCGCGACCAAGAAATTCATCCTCGACAAACTGGGCATCGAACTCGACGCCGGGGTCGTCCCGAACGATCAGTTCATCGCTATCGCGCCCAAGCGCCATTGGGAGCGCGAGCCGAAGGTGCGCACGCTGGCTTAGGCGGCGAGCGCAGCTTTCAGGTCGTCGGCGAGGTCGAGCCTTTCCCACGGAAAGAGGTCGCCTTCGGCCTTGCGCCCGAAGTGGCCGTAGGCCGCGGTCGGTTCGTAGATCGGCTTGTTGAGCTTTAAATGGGTGCGGATACCGCGCGGAGTGAGGCCGCCCAATTTGGTGATCCGCGCGATTGCCGCTTCGAGCTGATCATCGGCCACGGTTCCGGTGCCGTGGGTGTCGACGTAGATCGACAGCGGCGCGCTGACCCCGATCGCATAAGCGAGCTGGATGGTGCAGCGCGTCGCGAGCCCGGCGGCGACGATATTCTTGGCCAGATAGCGCGCCATGTAGGCGGCCGAGCGGTCGACCTTGGTCGGGTCCTTGCCTGAAAAGGCACCACCGCCGTGCGGGGCCGCGCCGCCATAGGTGTCGACGATGATCTTGCGGCCAGTGAGGCCGGCGTCGCCGTCGGGGCCGCCGATCTCGAAGCTGCCGGTCGGGTTGATGTGGTAGACTGTTTCGTCGCTCAGCAACGCCGCCGGGATGACGTCGGCGACGACCCGTTTGACGTAGGCGTGGAGCTCGGCCTCCTGGTCGCCTTGGTCATAGCCCTTGGCATGCTGGGTCGAGACCACGATCGCGGTCGCGGCGACCGGCGTTCCCTCGTCATAGCGCAAGGTCACCTGGCTCTTGGCGTCGGGCTCGAGGAACGGCGCCGCGCCGGAATGGCGATCGGCCGCCATGCGCTGAAGGATCTTGTGGCTGTAGAACAGGGTCGCCGGCATCAGCTCGGGAGTCTCGTCGCAGGCAAAGCCGAACATGATCCCCTGGTCGCCGGCGCCTTCGTCCTTGTTACCCGAAGCGTCGACGCCCTGAGCGATATGGGCCGATTGGCCGTGCAGGTGGTTCTCGAAGCTCGCGGTCTGCCAGTGGAAACCGTCCTGCTCGTAACCGATGCGCCGAATCGTGTGGCGCACGACCTGCTCGATCTCGTCGCGCGCGCCGGGCGCCCAGCCGTGGGTTTCGGGATAAAGCGTCTCGTCATAGGCGCCCTGGCAACGGATCTCGCCGCTGATCACGATGCGCTGGGTCGTCACCATGGTCTCGCAGGCGACCCGCGCCTCCGGGTCCTTGGACAGGAACAGGTCGATGATCGCATCGCTGATCTGGTCCGCGACCTTGTCCGGATGGCCTTCGGAAACGGACTCGGACGTGAAGAGATAATTGCTGCGCATTGGGCGAGTGGGTCCTGATGTTCGGGAGGCTGGGTGGTCGGATTCGGGATATAAGGAAATCCTTATGTGCGCCGATAGCGTTGCCCCGGGGGAAGGGCAATGGCGGCGATCATCAACGCCAGCGCGAGCAGCAGCGGGATGATGTTGCCGAAGCGACCGAACAATGGGGTCGCGATCGCCGGTGGCGGCAGCACGCTGTCGATCACGCCGGCCGTGCGCCACGGCAGCGAACCGACCACCGCGCCGCGGGCGTCGATCACGGCGCTGATGCCGGTCGGGGTCGAACGCAGCAACGGCAGCCCTTCCTCGGCTGCGCGCAGCCGCGCCTGGGCGAGGTGCTGGGGCGGGCCCCAGCGGCCGAACCAAGCATCGTTCGACGGGTTGAAGATGAAATCGGGCCGGTTGTGGCGGTCAACTACCTGGCCGGAGAAGATGATTTCGTAGCATAATTGCATGCCGACCCGGCCCCACGGATGGCCGAGGTCGATCGTCCGCGGCCCCGGGCCGGGCGCGAAGTCGAGGTCGCCCGGCGCAAACCGCGACATTCCGACCGCCGACAGCAACGGGCGTAGCGGCAGATATTCGCCGAACGGCAGCAAATGCGCCTTGTGATAGCGGCTGACGATCCGCCCGGCGGGGTCGATCACGAAAATGCTGTTGGTGGCGCCGTCGACGATTTGCCCGTCGCTCGCCGTGACCCCGATGCCGCCGGTTAGCAGCAGGTCGCCGGGCTGGAGCAGGGTCGCGACGCGGCTGCGCTCGAACGCCGCCATTGCCTGAAATCCCGGGCGGCTGTCCGATAGCGGCGAGGTCACCGCCGCTTCGGGCCAGAACAACAACCGCGGCCCGGCGTCGGCATGGCGCGGAGCCGACAGCAGCGCCAGGCGCCGCGCCGCTTCGTCGTCGAATTCGGACCGCCACTTGTCGTGCTGGCCGATGTCCGGCTGGACGATCCGCACCGGCTTGATCGCCAATTGCGAGTCCGGCACCCGCGATCCCGGCAGCGCCCACAGCAACAGGGTCGCGGCGAGGATCGCCACGCCCGGCAGATATTTGCGCCGGATCTCGAGCCACAGGGCGCCGCCGAGCAACACCACCAGCAAGGAAAGACCGTAGGTACCGATCAGCGCGCCGGTCGAAATCAGCGGAGTGCTGGCGAGGATCACCCCGGCCGGGTTCCAGGCAAAGCCGGTGAACATCCCGGCGCGGAGCCATTCGGTCAGCGCCCAGCCGCCGGCCAGCGCGAGCAGCAGCGGCACTTCGCCGCGCCGGCCCAGGCGCCAGGCGAGGCCGGCTGCGAGTGCGGGATAGATGGCGAGGTAAAGCGCGACCAGCAGCACCGCGACCCAGCCGAGCCAGGCCGGCATGTTGGACTGGTAGGTGAACGAGGTGGCGATCCAGTTGAGCGCAATCACGAACTGGAAGGAGCCGAACATCCAGCCGAGGGCGAGTGCACGGCGCAGGGTCGGAGCGCGCGAGATCAGTTCGCACAGCGCAGCGAAGGTGATCGGCAGAAGCGGCCAGAAATCGACCGGCTGAAACGCGAACGCCGAAATAATTCCGAGCAGGGCTGCGAGGGAGAGATGCTTCATGCGGTCACGTCATTGCGGGGAGGACGCGGCGAAGCAATCCACAAACGAGGATTGCGGGTCAGTTTGAAGTGGTAACCGCGATGCGCGTGGTCCGCCCTTCTCGCATTAAGAACGGCCTAAAAAACAAACACTTCCGTGCATCCAAACGCTGCCGCAAGCGTATCTTCTCGACCACCACGCTCGTCTGCATGACCGAGCTTTATGCAGAGAGCCGCGTCCCGATGACCACCGAGGAGCTGAAGCGCCGTTTGAGCGAGATCCTGGCGAAGGAACAAGAGCCGGAGATCGAGTGGGCGGAGGTCGAAACCATGTCGACCCAATTGGCCTCCGACCTCGGGCAATCCTTGCCGCCGATCGCGGCCGATTATCTGTTGAGCGTGGAGCGCAGGCGCGAGGATAGCGTGTTCGGCCACGCCCAGCGCTCGGTGGTGGTGATGTACCTCAACCACGGCCGGCGCATTCCGCGCAAGAACGCCCGGGTCGAGTTGACCGCTGAGGTGACCTTGCGCCGGCGGGGCGCGCCAACCACCGCGTGCGGGTGTTCGACGCTTCCCCCAGCGGCTGCAAGATCGAGCTGATCGATCGGATCGAGGTGGGCGAACAGATTTATGTGAAATTCGAGGGCATGTGTCTGCTCGAAGGCGCGATTTCCTGGGTCAAGGGATTCACCGCCGGCGTGGAATTCCGCCGGCCGATCCATCCGGCGGTGTTCGAAAACCTCGCCAACAAGGCGCGCTAACAGCTTCCCGCACGCCCATGTTAGCCGGCCCTTGCCTTGGCACGGCTCGCGGTGACACAAGCGGGGGCATGAGCCTGCCGCCCTTCCACCTCGCCTTTCCGGTCGACGACCTCGCCGCCGCGCGCGAGTTTTACGGGCGCACGCTGGGCTGTCCGGAGGGGCGCAGTTCGGAGCGCTGGATCGACTTCGACCTCCACGGCCACCAGATCGTCGCCCATCTCGCGCCCGATGCGCCGCGCCGCTCGGCGAGCAATGCGGTCGACGGCGAGGACGTGCCGGTGCCGCATTTCGGGCTGGTGCTGGAAATGGCCCGATGGACCGCGCTGGCCGAGCGGCTGACAGCGGCCGGCACCGCCTTTGTCATCCCGCCGACGGTGCGTTTCGCCGGCGAGCCGGGGGAGCAGGCGACGATGTTCCTGCTCGATCCGGCCGGCAACGCGCTCGAGTTCAAGGCGATGGCCGACCCGGCCAATTTGTTCGCGACCGCTTAGCCGCCTGATCAGGTCGCGGCGTCGGGTGCGTGGAGGCGGATGCGGCGGATGCGGCGGGCGTCGGAATCAATGCTTTCGAGCCGCCAGCCGGACGGGTGAACGACCGATTCGCCGGGTTGCAGGATGCGCCCGGCAAGCAGGAAAACCAGCCCGCCGATGGTGTCGATCTCGCCTTCTTCGGCGGTCAGCCGGGCGTCGACGGTGGCGTTGAGTTCTTCAAGCTCAAGCCGCGCATCGGCCTCCCACAGCCCCTCGTCGAGCATGGTCAGCTTGCCGTCCTGCTCCTCGTCATGCTCGTCCTCGATCTCGCCGACGATTTCCTCGACCACGTCCTCGATCGTCACCAGACCCTCGGTCCCGCCGAACTCGTCGACGACGATGGCGAGGTGAATATGGTCGGCGCGCATCCGCGCGAGCAGGTCGATCACACCCATCGATTCGGGCACGAACAGCGGCGTGCGCATCAACGCCGACGGCGAGCGGTCGCGGCTCTCGTCGACGCGGGCGATGAAGACATCCTTGATGTGATACATGCCGACGATGTCGTCGAGGCCTTCACCCGACACCGGCAGGCGGCTGTGACCGGCGTCGGCGAAGGCATGAATCAGCTCGTCGAAAGTGATGGTTGCCGGGACCGCGATGATGTCTCCGCGGGTGACGCAGATGTCGCCGGCGGTGCGGTCGCCGAACTGCAGCAGGTTGCGCAGCATCTGGCGTTCAAGCGGCGAGAGGTCGCCCGACAAGGTGTGCGAAGTCTCGGCTTCGTCGATCGCTTCCTCGATCTGGTCGCGCAGGCTGGTTTCGCCATCGTCGCCGAAAATCAGCGCGCGCATTCCGCGCCACAGGCGCGAGCCGCCGTCGTCTTGCTGGGTCGCCATCAGTTGAGCTGCCGGTAAGGGTCGGCGATCCCAAGCCTGGCCAGCGCGCGCACCTCACGGCCCTCCATGTCGGCCGCGGAGGCGTCGTCATGGTGGTCGTAGCCGAGCAGATGGAGCGTGCCGTGGACCATCAGATGCGCGGCGTGGCGGTCGAGCGGGATCGCCTTTTCGGCTGCTTCGGCCTGACACACGCCGTGGGCGAGGACGATGTCGCCGAGCATCAGTTCGGGGCCGTCAGCCGCAACGTCGGCGATGGCGAGCGCTTCGACCATCGGGAACGACAGCACGTTGGTCGGCTTGTCGCTGCCGCGCCACTCGGCGTTGAGCGAGCGCACTTCTTCGTTGCCGGCGAGGCGGACGGACAGTTCGACCGGACGTTGCGAAGTGGTCAACTGGGGAAAGGCGCTTTCGGCAATCGCCGCTTCGGCGGCCTTGCGGGCGAGCGCTTCCCAGCCGGCTTTACTGTCCCACTCCGAATCGGCTTCGACGGCGACTTCGAGCATCATGCTCCCGGCCCTTCATAGGCTTCGACGATCTTGCCGACCAACGGGTGGCGGACGACGTCGGCGGCGGAGAAACGGACCATCGAGATGCTGGCGATGCCCTCGAGCTTGGCGACCGCATCGTTGAGGCCCGATTCGACCCCGCGCGGCAGATCGGTCTGCTTGGGGTCGCCGCAAATCACCATCCGCGCGCGCATGCCGAAGCGGGTCAGGAACATCTTCATCTGCTGCGGCGTGGTGTTCTGCGCCTCGTCGAGGATGATGAAGGCATCGTTCAGGGTGCGGCCGCGCATGAACGCGATCGGCGCGATCTCGATCTCGCCCGAGGCGATGCGCCGCTCGACCTGTTCGGTCGGCAGCATGTCGTAGAGCGCGTCGTACAGCGGCCGCAGATAGGGATCGACCTTTTCCTTCATGTCGCCGGGGAGGAAGCCGAGCCGTTCGCCGGCCTCAACCGCCGGGCGCGACAGGATCAGCCGGTCGACGCTGCCCGAGATCAGTTGCGACACCGCCTGGGCGACCGCGAGATAGGTCTTGCCGGTGCCGGCCGGGCCCAATGCGAAGATCATGTCGTCGCGGGCCAGCGCCTCCATGTAGGTGGTCTGCACCGCCGAGCGGGGCACGATGGTTTTCTTGCGGGTGCGGATCATCACCTTGGGCGGCGAGGTCACCTGATCCTCGATGATCCCGTCGAGGTGCGGCTGGGCGGCCATGGCGATGATCGATTCGACCGCCGCGGCGTCGACGTCATTGCCCTGGTCAAGCCGGTTGTAGAGCCCGATCAGGACGTCACGGGCGCGGGCGGCGGCGTCGGCCTCGCCTTCGATCTGGACTTTGTTGCCGCGCGCCGCGATGTGCACGCCCAAGCGGCTTTCGATGGTCACCAGATGGCGGTCGTAATCGCCGAACAGCGGGCCGAGCAAATAGGGCTGGTCGAATTCAAGCTCCAGCCGGGCGCGGCCCGGATCGCTGGCGCGTGCTTCGGCGACGTCGCGGCGGGCCATCAGGCGGCGTCCGCGCGGCGGGCGCCAGTCGCGCCGAGGCTGTTTGGCAGCGCCTGGGTGATGGACACGTCGAGCATCGCGCCGATCGGCGCGTCGGTTTCGACGAACACCGATTGCAGCCACGGCGACTTGCCGATCATCTGGCCCGGGCGGCGGCCGACCCGATCGACCAGGATGCGCGTGTCGCGGCCGATGCAGGCGCGGTTGAAGGCGAGGCTGTGGCCGGCCAGGCGCGCCTGGAGGCGCTGCAGCCGGTGGTCCATCACGGATGCGGGAATCTGATTCTCCATGGTTGCCGCGGGGGTGCCGGGGCGGGGCGAATATTTGAACGAATAAGCGGCAGCGTAGCGGACCGCGTCGACGATCGTCAGGGTCGCTTCGAAATCCGCGTCGGTTTCACCCGGGAAGCCGACGATGAAGTCGCCCGAAATGGCGATGTCGGGGCGCGCCGCGCGGACCCGTTCAATGGTCCGCAAATAGCTCTCGACCGAATGGCTGCGGTTCATCGCCTTGAGGATCGGGTCGCTGCCCGATTGGACCGGCAGATGGAGGTACGGCATCAGCTTGGGCAGGTCGGCGAAAGCGGCGATCAGCGCGTCGTCCATGTCGGCCGGATGGCTGGTGGTGAAGCGGATGCGCTCGAGCCGCTCGATCCGCGCCAGCGTCCGCACCAGCCCGGCGAGGGCGAGGTCGCCGTCGGCCCAGGCGTTGACGTTCTGGCCGAGCAGGATGATTTCGCGCGCGCCGCCGGCGACCAGCGCCTCGGCTTCGGCGACGATCGCCGCCGCCGGACGGCTGATCTCGGCGCCGCGGGTGTAGGGCACGACGCAATAGGTGCAGAATTTGTCGCAGCCTTCCTGGACCGTCAGGAAGGCGCTGGGGCCGACGCGCTTCCTTTGCGGCAGCCGGTCAAATTTCGACAAGGCCGGCATGTCGGTGTCGACCGGACGCGTGCCGCGAGCGGCCGCGGCGACCAGTTCCGGAAGCCGGTGATAGGCTTGCGGCCCGACCACCAGGTCGATCATCTTCGACCGCGTCATCGCCTCGGCGCCCTCGGCCTGGGCGACGCAGCCGGCCAGCGCGATGAGCGGCTTCGAGCCATCCTCGCGGCGCATTCGGCCGACGTCGGAATAGGCTTTCTCCGCGGCTTTTTCGCGGATGTGGCAGGTGTTGAGGACGACCAGGTCGGGCTCCTCGCCGGGCGCGGCGGGGGAAAGGCCGGTCGCGCTCAACAGCTCGGCCATGCGTTCGCCATCATAGACGTTCATCTGGCAGCCGAACGACTTGATGCTGAAGCTCTTGGGTATCGCGGTCATGGTCGCCGCGGCTATAGGCCAGTGCGCGCGGAACTTGAAGCGGCCAGCACCGCTCCGATCCGCTCGCGGGCGTGGTGGGCGAGGAGCTTGCGGTCGGGCTCCGGCGGCATTGGCGGGAGCAGCCTGACGATCACCGGCAGCGTTCCCTTGCGGCCAGCGATCCGCAGCACATTGTCCTTGGCGCTTTCGCCGTACCAGCCGACTTCGGACGCCGCCGCGCCATAGTCGAGCGCGACCGGCCGGACCTCGACCCCGGCCGGCGGCGGCGCGACCGCCGACAGCAAGGCCGAGCGAAACGGCAGCAACTGGTCACCCGGCCCGGTGGTGCCTTCGGGGAACAGCGCAAGCGGCTGCGGGCGATCGAGCGCGGCGACGATCGCGCTCGCCTGGTCGGCGCTCGCGCTGCGCCGGCCGCGGTGGATGTAGAGCGTGCGGTTCTGGTCGGCGAGCCAATGGACCAGGGGATGGCCGAGCGCATCCTTCGACACGAACGCGCAGCCGGTCGCGCCGCCAAGGATCAGGATGTCGAGCCACGACACATGATTGACGAGCAGCAAGCTGTGCGGGCGGAGCGGGTCGCCGGCGATTTGCCGGCGAACGCCGACGATCCAGGCGGCGGCGGAAAGGAATCGGCGCGGCCAGCGCGACCGGCGCAGGATTAATCGCGACAGCAAATGGGGCACCAGGCAAACCAGGAACAGCGCGACCAGGCCGGCGGCGCGCATGCCCAGCAACAGCAGCGAAGGCCGGCCGTCAGCGGCCGCGGGTGAGGGCGACGCCGTACAGCTCCATGCGATGGTCGACGAGGCGGAAGCCGAGTTTTTCCGCGATCCGCTTCTGCAAATCCTCGAGATCCTCGTCGATGAATTCGATCACCTTGCCGGTCTCGACGTCGATCAGATGGTCGTGGTGCGCATCCGACGCGGCTTCATAGCGCGAGCGGCCGTCGCCAAACTCGTGACGCTCGAGGATTCCGGCTTCCTCGAACAGGCGGACGGTGCGGTAGACCGTGGCGATCGAGATCTTGGGATCGACCGTCGACGCGCGCTCGTGGAGCGTCTCGACGTCGGGATGGTCCTCCGCCTCGGATAAGATGCGGGCGATGGTACGCCGCTGCTCGGTAATCCGCAGCCCCTTGTCGGCACACAGGGCTTCGATGTCGATGGTTCGCTGCATGCACCCTAGTTAGGCACGCATGGGCGGCGGGTCAAAGGGAAGCACGCTGTCGAAAGGCAAAGCGAAGCGGCAATCCCGGCCAAGACCGGAAACCGGGATTGCCGCGCTTCGCTCGCAGTAGCGGCTACCTCGCGGCCCGGGTTTTGCGGCGCTTGGTGCCAAGACCGATAGACTTGGCGAGCGCGCGGCGCTGCTCGGCATAGTTGGGCGCGACCATCGGATAGTCGGCGTTGAGGCCCCACTTCTGGCGGTACTGGTCGGGCGTCATTTGATAATGAGTCATCAAGTGCCGCTTGAGCATTTTCAATCGCTTACCGTCTTCAAGGCAGACGATATAGTCGGGTTTGACCGAAGAGCGGATCGGAACCTTGGGTTCGAGCTTGGCCTCGGGCGCCGAACGGTTGTCGGAAATTGTGCTCAGGGCAGCATGAACATTCTGGATGAGGTTGGGCAAGTCATTGACCGCAACGCTGTTATTGCTGACGTGCGCCGCAACAATGTCCGCGGTCAGCGCGAGCAGGGTGTCTTCAGCACCTTCATTATCAAGCATCTGTGATGTCCCAAGTTAAGCCTAGCGCCGAGCAGTCCCGCACCTCAGGCTCGACTGCAATAGATGGGCGCTGTTCTTCGCGCAATAGATGGAGACGATTGTCGCGGGTTAGTTTTCTACAAGTCGCGCGCGAATGTCAGGGCGTCGAATTGGCGGCCGTCGGTGCCGCGATAATAATCGGGACGGCGACCGGCCGGAGTGAACCCGGCCAGGCGATACATCGCCACCGCCGGATTGCCGTCGCGGACCTCAAGGTGGACGCGGCCGGCGCCGGCGGCCTGCGCGCGGCCGACGAAATGATCGAGCAGCAGCCGGCCGACGCCGCCCCGCTGATGTTCGGGAGCGACCGCGAGCAAGAGCAGCTCGGCCTCGCCCGCAATCGTTCGAAACAGGGAAAAGCCGGCGGGCTGCTCATATTCGTCGTAGGCGAGCACCAGCGACACGCCGGTCATCGGCAGGATTCCGGCGCATTGCGACCGGGTCCACGCCTCCCCGAAGCGCGGATCGAACGCGGTCGTCATGATCGACATGACGCTGGCGAGGTGGCCTGAATCCCCGCGCACCAGCCGAATTGCCTGCGCGGAAGGGAGGCTGCTCATCAGGCAGCCTGGCTGGCCGTAGCGGTCGCCAAGGACGGGCGCGGGCGGGCGTCGGGCGCCCGCGCATAGACCGGCCGTGGATGCAGGTTTCGCAGCGTCTCCGGCAGTGACAGGGCATTGGCGGCGCGCGGCCAGACAGCGAGCGCCTGGCCCCAGCCGCGGGCCTGCACCAGCTCTTCGGCAGCCGGCCCGACGACCGTTTCAGCCGAGACCAGGGCTGCCGCTTTTTCGGGCGACAGGCTGATCAGATCAGTGGACGGCGCCAGCGGCGGATGGTCGAACTGCTGGACGAAAAGCTCGCCGTGACCGCCGGGCATGGCCGCGGCGACTGGTCCCGCGCTGTTCGTGCCGGCCGCGAGCAAGGCCAGCGACGACATTCCGGCAAGCTCGGCGGTCCAACCGATGGCGAGGCCTTGCGCGGCGGCGATGCCGACCCGGATGCCGGTGAAGCTGCCGGGCCCGACCCCGACCAGAATCCGGCCAGCGCGGCGGCCGTCGAGCAACTCCTCGATCATCGGCACCAGGCGCTCGGCGTGGCCGCGGCCGATCAACTCGTCGCGCTGGCCGACGCAGTTACCCGCGCCGTCGAACAGGGCCGCGCTGCAGGCGGCGGTCGATGTGTCGATCGCAAGGATCATCGCATGCTTCCGTTAACCCGTGCGATTGGGCCACAGGCGCAACCCACGAGCAAGCGAATTGTGGATAAGTTAGATCGCCTCGACCGTCTCGACCTCGGGCACATAGTGGCGAATCAGGCCCTCGATGCCGCGCTTAAGCGTGATCGCCGACGACGGGCAGCCCTGGCAGGCGCCCTGCATGGCGAGGTACAGCGTGCCCTTGGAATAGCCGCGGTAGACGATGTCGCCGCCATCCTGGGCAACCGCCGGGCGAACCCGGGTTTCGATCAATTCCTTGATCTGGTCGATGATGTCGGCGTCGGCCGGATCTTCCTCGATCGCCGGGGCGTCGGCGACGTGGATCGCGGCGGCCGAGCCAGCTTCGAACAAGGGCGCGCCGCTGACGAAATGGTCGAGCAGCATGCCGACCACTTGCGGTTCGAGCGCATCCCACGACGCGCCGGGCGCGGCGGTGACCGAGATGAAGTCGCTGCCGTAGAATACGCCTTCGACCCCACCGGTCGCAAACAGCTCGGACGCCAGCGGCGACGCCTCGGCCGACTCACGGTCGGGAAAATCGCGGCTGCCGGAATCCATCACGGGCTGGCCGGGGAGGAATTTGCGAGTCGCCGGATTGGGCGTTCGTTCGGTGTGGATCAGCATTTGGGCGATGTGGCCCCTTCGACCCCCGCCTACAAGGGATGGTCCACTTAGAGCGGCGCTCCGGCGACGACCCAGCGGGCGATGGCGAGCGCGGCGGCGAGGCACAGCAGTGCCGCCCACCAGCGGCCCGGCTGCATCGGCTTTTCGCCCGGATCGAGAGCCGAGTGGCCGGTGATCATGGGTTTGATGAGCTTTTTCTTCTGGACCAGGCGGTAGTAGAGGATCGCCGCGATATGCAGCCCGATCAGGGCCAGCAGGACATTGAAGAACGCCTCGTGCAGGTCGCGCGCAATCTCCGACGTATCGAGCGACACGAGATTGGCCAGCGGGCCCTGGTTGAGACCGTCTTCATCGATCGAAATCAGGCCCAGGCCGATCTGGATCGCGATCGCGCCGAGCATTGCGACGACGCTTAACGCGCCTAGCGGGGTGTGCCCGGCGACCCGCCATTTGCTGCCGTCGCGGAGGTAGCCGAGCACGGTGCGTGGACCGCGCACGAAATTGGCGAAGCGGGCGGTCGAGCTTCCGAACAGGCCCCACAGCAGACGAAACAGGAGCAAGGTCAGGATCGCGATCCCGGACCAGATGTGCCAGTCGACATGGTCGTTCTTGGCCGACCACCAGCTGAAGCCGATCAACCCGGCGAGCAGCCAGTGGAATGTTCGGATCGGCAGGTCCCAGACAGGCTGCTTGGCAGTGGTGCTAATGATGCATCTCGTTGCGATAGCTGTCGTGGCACGCCTTGCAGGTCTTGCCGAGGTCGCTGAAGCGGGCCTGGATGACGGCCATGTCGCCAGCCTTGGCGGCGGCGTCGAAGGCCGCCGAGGCCTGCCGAAACGCCTGGTCCTTGGCGACGAAATCGGCCGGCTTCTGCCAGATTTCCGGCTTGGCGCCGGTCTTGCCGAGGTCGGGCCCGGTCCCGGCCGGGAACCAGGTCGGGCTCTTGGCGGCGAGCCCGGCAATGGTCGCGGCCGACGAGCGCACCAGCGCCAGGTCGGGCGAACCCGACTTGAGCGTCCGGCCGACGATCTTGAAGGTCTTGCCGATCCGCTCCATCCCTTCGTGGCGCACATGCATCCGCTGATGGGCCGCGTCATGCGCCATCGGAGCGCCCTGCATGGATTGCATCATGGCCTGCATTTCGGGCGAATTATGCATGTCCGCCATAGCCGCATTGCCGTCGGTCACCGGAAGGACCGGACCGCTTTTGGGCGAGGTGGCGTTGGTCGCCTGTTTGTCGGCCGACTGGCCGCAGCCGGCCAACAGCAAAGCTGTCGCGGCGAGCAAGGCAATACGCATGCTTTCTCCCTAGTTTTTGTCTGAGGCCGGTGCCTTCCAGCTGTCGTCGATCATCTTGATGATGCCGGAGAAATCCTTGGTCCCTCCGCCCAAATCAACGAAGCGCCGATAGAGTTCCTCGGCCTCGCCGCCCATCGGCGTGTAGGCGCCGGCTTCCTGCGCTGCTGCCATCGCCAGCTTAAGGTCCTTGAGCATCAGCGCAGCGGCGAACCCGCCTTCATAACCGCGGTCGGCCGGGGTGTCGGGGCCGACCCCGGGGACCGGGCAGTAAGAGGTCATCGACCAGCTCTGGCCCGAGGCCCTGGATGAGATGTCGTAAAAGGTCTGCAGGTCGAGGCCGAGCTTGCCGGCCAGAACGAACGTCTCGCAGGTCGCCGCCATGGTCGCGCCCAGCAGCATGTTGTTGCAGATCTTGGCCGCCTGTCCGGACCCGGCTGCGCCGGCGTGGATCACCGCCTTGCCCATCACCTCGAGGAACGGGCGGGCGCGCTCGAAGCCGTCGTCGGAGCCGCCGACCATGAAGGTTAAAGTGCCGCCTTCGGCCGCGGCAATGCCGCCGGAAACGGGCGCATCGACCATAGTGAAGCCGGCAGCGACGGCCTCGCCTTCGATGGTCTTGGCAGTGCCCACGTCGATCGTCGAGCAGTCGATCAGGATCGCGGTCTTGGGCGCGGCGGGGAATATTGCGGCGCGGTAGACCGCGGCGACATGCTCGCCGGCCGGCAGCATTGTGACGATGACGTCGGCGCCCTTGCACGCCTCGGCGCCCGAGCCGGCGGCGGTGCAGCCGCGCTCGACCGCGCGCTTAAGTGCATCGTCGCTCAGATCGAATGCGCGGACCTCGTGACCCGCCTTGGCCAAATTGGGTGCCATCCCGCCGCCCATGTGGCCAAGCCCGATGAATGCGATTTTCGCCATTGCCGGTGTACTCCTAGCGGCCGGTCCAGTTGCCCGGGCGCTTCTCGACGAAGGCGGTCATGCCTTCTTTCTGGTCGTCGGTGCCAAACAGTCCGTGGAACAGGCGGCGTTCGAAGTTGATCCCCTGAGCGAGCCCCATCTCGAACGCGGCGTTGACCATTTCCTTGGTGGCGATGGTGGCGAGCGGGGCCATGTCGGCAATCGTTTCGGCGGTCTTGAGTGCTTCGGCGACGAGGTCCGCGGCGGGGACGACCTTGGCCACCAGTCCCGACCGCTCGGCCTCGTCCGCGCCCATCATTCGGCCGGTCAGGCACATCTCCATCGCCTTGGCTTTGCCGACTGCGAGCGTGAGGCGTTGCGAGCCGCCCATGCCGGGGGTGACGCCAAGCTTGATTTCAGGCTGGCCGAATTTGGCGGTGTCGGCGGCGATGATGAAATCGGCCATCATCGCCACTTCGCAGCCGCCGCCGAGCGCGAAGCCGGCGACCGCGGCAAGCCACGGCTTGCGGGTCGCGGTGACCTGCTCCCACCCGGCGAAGAAATTGGCCGAGTACATGTCGGCAAACCCCTGGCTCTGCATTTCCTTGATGTCGGCGCCGGCGGCGAATGCCTTTTCGGAGCCGGTCAGGACCAGGCAACGCTGGCCGTCGTCGGCGTCATATGCCGCGAACGCCGCGATCAGATCGGCCAACACCTGGCTGTTGAGCGCGTTCAAGGCCTGCGGACGGTTGAGCGTGACCAGCGTCACCGCGCCTTTGTGTTCGACCAGGATCGTCTCGTAGCTCATGCGTGCTCCCTCAAATTTCGAGCGGCTGCCATTGCTCGTCTTCCGGCAGCGGTTCGAAGAATTTGTCGACCTCGGCGTCGCTGATCGCGGCCGGGTCGGCCGGCTGCCAAACCGGCAGATTGTCCTTGTCGATCAACCGGGCGCGGACGCCTTCGCGGAAATCGGGGTGGCGGATCAGCCGGATCATTATCGCATATTCGAGCCGCATCTCGTCGAGGAAGTGGAGCTGGTACTGGCTCTCGACCAAGAGCTTGAGGCTGACCTTGCACGACATGGGCGATTTGGAGCGGATGATCGCGGCCTGCTCGGCGCACCACGGATCGTCCAACTCGGCGTCGAGAGCGGCGAGGATATCCTCGAGCCGGTCGGAGGCGAAGCAGCGGTTGATGGTGTCGAGCCGGCCCATGATCGGCGCGTCGAGCACCTGGGTTTCCGACAGCTCGTCGAGCACCGCCTGGGCGCGGAACGGCTGGCCGATGATGCGCTGCTTGGCGTCGTCGAGCCGGTCGGACGGGATGAAATGGGTGGCGAGCCGCAGCGCGAGGCATTCGGCGCCGCTCAAGCGGTGGCCGGTCAGCGCGAGAAACTGGGCGAGGCGTCCACGTAACCGCGACAGATAGCGCCCGCCGCCGACGTCGGGGAACAGGCCGATGGTCGTTTCGGGCATTGCGAACAGGGTGCGCTCGGTGGCGATGCGGTAGCGGCACGGGCAGGAAATGCCGACGCCGCCGCCCATCGTGACGCCGTCCATGAATGCCACCCCCGGCTTGGGGTAGGTGTATTCGAGGTGGTTGAGGCGATATTCGTCGAAGAAGAAGGCGCGGGCCGGGGCGTCATCCTGTTCGACCGCGCGCGAGATGCCGACAACGTCGCCGCCAGCGCAGAAGCCGCGGCCTTCGGCATGATCGATCAGGATGATGCGCACGTCGGGGTCGTCGCGCCAGGCGATCAGCGCGTCGGCCATGTCGCGCACCATCTGGCGCGTGAGGCTGTGGAGCGCTTGCGGCCGGTTGAGGCGCAGGCGGCCGGCGGCGCCCTCCTTGATTGCCAGCACGTCGCGTTGCGTAGTCATCGCATCCATTACGGCATCATCGCGTAGCGGCCGGGCGCCGGTTCGATGCCGTCGGTAATGGCCCGCGCGGGGACCTGCTTGCCGCTGCCGTGGCGGCCGAGCCACTGGATCCATTGCGGCCACCAGCTGCCGTCGTGTTTGGTGGCGCCTTCAAGCCAGTCGTCGGCCGCTTCGGGGCGGGCGTCGCTGGTCCAATAGCCGTGCTTGTTGGCC
This sequence comes from Sphingomicrobium sp., assembly GCA_039931595.1. Taxonomy (GTDB): domain Bacteria; phylum Pseudomonadota; class Alphaproteobacteria; order Sphingomonadales; family Sphingomonadaceae; genus Sphingomicrobium. The sequence goes on from JBDTRT010000025.1 coordinate 32,366, forward strand.
GCCGGCGGGTTGATCACCCCGGCATTGTGGCCCGATCCGCCGAGCACGAAATCGGCATCGAGCAGGCGGGCGCCGTCATAGACCGCGCTCCACGCCGAAACATGGTCGTCCTTCAACGCAATGACCAGCATCGGCGATGTGATCGCGGCGAGATCGATCGCGACGTCGCCGACCTTGAACCCGGCCGGCTCCTTCAAGCTGTTGTTGAGCAACAAATCGCGATTGTACGATCTGAGGAACGCAGCCGGGATGCGCGCGCCGTCCTCGAACCAGGTCAGCAGGTCGGACGGCGGGGCGGGCTGGGCGAGCAGATAATGCTGGACCACCGACGACCAGATCAGATCGTTGGCGCGCATCGCCGCGAACAGCCGCTGCAATTCGACGCTGTCGATGAAGCCCTGGGCCTCGAGATGATCCTCGAGCGCGCCCAAATGCCCTTCGTGGACGAAAGCCGACCAGTCGCGCATGTCGGCGAAATCGACCATAGAGCCGATCAGCGTGGCCGAATTAACCTCATCCGCGCGGCCTTCGGCGGCGAGCCAGGCGAGCGCGATCGCGGCCAGCGTCCCGCCGAGGCAAAAGGAAAACAGGTCGGGCGCCTGCTTGGTCCGCTTGGCGACCTGTTCGATGGCGGTGACGATGCCTTGCGTGACATAAGCGGCGACGTCCTTGTCGCGCTGCGCCTCGGTCGGGTTGACCCACGAGATGACGAACACCGTGCGGCCTTCGTCGACCAGCCATTTGACCAGGCTCGAACGGGGCCGAAGGTCGATCATGTAATAACGGTTCACCAGCGGCGGCACGTAGAGGAGCGGCTCGGCCGCGACCTTGGCAGTGGTCGGGGTGTATTGGATTAGCTGGAACAGCTCGTTCTCGAACACCACTTCGCCGGGCGTGGCGGCAATCGTCTCGCCCTTGACGAACGCGGATGGATCGGTGCGGCGGCGGACGATGCCTTTGCCCGAGGAGAGGTCCTCGAGCAGGTTGGAAAAGCCTTCGACCAGATTGTTGCCGCCGGTTTCATGGATGCGCTGGACCACCGCCGGGTTGGTCAGCGCGAAATTGGTCGGCGACACGGCGTTCAAATATTGGTCGAGCAGGAAGCTGGTGGTCGCCTTGGACTGGCCACTGCCGCCGCCGCGCGAGACCAGCTCGCGCAATTGCTCCGAGGCGAGCAGATAGGAATCGCGGATTGCCCGGTAATAGGGGTCGGCGTTCCACTCCGGCGCTGCAAAGCGGCGATCGCGCGGCGGGTCGGCCGGCGCCGGCGCCAGCGCGCGCGACCAGAAATCGCCCCACTGGCGGGTCGCGGCGAGTTGCACTTCGAGCAATTCGGCCGGCTTGGCGGCGAGACCCCAGGCGAGGTTGCCGGCGCTGCGCGCCATTGCGAACGGGTCGAACGGCAGGGTCGGCCGCTTGGTCTTGTGGTCGGTCATTCTACTGGCGCAGCAGGTCGCGGCTGATAATCACGCGCATGATCTGGTTGGTGCCCTCGAGAATCGAGTGGACCCGCAGGTCGCGCCACAGGCGCTCGACCGGATAATCCCTGAGATAGCCGTAGCCGCCGTGGAGCTGGAGCGAGCGGTCGACCACCGCCGAGCCGGTGTCGGTCGCAAGGCGCTTGGCCATCGCTGCGAACTTGGTCTTGTCGGGCGCGTTGGCGGTGACCTTGGCGGCCGCGACATAGAGCAGCATGCGCGCCGCCTGGAGCTCGGTCTCCATGTCGGCGAGCGTGAACTGGGTCGCCTGGAAGTCGGCGATGGTGTTGCCGAACTGTTTGCGTTCCTTAGTGTAGGCGAGCGCTTCGTCGAGGCTGCGCTGGGCGCCGCCCAACGAGCAGGCGCCGATGTTAATGCGCCCGCCGTCCAAGCCCGCCATGGCGATGCGGAAGCCTTCGCCCTCACCGCCGACGCGATTGGCGACCGGCACCCGGACCTCGTCGAAATTGACCTGGGCGGTCGGTTGGCTGTGCCAGCCGAGCTTCTTTTCCTGGGCGCCGAAGCTGACCCCGGCCATGTCCTTGTCGATCACCAGGCACGAAATGCCCTTGGGCCCGTCCTCGCCGGTGCGGACCATGGTTACATAGATATCATTCTCGCCGGCGCCGGAGATGAACGCCTTGGAGCCGGACACGACATAATGGTCGCCGTCCCTGGCCGCCTTGGTCTTGAGCGCGGCGGCGTCCGAGCCCGACGCCGGTTCGGTCAGGCAGTAGCTGCCGATCCGCTCCATGGTGATCATCGACGGCAGATATTGCTGTTTGACCTCGGCCGAGCCGTAGCGGTCGATCATCCACGCGGCCATGTTGTGGATTGAGATGAACGCGCTGGTCGATGGGCAGCCATAGGCCATCGCTTCCATGATCAGCGCCGCCTCGAGCCTGCCAAGGCCGATCCCGCCGCTTTCCTCCGAGACGTAGATCGCGCCGAAGCCGAGCCCGGCCGCCTCGCGGATGGCATCGCGCGGGAAGACATATTGCTCGTCCCACTCGGCGGCGAACGGAGTGATCGCGTCGGCGGTGAACTTCGCCGCCATTTCCTGGATCTGGCGCTGATCGTCGGTGAGCTCGAACTGATGCATTGGCCGGTGCCTCTAACCCGCCACCGGCTCCTCGACCAGCCCCTCGGCCCGAAGCACGATCTGCACCGCCGGACGCTCGCGAACGCTGTGGACGAAGGCGGTCAGGCCGGGCCAGCGGCCAAGCTCGATGCTGTGAACCCCGGTCCAGTTGAGGATCACGAACAGATAGGCATCGGGCAAAGTGAACTGCTCGCCCATCAGATACGGCCCGTCGCCAAGCTTGGCCTGCACATAATCGAATTTCTTGGCCAGCAGGTCGCGGGTCGCCTGCTTGACCTCTTCCGGCGAAGTCGGGTTCCACAATGGTCCGAACCCCTTGTGAAGCTCGGTTGCGATGTAATTGAGCCATTCGAGTACGCGGTAGCGGCGCAGTTCGCCGACCGGCGGGAACAGCGACGAACTGCCCGACAGGTCGCCAAGATATTGGAGGATCGCGGCGTTCTCGGTCAGGATTTCGCCGTGGCCGAGGTCTAGAGCCGGAACCGAGCCCTTGGGGTTGATCGCCCAATAGTCGCCGCCGTTCGCGGTGCGCTTGGCGCGCAGGTCGACGCGCTCGGACTCATGGTCGATGTCGGCTTCGTGAAGGATGATGTGGACCGCCTGCGAACAGGCCGCCGGAGAATAATAAAGCTTGAACATCGAATCGCTTCCTCAGTGTGAGGCCGCCGGTTACGCTTTTTCTCAGTCGTTGGCAGCATCGGCATTGTTGGCCGGTTCGCTGGGCGGCGCTTCGACGCTTTCGTCCGGCGGGACCGATTCAATTTCAGTCGCCGCGCTGTTGTTCGACGCGGGCTGTGGCGCCGGTTTACACGCCAGGAGCGCCACGCCGGAGCTGAGCAGGATCAGATATCTAATCGCATCGCGCATAAGTGAAGCTCGCCATCGGGCTGCTTTCGGTGCGGACCAGCTTATCGCGTTGGAGCGTCAGCGTCTCGTACTTTGTCCACGACTGGCCTTCGCCGGTGTACGCGAAGTCGGCGCTGAATGAAACCGGCGAGCTGTGAACATTGCGCGCCGGAGTCGCCCGCGATTCGTAGAATTGCAGGCCGTCGCCGCCCACCAGCAGCAGGCCCTTGGCATCGCCGCGGGTCGAGGTGCAGACGCCCGGGGTCAGGCCCCAGCGGCCGCGCAGTTTCGCCGGAATCGCCGCGGGCCTGGCGTCGGCGGCGGGCACGGTTGCGACATGGGTCGGGACCGATCCGTCGGCGCTCGGGGTGCCGACCTTGGCCCCGGCGACCTGGTCGACCGGGGGCAGCCCGACGACGTTGTTGGCCTCGTCGGCCACCGGATCGCGCTTGGCGCAAGCCGCGACGGACAGGGCGATGACGAGAGCAAAGGCGTGAGCAGATTTCATTACGGCCCAACGCGTCATCGCCGATTTTGGACGCGACCGCCGCGGTACGTCCCATTTCGAGCCGCCGGGGTCGGCGCGGCTACCCCATAGTCGGGATGTTGAAGGTGTTCTCGCCGTGGGCGCCGCCGTCGGGCCAGCGCTGAGTGATGGTCTTGGTCTTGGTCCAGAAGCGGACTCCTTCCATCCCGTGCTGGTTGATGTCGCCGAAGCCCGAGCGCTTCCAGCCGCCGAAGGTGTGATAGGCGACCGGCACCGGGATCGGCACGTTGACCCCGACCATGCCGACATTGACCCGCGCCGCGAATTCGCGCGCGGCGTGGCCGTTGCGGGTGAAGATCGCGACTCCATTGCCGTACTGATGCTCGGACGGAAGGCGCACCGCTTCGTCGAAATTGGCGGCGCGGACGATCTGCAGGACGGGCCCGAAGATTTCCTCCTGGTAGGAGCGGAAACTGGGCTTCACATGGTCGAACAAGGTCGGGCCGATGAAATAGCCCCGCTCGTGGCCCTGGAGGGTGAAGCCGCGGCCGTCGACCACCAGCTCGCCGCCCTCGTCGGCGCACATCTGGATGTAATTCTCAACTCGCTCCTTGTGGGCGGCGTTGACCACCGGGCCGTAATGGGCCTCGGCGTCGGTCGACACGCCGACCCGCAAGGCGGCGATCGCCGGGATCAGTTTCGCGCGCAGGTCTTCTGCGGTCTTGTCGCCGACCGGGACCACCACCGGCAGCGCCATGCAGCGTTCCCCGGCCGAGCCGAAAGCGGCGCCGGCAAGGTCGTTGACGACCTGGTCGAGGTCGGCGTCGGGCATGACGATGCCATGGTTTTTGGCGCCGCCGAAAGCCTGGACGCGCTTGCCGTTGGCGGTACCGCGCGAGTAAATATAGTGGGCGATGTCGGATGAGCCGACGAAGCTGATCGCCTTGACATCGTCATGGTCGAGGATCGCGTCGACCATTTCCTTGTCGCCGTGGACGACGTTGAGGATGCCGTCGGGCAGGCCCGCTTCGGTCATCAATTGGGCGAGGCGGACCGGGACCGACGGGTCGCGTTCGCTCGGCTTGAGGATGAAGGCGTTGCCGACCGCGATCGCCAC
>JBDTRT010000026.1:0-9112 GCA_039931595.1 Sphingomicrobium sp.
TCACGGCCATCTGCTGATGGCGCTTGGACGCAATCGGGTGAATCGAGCGGATCGCCTGAATCGATTCCTGTTCGGCGCGGCGCAGTAAAAAACTAATCTCGTCGGCCATCACGGTCTCCTTGATGCTGCCGCTGCATTGCGCGGCTTACATGACTGCCAGATGTCCGCCGCCCGATGGCGCCGTAATGACACGGGCCAAATCGGACGAACGGAGTCAGGACAGGGTCAGGCCGCCAGCCGCTCGACCTCGGCGAGGCCATTGGCGATGCCGGCGTCGCGCTGCTCGGGGCCGATCGCGATGCCGTCGGCGTGGACGAATTCGGGCGCAATTCCGATGAAACCGAACACGCCGCGCAAATAGCTTTCGACATGCTCTAGCGCGCTGCCGTCGTCGTAGAAACCGCCGCGCGAGATGGCGACGATGACCCGCTTGTCACCGGCCAGGCCTTCGGGCCGGCCGTCTTCGGTATAGCGGAAGGTCTTGCCGGCGATGGCGATGCGGTCGATCCACGCCTTGAGCTGGCTCGGCACTCCAAAATTATACATCGGCGCACCGATCACGATGGTGTCGGCGGCGAGAAATTCGTCGAGCACCGTCTGGTCGGCGAAAGCGGGCAGCGTCAGATGGTCGATCGGTTGCGCCGCAAGGTCGCGGGAAACCACCGGCGCGGCGGGGTTTTGGGCTACCAGCTGGTCAAGCGTGGCCGCGGTAAGCCGGCGGCTGACGCTTGCGTCACCGGTGATGCTGCTATCGATCTTGAGGATGGTCATCTTCTGGTCCTTGGTATTGATTTGTTACCGGGACCCTTTAAGTAACCAGCTATGGAAACCCTGCAAGACGGCATAAATTTGTTACCAAGTCACAGCGATGTGACCACCGCTCCTCCGCCCAGCGAGCTCAAGCACGCCGGGTGCAAGAACGTCGCTCCCGTGCTCAATCGCGTCGGCGACAAATGGAGCATGCTGATCGTGATGATCCTCGCCAACGGCTCGCGCCGCTTTTCGGAATTGAAGCGCGAGATCGACGGGATTTCGCAGCGCATGCTGACGTTGTCGCTGCGCGGGCTCGAGCGCGACGGGCTGGTCACGCGCACCGTCACGCCGAGCATCCCGCCGCGGGTCGACTATGAACTGACCGAGCTTGGCGCCTCTTTACGCGAGCCGGTCCAGGCGCTCGGCGCGTGGGCGATCGAGCACATCGCGTGCATTCGCGCGGCGCAGGAACGGTTCGATGCGGAGCGCGCCGAGGATTAGTCCTTGCCGATCTCGCGCCAGCTGGATTCGCTCACCTCAACGTCGAATTTCTTGGCGGCTGACTTGATCCGCTTCCACGCGGCATCGCGATCGGCGTCGCTAACATCTTCGACCTGGTTGAAGCGGGCGATCGCATTGCGCACGTGGCTGGCATTCTCGAGCGGCTCCTTGCGCTGTTCGGGAAAGGCGAAAGCGCTCTTGTTGAGGTGATCGCGGTCGTCGGCAGTGAGCTTGGTCATGGGCTTGCCCTTTTGAAAATGTGTCGGCCGGTAAAACGCATGAGCCAGCCACGCGCTCCCTCTCGCGCAGGGTAGATTATGCGCTAAGGGCCGACCGATGCTTACTTCGACCAGCCCCGACATTGCGTCCCTCAAGATCCTCGACGAGCGGCTGCGCTGGCTCAGCGCGTGGACCATCCACAACGCCAATCACCTGCGCGAATCGCCCGACGGGCTGAAGGTCGGCGGACACCAGGCGAGCTGCGCGTCGATGACCGCGATCATGGCCGCGCTGTATTTCCATGCGCTCGGCCGGAACGACCGGGTCGCGGTCAAGCCGCATGCCGGGCCGGTGCTCCACGCGGTCCATTATCTGCTCGGCAGCCAGTCGCGCGAGCAGCTTGAGAATTTCCGCGGCTTTGGCGGGATGCAAAGCTATCCGAGCCGGACCAAGGACCAGATCCCGGTCGATTTCTCGACCGGCTCGGTCGGGCTCGGGGTCGCGATCACCGCCTTCGCCTCGCTGGTCCAGGACTATCTGACCGCCCACAAATTGATGGACGAGGCCGACCGCGGCCGGTTCGTCGCGCTGATCGGCGATGCCGAGCTCGACGAAGGCAATATCTACGAGGCGCTGATCGAGGGCTACAAGCACGACGTCCGCAACCTGTGGTGGGTGATCGACTACAATCGCCAAAGCCTCGACGCGACCAGCCCCGACCGCATGTTCGAGCGGTTCGACGAGATTTTCCGCAGCTGCGGATGGCGGGTAGTCGAGCTCCGCTGGGGCAAAAGGTTGCAGGCGGCGCTCGCTTCGAACTCCAAGCTGGCAGCATGGCTCGACGCCTTGCCCAACGCCGATTTGTCCGCGCTGCATTACCAGGGCGGCGTGGCGTGGCGGGCGCGGATCGAAGCCGATCTCGGCAAGGCCGGCGCGGCGTTCCTCAAGGCCCATGACGACGCTGCGCTGGCGGCGCTGTTCACCGACCTTGGCGGGCATTGCATGGACTCGCTGGTCGAGGCGTTCGACGCCGCCCGGGACGATGTCCCGACGGTGTTCGTGGCATGGACCATCAAGGGCCATGGGCTGCCCTTCGCCGGCCACAAGGATAATCATTCTGGACTGATGAACCCGACCCAGATGGCCGCTTTGCGCGACGCCATGGGCGTCGCCGAAGGCCGCGAGTGGGAGCCGCTCGAGGGTCTCGGCGCCAACGCGCGTCCCGGCGTCGAGGCGCTGATCGAGCGCAGTGCAATCGCGCGCGACAAGCGCCCGCGAGCGTTTAGGGCGATCGCGGTTCCCCCGATCGCAACCCCGGCCGGCGACGAGCAGGCGACCCAGGCGGCGTTCGGCCGAATCCTGCTCGACCTGTCCAAGGCCGGCGGCGTGCTCGCCGATCGCATCGTCACCACTTCGCCCGACGTTACCGTGTCGACCAACCTTGGTGCCTGGGTCAATCAGCGCGGGCTGTTCCGAAGGCGCGAAATGGCCGATGTTTTTGCAAAAGCAAAAATTGCGTCGGCACAAAAATGGGCAGCTACAAACCAAGGCCAGCACATCGAGCTCGGAATCGCCGAGAACAACCTTTTCCTGATGCTCGCGGCGGCCGGGCTGGCCGGTGACTTGTTCGGCGCGCGGCTGGTCCCGATCGGCACGCTCTACGATCCGTTTATCGCCCGCGGCCTCGATGCCCTCAATTACGCTTGCTACCAGGACGCGCGTTTCATCCTGGTCGCGACCCCGAGCGGGATCACGCTCGGCCCCGAAGGCGGCGCTCACCAGTCGATCAACCCGCCGCTGATCGCACTCGGCCAGCCGGGCCTGCGCCATTACGAGCCGGCCTTCGCCGACGAACTGGCTGCGATGATGGAACATGCGTTCCGGCTGATCGACGACCCGGCCGGCGAGTCGACCTATTTCCGGCTGTCGACGCGCTCGGTGGCGCAGGTCGAACGGGCCGACGACTGCTGGCGCCAGGGCGCGCTCGACGGCGGCTACTGGCTGCGTCCGCCGGGGCCGAACGCCGAAGCCGCGATCGTCGCGATGGGCGCGGTGATGCCCGAGGCGCTGGCCGCCTGGGATGAACTGCGCGCCGACGTGCCCGGGCTCGGCCTGCTCAGCGTCACCTCGCCCAGCCTGCTGCACCGCGGTTGGTCCCAGGCCCAGGCCGCGCGCTGGGGCGGCCAGCACAAGCCGAGCCACATCGAGACCTTGCTGTCCGCACTCGCGCCGGGCAGCGGCTTGGTGACGATCGCCGACGCCGCGCCCGCTTCGCTGTCGTGGATCGGCGGGGTGCTCGGCCAGCGCGTTGCGCCGCTCGGGGTCGACCGCTTCGGCCAGACCGGCAGCCTGCCCGACCTCTACGCCGCCTACCGGCTCGATCAGGAGGCGCTAACCGAAGGCGTCGCCGAGCTGCTTCTGGCGCGCGCGCCGACAAGCGCTTAGGACGCCGCCATGCCAGGACGATATTTCGACGAGTGGCAGGTCGGCGACCGGGTCGCCCACGAAGTCACCCGCACGGTCACCGAGACCGACAATGTGCTGATCTCGGCGCTGACCCATAATCCGCAGCCGCTGCATCTCGACCATGAGGCAGCGGCCGCGTCGGAATTCGGCAAGCCGCTGGTCAATTCGGTTTACACCTTCGGCTTGATGGTCGGGGTCAGCGTCGCCGACACCACGCTCGGCACGCTCGTCGCCAACCTCGGCTACGACAAGCTGGTCTTCCCCAATCCGGTGTTTGTCGGCGACACGCTGCGCAGCGAAACCGAATGTATCGCGGTTCGGGAAAGCAAGTCGCGGCCCAATGCCGGGATCATCACCTGGGCCCACCGCAGCTTTAACCAGCGCGATCAATTGGTGTGCGAATGCACCCGCACCGCGCTGCTGCTGAAAAAATCGCGGTGAGCGAACCCCGCAGCTGGCTGTTCGTCCCCGCTGACAGCGAGAAGAAGATCGCCAAGGCGCTGACCAGCGCCGCCGACGCAATCATCTTCGATCTCGAGGACAGTGTTGCGGTCGCCCGCAAGGCCGAAGCGCGCAAGATCTTGAAGGACCTGCCGGAACGCTCGGGCGGGCCGCAATGGTGGGTTCGGATCAACCCGCTCGGAAGCGACCATATCCGGGCCGACCTCGGGCTATTCGCGTCGCCCGACTTCACCGGCGTCGTGCTGCCCAAGGCGGAAGGCGGCGTTGACGTCGCCCAGCTCTCGCACCGCACCGGCAATTTGCCGGTCCATGCGATCGTCACCGAGACCGCGGCGAGCCTGTTCGGTTTGCTGTCCTACCGCGACCCCAAGTCGCCGCTGGCGGCAATGAGTTGGGGCGCGGAGGATTTGTCGGCCGCGCTCGGCGCTTCGTCCAAATATGATGCCGACGGTGGCCTCAGTTTCACCTACCGGCTGGCCCGATCGCTATGCCTGGCCGGCGCCGCCGCCGCCGGGGTGCAGCCGGTCGACGGGATCTTCGCCGACTTCAAGGACGGCGCGGGCTTGCGCAGCGAAGCCGAAGCCGCAGCCCGCGAGGGTTTCACCGGCAAGCTTGCGATCCACCCCGACCAGGTCGCGATCATCAACGCCGCCTTCACCCCGTCGAACCGCGACATCACCCACGCCAAGGCGGTGGTCGCGGCGTTCGCGGCAGCGCCCGCCGCGGGCGTGGCGTCGGTCGACGGCAAGATGATCGACCGCCCTCACCTCATTCAAGCGCACCGCACCCTTGCCCGCGCAGGAGATCAAGCATGACGACCAAGGCTATTGGCTGGGGCACCGACGCTTCCGATCAACCACTGAAGGTGATGCACTTCGAGCGGCGCGACCTCAGGCCCGACGACGTCGCGATCAAGATTACTTTCGCCGGCATTTGCCACAGCGACCTCCACACCTGTCGCAACGACTGGGGGCATCGCTTCGTGATCGACATGGCGACGATGGGGGAGGCGGAGTGACGGCCAATGGCTGAGGCAATCCACCCCGTCCCGGCCGATTTCGACGCGGCCATCGGACCCGACGACCTGGCCGCGCTCCACCGCGCGGTCGAGACCGATCCCGATGCTTTCTGGCTCGACCAGGCCAAGCGGCTCGATTGGGCCCGCTTCCCGCAGCAGGCCGGCGACTGGTCGTTCGACGAGGCGGATTTCGGAATCCGCTGGTTCGCCGACGGGCAATTGAACCTGTCGGTCAATTGCCTCGACCGGCATCTCGCGACCCGCGGCGACCGGACCGCGCTGATCTTCGAAGCGGATCAGCCCGGAGACGGCCGCACCCTCACCTACCGCGAGCTCCATGCCGAGACCTGCCGCATGGCCAACCTCTTAAAATCGCGCGGGGTCCGCCGCGGCGACCGGGTCATGATCTATCTGCCGATGATCCCCGAGGCGGCGGCGGCGATGCTTGCCTGCGCGCGGATCGGCGCGATTCACTCGGTCGTGTTCGGCGGCTTTTCGCCTGACAGCCTCGCCGGGCGAATCGCCGATTGCGACGCGTGCGCGGTGATTACCGCCGACGAGGGCCTGCGCGGCGGCAAGCCGATCCCGCTCAAGGCCAATGTCGACACCGCCTTGGCCAGGCGTGACGTGGCGACTGTAATCGTCATCGCCCGGACCGGCGCCGAGGTACTGATGAAGGACGGCCGCGACGTCTCCTACGCGGCCGTGCGCGACCATCTCTCGACCGAGTGCGAGCCCGAAGTGATGAACGCCGAGGATCCGCTGTTCATCCTCTACACCTCGGGGTCGACCGGTCAGCCCAAGGGGGTGGTCCACACCATTGGCGGCTATGCGGTGTGGGCTGCAACCACCTTCGACTGGATCTTCGGGCCACGCGACGACGACATCTTCTGGTGCACCGCCGATGTCGGCTGGATCACCGGCCACAGCTACGTGGTCTACGGCCCGCTGATGAACGGCGCGACCAGCGTGATGTTCGACGGCGTCCCCAATTACCCCGACTTCGGCCGGTTGTGGGATACGGTCGACCGCCTCGGCGTGACCATCTTCTACACCGCGCCGACCGCCATCCGAGCGCTGATGCGCGAAGGCGACGATTGGGTGACTCGTCATCGCCGCACCTCGATCCGCCTGCTCGGAACGGTCGGCGAGCCGATCAACCCCGAAGCCTGGGAATGGTATTGGCGGGTGGTCGGCGACGGACGCTGCCCGGTGGTCGACACCTGGTGGCAGACCGAGACCGGCGGCATCCTGATCTCGCCCTTCCCCGGCGCGACGGCGATGAAACCCGGCTCCGCGACCCGGCCCCTGCCCGGCGTCGAGCCGCTGCTGGTCGATGCTGCGCACACCATCCTCGAGGGTCCAGCGAGCGGAAACCTGTGCATCGCGGCCTCGTGGCCGGGGCAGATGCGGACCGTATGGGACGATCACGCGCGCTTCTTCGAGACCTATTTCAAAACCTATCCCGGCCTTTATTTCACCGGCGACGGCTGTCGCCGCGACGAGGATGGCTATTACTGGATTACCGGTCGGGTCGACGACGTCATCAACGTTTCAGGCCACCGCATCGGCACTGCCGAAGTCGAGAGCGCCCTGGTCGAACACGCGCTGGTCGCCGAGGCGGCGGTGGTCGCCTTCCCGCACGACATCAAGGGCCAGGCGATCTACGCCTACGTCACGCTCAATGCCGGCGAGGAAGGCAGCGACGCGCTGCGCAAGGAATTGAACCAGCTCGTCCGCAAGGACATCGGCGCACTGGCCGCGCCCGAGAAGATCCAGTTCACGCCGGCCCTGCCCAAGACCCGGTCGGGCAAGATCATGCGGCGCATCCTGCGCAAGATCGCCGAGGGCGAAACCCAGTTCGGCGACACTTCGACGCTGGCCGACCCGGCGGTGGTCGATGCGTTGCTCGCGGGGCGGGTGTGAAGCTTGCAATCGCTGGCACGGTCCTGGCGCTCGCCGGCTGCGCCCCTTCAAGCCCGCTCCCCGCGGACGGCGCGGCGCGGTTGGATCCGATCGTCTTTTTTACCGGCCACACGCGCGGCGACGCCATCCTCCAAAAGGTCTTAAGTCCGGCGGTCAGGGTCCACGTCGACAGCTTCGGGCGGGCCGACGGCCACGGCGGTCTAGTGCTCGACCAAATCATTCGCGAGGGCAGCAAGCACCCGCGCCAGCGGCGCTGGCTGTTTCGCAGCGACGGCCACGGCAGCTACCGCGGGTCGTTGACCGACGCCACAGGGCCGGTCCAGTTCGTGGTCACGGGACCGCGCGCGACCATTCATTATCGAATGAAGCATGGGCTCCTGGTCGACCAGCAGCTGGCGGCGCAGCGCGACCCCCGGTTGATCGTCAACCGGTTGACGGTGACCAAGTTCGGCCTGCGCCTGGCGACGCTCGACGAACAGATCCACAAGTTAAACTGACTCATCGCCGGGGATCGGCGCCCAAGGCCCGCTCACTGCATGTCCGGTTCGGGACGAGCGTTAACCTGAAACAGAGCCTGGCGGTGTAGACCGGTGCGACCAGGAGACAATATCATGAAATTCGTTCCGATGAAATCACGTGGCGGCGACTATCTGGTCGTGGTCGGCAACGTCGCCTGGCTGCGCGCGCACGAAAATGGCCAGACCCAGGTCGGCATCATCGGCAGTTCCCCGCTGCTGGTCGCCGGCAGCATCGAAGAAACCGCCGCGACGATCCTCGCCGGCTGACGCTCCACGCACTTTGGGTTGCACGCGTCAGGCGCGGCGTTATCCCTCGGTTGAGGGGAGCGCATCATGGCCAGCGTCGCGGAGCAGCACCACAGGCCCTGGTCGATGGCCAGGATCATCACCGCGTCATCGGCCGGCACCGCATTCGAATGGTATGACTTTTTCATTTTCGGCAGCCTTGCCCAGGTCATTTCCAAGGTGTTCTTTACCGGGCTCGACCCGACCGCGGCGCTGATCGCAGCGCTCGGGCTGTTCGCCGCCGGCTTCGCCTTCCGCCCCTTGGGCGCGATCCTGTTCGGAGTGATGGGCGACCGCATCGGCCGCAAGGCGACGTTCCTCGTCACTGTCAGCCTGATGGGCGGCGCGACCTTCGCCATCGGCCTGCTCCCGACCTACGGCCAGGCAGGGATCCTCGCGCCGATCCTGCTCATCTTCCTGCGCATCTGCCAGGGGACGGCGCTCGGCGGCGAGTATGGCGGCGCCGCGATCTACGTCGCCGAGCATGCGCCCGACAACCGCCGCGGCACCATGACCGGCTGGATCCAGTCGTCGGCCGCCTTCGGCCTGCTTGCCGCGTTGCTGGTCATTCTCGCCACCCGCACCGTCTTGGGCGAGGACCAGTTCCTCGCCTGGGGCTGGCGGGTGCCGTTTCTCGCCTCAATCATCCTGCTGGCGGTCTCGGTCTGGCTGCGTACGCGGCTCGCCGAAAGCCCGGCGTTCGCCAAGCTGCAGGAAGACGGCGATGTCTGTCATACGCCGCTGCGCGAGGCGTTCGCCGAGCGCGAGAGCCTCAAGCGCGTCGCCATCGCCTTCTTCGGCATCATGTGCGCCCAGGGCGCGGTGTGGTATTGCACCTTCTTCTACATGCAGGTCTATCTCGAACGGTCGCTCGGCGTGCCGGGGCCAATCGTCAACCTGCTGGTGATCGTCATGACCCTGGTCAGCGCGCCGCTCTATGTGCTGTTCGGCTGGCTGTCCGACC
>JBDTRT010000027.1:0-4715 GCA_039931595.1 Sphingomicrobium sp.
TCCGAACGGTCGAGCAACTCGGTCATGTTCGCCGCGAATATGTCCCGCGTGCGGGTCAGGATCGGAGCGTTGAACAGCGCTGCCAGCGGGGCGAAGCGGATGGTCGCCCGGTCCGGCGTCCGCTCAACCTGGGGCGGCATGCGCGGAGTGCGCGTCGGCACCCTCGCTTCGATCACATCAAGCTCAAGCATTGAGAGTGGTACCGATCGGCGCGGTGAAGACATGGGCCGGACCGACGGCGGCGCCGATGGCGGCAGAGCTCATCAGCAGCGCTGCAAAGGCCGCGACGATGGACTGCGTGATTTTGGACTGACCGGACATTTTGAACTCCCTTTTTTTTGAGCGCTTGCGTTGCCGCTCGCTATTCCTTTCATATCAAGGTCCGTGCCAACCGCAGAAAACTGCCAAAACAGGGGCGAGCAAGCGGTCAAATCCGGACTCTGGTGAGTTTTCCCAACCAACATTTGGCAAAACGCACCATTTGGTTATCGGCGAAATGCGGGAACCACTTGCCGCGCTGACGCTTGACTAGGGCAAACTAGAAATTGGGAAGGAAACGAACATGTTGGGCAAGATCGCGGGAGCGTTGATCGGTAAGCGCGTTGCCGGCCAGAACAGCGGCACCAAGGGCGCGTTGCTTGGATATGGCATTGCCGCCGCGGCACGGCGCGGCCTCGGGCCGCTGGCGGCCGTCGCGGCGATCGGCTGGGGAGCGAAGAAATTGTATGAGCGGCGCGGCCGCCGCTCGCCGTCCTACCCCTCGGACTCGACGCCGTCTTCGCCCGAGGGCTGAGCCGGGTCCTTGATGTAAGGCTCGACCGCCCCCTTGAGCTTGATCGTCATCGGATTGCCGTAGCGGTCGCGGCTGCGCCCGGCGGCGACGCGGATCCAGCCCTCCGAAACGCAATATTCCTCGACATTGGTCTTTTCCTGCCCGTTGAAACGGATTCCGACACCGCGGGTCAGCACCGCCTCGTCGAAAAACGGGCTGCGCGGATCGAGCGACAAGTGATCGGGGAGGTCTTTGGGTTGATCGGCCATGGCAGCGCCCTACCCGCCGTGCGCTTCGAAGGTCAACGCGTCGCAGTTGCTCACCCCGCGCGGTACGATTAAGCGCTGCGCAGAGATGAGCAAAGCTGCATGAGCGACAAAGACCCGTCCAAGCTGAGGCCCAACCGGCCGCAGTTGGCGCTGCATGTGCCGGAGCCGAAGTTTCGGCCCGGCGACACGCCCGACTTCTCTTCGGTGAACGTCCCGCCGGCGGGCGAGGCGGCCCGTCCCGACGTCAGCGCTGCGGCCGCCGAGACCCATCCGCTGACCATGCAATTGGTGCGCGTGCTCGACGACCAGCACCGCGCGGTCGGCCCGTGGGATCCGCGGCTCGACCCCGACACCTTACGCAAGATGCTGACCGACATGGTCACGGTGCGCGTGTTCGACGACCGGATGTACCGCGCCCAGCGGCAGGGCAAGACCAGTTTCTATATGAAGTGCACCGGCGAGGAGGCGATCGCGATCGCCGCCGCCACTGCGCTCGAGCGCGACGACATGCACTTTCCGACCTACCGCCAGCAGGGCCTGCTGGTGGCGCGCGGCTATCCGCTCAAAGACATGATGTGCCAGATTTATTCGAACAAGGGCGACAAGCTCAAAGGCCGGCAGCTGCCGATCATGTATTCGGACAAGGCGCACGGCTTCTTTTCGATCTCGGGCAATCTTGGCACGCAGTTCCCGCAAGCGGTCGGCTGGGCGATGGCATCGGCGATCAAGGGCGACAGCCGCCTGGCGATGGGCTGGGTCGGCGACGGCGCGACTGCGGAGGGCGACTTCCATTCGGCGCTGACCTTCGCCGCAGTCTACAATGTTCCGGTGATCCTCGCCGTGGTCAACAACCAGTGGGCGATCTCGAGCTTCTCCGGCATCGCCGGCGCCGAGAGGGCGACCTTTGCCCAGCGCGCGGTCGGTTACGGCATCGCCGGCTTGAGGGTCGACGGCAATGACGCGCTGGCGGTTTACGCCGCGGTGCGCTGGGCGGCCGAGCGCGCGCGCTTGAACAACGGGCCGACCTTGATCGAGTTCTTCACCTATCGTGTGGAGGGGCATTCGACCTCCGACGACCCATCGGGCTATCGCCCCGCGGCCGAGGCCAAGGCGTGGCCGCTCGGCGACCCGGTCGAACGCTTGAAGGCGCATCTGATCGCGCTCGGCGAATGGGACGAGGAGCGCCACGACGCGCTGGTCAAGGACGCCGACGTGACCGTCCGCGCGGCGCAGAAAGAGGCCGAGAAACTCGGCATCCTGCCGGAGCAGGGCAAGGACAATATCGGGAGCATGTTCGACGACGTCTACGCCGAGGTGCCGTGGCACATCGCCGAACAGCGCGATGCCGCGCTGGCCGAGAGCAGGGACGCCTGACCGTGGCCGTGATGAACATGATCCAGGCCATCAACAGCGCCCATCGCGTGACCATGGCGGCCGACCCCGACATCGTCGTGTTCGGCGAGGACATCGGTTTCTTCGGCGGGGTGTTTCGCGCCACCGAGGGACTTCAGAAGGAATTCGGCAAGACCCGCGTGTTCGATGCCCCGATCTCCGAAGGCGGGATCGTTGCAAGCGCGGTCGGAATGGCCGCCTATGGCCTCAAGCCGGTGATCGAAATCCAATTCGCCGACTATATCTACCCGGGCTACGACCAGATCATCAGCGAAGTGGCCAAGATCCGCTACCGCACCGCCGGCGAGTGGACCATGCCGATGGTCATCCGCACGCCTTACGGCGGCGGCATCTTCGGCGGTCAGACCCACAGCCAGAGCCCCGAGAGCCTGTTCACCCATATCGCTGGATTGAAGGTGGTCGTGCCGTCGACCCCGCACGACGCCAAGGGCCTGTTGATCGCGGCGATCGAGGACCCCGACCCGGTCATATTCTTCGAGCCCAAGCGGATCTACAACGGCCCGTTCGACGGCCATCACGACCGCCCGGTGACGCCGTGGGCCAAGCACGCCGATGCCGAAGTCCCTGATGGTCATTATACCGTGCCGCTAGGCAAGGCGCGGGTGGTGCGCGCGGGCGAGGCGCTGACCGTGCTCGCATATGGCACGATGGTCCATGTCGCGCTGGCCGCGGTCGAAGCCCAGGGCATCGACGCCGAAGTGATCGACTTGCGCACGCTGGTCCCGCTCGACATCGCGGCGATCGAGGCGTCGGTGCGCAAAACCGGGCGCTGCCTGATCGCGCAGGAAGCGCCGCGCACTTCGGGCTTCGCAGCGGAGCTTGCGGCGCTGGTCCAGGAGCGCTGCTTCTACCATTTGGAAGCGCCCATCGAGCGGGTTACCGGCTGGGACACGCCTTATCCTCATTCCTATGAATGGGCTTATTTCCCGGGGCCCAAACGGATGAAGACGGCCTTCGAGAAAGTGATGGCGGACTAGAATGGCAAATTACGAATTCAAGCTGCCCGACATCGGCGAAGGGATCGCGGAAGCGGAGATCGTCGCGTGGCACGTCAAGCTCGGCGATACCGTGGCCGAGGACCAGCAACTGGCCGACATGATGACCGACAAGGCGACGGTCGAGATGGAAAGCCCGGTCGCGGGCAAGGTCGTCAAACTGGCCGGTGAGGTCGGCGACCAGATCCCGATCGGATCGGTATTGGTGGTGATCGAGACCGATGAAGAAACAGCGGCGGTAGAAAGCAAGGACGAGCAGCCGCTCGGCGACGGTTCGGTCCGGGCGACCGAAGCGATGGCCGAGGAACTGCCGACGAGCGCAACCGCCGAGTCGTCACCCGGTCCGCCAGCGGCAGCGGAAGAGCCATGCCGGAGCGAAGCGGCGCAGCCCAAGGCAGCCGCTCCTGCGAAAGAGACCGCCCCACCCCCAGCCCCTCCCGCGAGCGGGAGGGGGGCAAGCGCCCTCGCCTCGCCCGCCGTCCGCCAGCGGGCACGCGATCTCGGCATCGATCTCGCCGAAGTGAAGACCGCGAGCGACCGCGTGCGCCATTCCGACCTCGACGCTTATTTGCTCTACAACGGCGGCAGTGTTTCAGGCCGCGGCGCCGCGGTTCGCCCGGACGAGACGATCAAGGTCGTCGGCCTGAGGCGCAAGATCGCCGAGAACATGCAGGAGGCCAAGCGCCGCATCCCGCACTTCACGCTGGTCGAGGAATTCGACGTCACCGACCTCGAAGACACCAGGGCGATGATGAACCGCGATCGCGGCGATAATCCCAAGCTGACCGTGCTGCCGTTCCTGATCGCCGCGATGGCCAAGGCGCTGCCCGAGTGGCCGATGCTCAACGCCACTTATGACGATGACGCCAACGTCATCACCCGCCACGGCGCGCTCCACCTCGGCATGGCCACTCAGACGCCCAACGGGCTGATGGTCCCGGTGATCCGCGACGCCCAGGCCAAGAGCGTGTGGCAATTGGCGGCGGAAATCCTGCGCCTGGCTGAAGCGGCGAGATCGGGCAAAACAAGCCGCGAAGAATTGTCCGGATCGTCGATCACTTTGTCGAGCCTCGGCCCGATGGGCGGGATCACCTCGACCCCCGTGATCAACCGCCCCGAAGTGGCGATCATCGCGGTCAACAAGCTCGAAGAGAAAGTCGTCGTGGTCGACGGCGAGATCGAAGTGCGCAAGCGGATGAACCTGTCGCTGAGCTGCGATCACCGCGTCGTCGATGGCTGGGACGCGGCCAATTTCATGCAGGCGCT
>JBDTRT010000028.1:0-2016 GCA_039931595.1 Sphingomicrobium sp.
TCACCGCATCCAAGCGGCTCATGTCCTGCTGCTGGAGGAAATAGACCGCATAGCTCTCGCGCTCGGAGAATAAGGCGACCAGGACGTTGGCGCCGGTCACTTCGTCGCGGCCGGATGACTGGACGTGGAGGATGGCGCGCTGGACAACGCGCTGGAAACCGCTGGTCGGGGTCGGGTCGGTACCATTGTCGGCAACCAGTGCGCCCAGTTCATTGTCGAGATATTGTTTGACGCTCGAGCGTAGCTCGTCGCTGCTGACGCCGCACGCCGCCATCACCTTGGACGCATGCTCGTCGTCGACCAGCGCGATCAGGAGGTGCTCGAGCGTGGCATATTCATGCCGCCGCCGGCTGGCCTCACCCAGCGCGTTGTGGAGGGTCTGTTCGAGTTCGCGGGCGAAACTGGGCATTGAGATGGGACTCCCCGCCCGCTCCGAAATGACGGGCTTCCTCCCCAATGTCATACGGCGACGCGTTTCAATCAAGGGGCAGTGGCGCGGTTTATCCCCAGCTTATCGCTTGAACAGCTCTTCCGCCGCCGAGCGGTCGCGGTTGACGCGCTGAATGTGGGCCTCGACCCGGGCGATTTCCTCCCGGATCTTGGCGATTCGATGCTCCAGCTCCTCGATCGACAGCGGATCGAGGTCCTGCCTGGTGAGCTCCGTCAGCGGATCGCCGGGCTTGTCCGGGAAGAGGTCTTCAAGGTCCATGGCGCGCAAATCGTTGACCCGACGGCGCACGGTGTCAATAAGCCGCGCCAGGTGACCAGCACGCTTCCTTTGACCATGCTCGCCGTCGAGGCGCCCGAGCCCGGCGGGCCCGAGGCGCTCAAGCTGGTCGAGCGGCCGGTGCCGCAGCCTGGCCCGGGCGAAGTGCTGATCGAGGTCGCCGCGGCCGGGGTCAACCGGCCCGACATCCTCCAGCGCCGCGGCCTCTATCCGCCGCCGAAGGGCGCGCCGGCGGCGCTCGGGCTCGAGATCTCGGGGACGGTGGTCGGCGGCGGCGAGTTCGAGGGGCTGGCCGGCGAGAGGGTTTGTGCCCTGGTCGCGGGCGGCGGCTATGCCCAATATTGCGTGGCTCCGGCCGGGACCTGCCTGCCGGTGCCCGAAGTGCTGACCATGGCCGAAGCCGCGGCCATGCCGGAGACCCTGTTCACGGTGTGGATCAACTTGTTCGAGCGCGGCTTCGCGGCCGACGGCGACACCGTCCTGGTCCATGGCGGCACGAGCGGCATCGGGACCATGGCGATCCGCCTCGGCAAGCTGTTCGGGCTGACCGTGATCGTGACCTGCGGGTCGGACGAGAAATGCGCCCGGGCGGTCGAGATCGGCGCCGCCCATGCGATCAATTACAACACCCACGATTTCGCCGAGGAGGCCAAGAGGCTGACCGACGGCGACGGCGTCGCGGTTGTGCTCGACATGGTCGGCGGCGATTATGTGCCGCGCAACCTCGCCGCGCTCGGGATCGAGGGGCGGCACGTGTCGATTGCGGTCCAGCGCGGGGCCAAGACCGAGCTGTTCATTCCCGAGATCATGCAGCGCCGGCTGACCCTGACCGGATCGACGCTGCGGCCGCGCTCGGTCGAGTTCAAGACGATGGTCGCGGACGAGATCGCGCGGACCGTCTGGCCCTATGTCGAAGGCGGGCGATTGAAGCCGGTGATCGACCAGATCCTCCCGCTGGCCGAGGTCGCCGAGGCCCACCGCCGGATGGAGACGGGCGAGCATGTCGGCAAGATCGTGCTGCAGGTGAAGGTTTAACCACAAGCCGCGGGAAGCGCCTCGCCGATCTCCCCGGCATAGGGCGTGCTCAGCAATTCGGAGCACGACCATGAACATCCTTGTCAGCGGGCTTTCACCCGAGCCGTTCCTGCCGCTCTACGGACTGAGCGATGAGCAACTCGCCGAGCATCGCGCGCGGCGCGTGGTGGTCGACGGCAGCGGCTTCCCCGAGCGGATCGAGATGCGCGACGGCGAACCCGGCGAGACCCTGCTGCTGGTCAATTACGAGCATC
>JBDTRT010000029.1:0-7327 GCA_039931595.1 Sphingomicrobium sp.
CCCACTGCGCCGAGCGAAGGATATGTCGGTGTTCGTCTTCCGGATCCGCCGAAGCTTCACCGTCTCTCGATCCTGACTCACCAGCTCAGGCGTCGCTTTCCACCGCAGCGGCTCGTGAGAGCCTCGCTTTCCCAAACTTCCCTTCCCGAAGGAAGCTCCGCCTGGGTCCGCTCATGCCTCGTCCGAAGACGCGGCAACTCCGATGTTCCACGGCCCTTCTTGGGATAATCACTTCCACGTCCCGCTTTGCTTATCCCACCGAAGTGTTCAAAGCCGCGTCGCGCAAAAGGAAGATCATCTCTTCCGGCGCCTCTTCCCGGCTGGCCCCGGATCGCCCCCGAGGGGACTTTCCATTGCCTGCCGGCAGAGATCGGGTCTTTGGCTACTGCCGCTCCATCTTGCCCGAGGGCCGTCCGGTGAGACTGCATCCGCCGCCCCGATCACCTGATGACAATGCACCTCGCCACGAGTCGCGCAAAGCGGAAAATCGGTCCGCAAGCCTGTGGATAACGGGGATATCGGGAACAACCGCCGGAACGGATTGGCATCGGCCCGGAATCGGACCCCGCCATTGCCTCCATCGGCCGCCCCTCCTACCTCGGTGCAGGTGCCTGAACCGTCTCCCACTTTGCCCGAGCCGCCGTATCTCGCCGGCCTCAACCCGCCGCAGCGCGAGGCGGTGCTGACGACCGAGGGACCGGTGCTGGTGCTGGCTGGCGCCGGCACCGGCAAGACCGCGGCGCTGACCGCCCGGCTCGCCCATCTGATCGCCACCCGCCGCGCCTGGCCGAGCGAGATCCTCGCCGTGACCTTCACCAACAAGGCCGCGCGCGAAATGCGCGAACGGGTGTCGGCGGTCAGTGGCGGAGCGATCGAGGGCATGCCGTGGCTCGGCACCTTCCATTCGGTCGCGGCGCGGATGCTGCGCAGCCATGCCGAGCTGGTTGGCCTTAAATCCAATTTCACGATCCTCGACACCGACGACCAATTGCGCGTGCTCAAGCAATTGATCGTCGCCGCCAACCTCGACGAAAAGCGCTGGCCGGCGCGCCAGTTGGCCTCGCTGATCGACCGCTGGAAGAATCGCGGCTGGACCCCGGCGCAAGTCGAAGCAGGCGAATCCGAGATCTTCGCCAACGGCCGCGGCGCCGAGCTCTACACCGCTTATCAGGAGCGGCTGAAAACGCTCAACGCGTGCGACTTCGGCGACCTGTTGCTCCACATGCTGGTCATCCTGCGCCGCCACGAGGACGTCCTCGCCGCCTATCGAACCCGTTTCAAATATATATTGGTCGACGAATATCAGGACACCAACCAGGGCCAGTATGAGTGGCTCAAGCTGCTCGCCGAACCGCGCCGCAACCTGTGCTGCGTCGGCGACGACGACCAGTCGATCTACTCGTGGCGCGGCGCAGAGGTCGCCAACATCCTGCGCTTCGATCGCGATTTTCCCGGCGCGGCGGTGGTCCGGCTCGAACAAAATTACCGTTCGACCAGCCACATCCTGGCCGCCGCCGCCGGGCTCATCGCCCACAATAGCGGGCGGCTCGGCAAGACCTTGTGGACCGACGTCGGCGAGGGCGAACCGGTCAAGGTCATCGGCGTCTGGGACGGTCCCGAGGAAGCGCGCCGGGTCGGCGAGGAAATCGAGAGCTACCAACGCACCGGCGGCCGCCTCGACGATGCCGCGATCCTGGTCCGCGCCCAGTTCCAGACGCGCGAGTTCGAAGAGCGCTTCATCGCCATCGGCCTGCCCTACCAGATCATCGGCGGCTTCCGCTTCTACGAGCGCGCCGAGATCCGCGACGCGCTCGCCTACCTGCGGCTGGTCGCCCAGCCGAGCGACGACCTCGCGTTCGAACGGATCGTCAACCAGCCCAAGCGCGGACTCGGCGACAAAGCGGTCGCGCGCATCCACAGCCACGCCCGCGCCACCGGCCAGCCGTTGCTGCTCGCCTCCGCGGCGATGCTCGACAGCGACGAACTGACGCCGCAAGCCCGGCGCAGCCTCGGCCGCTTTGTCGCCGACATCTTCAAGTGGCGGACCCAGGCCGCGTCCCTGCCCCACCCCGAACTCGCCCGCATCCTGCTTGACGAGAGCGGCTATACCGCCATGCTCCAGGCCGACCGCAGCGCCGAATCCGCCGGGCGGCTCGAGAACCTCGCCGAGCTGACGCGCGCGATGGAGGAATATGACAGCCTCGGCGGCTTCCTCGAACATGTCAGCCTGGTCATGGACAATGACGCCGCGCGCTCGGGCGAGACGGTCACGATCATGACCATCCACGCCGCCAAGGGGCTGGAGTTCGACCGGTTGTTCCTGCCTGGCTGGGAGGAAGGCGTGTTCCCGTCGCAGCGTTCGATGGACGAAGGCGGTCTCGCCTCACTCGAGGAAGAGCGTCGCCTGGCCTACGTCGCGATTACGCGCGCCAGGCGCAAGGCGACCATCCTCCATGCCGCCAACCGCCGCATCTACGGCCAGTGGACCAGCTCGCTGCCGAGCCGCTTCCTGGCTGAGCTGCCGCGCGACCATATCGAGGAAGAGACCACGATGACCGGCGGCGAAAGTCTGTGGCGCGCGCAGTGGAGCGAGCATTCCGACCCGTTCGCCCACGTTGCGCGAGCCGAGCGCCGCGGCCCCGGCTTCCAGCGCGCGGTCACCACCACCGACTTCCGCTCGACCCGGACCAGGGCGCGCGAGCCGATTGAAGTGCGCGCGTCGGCCGTGTCGCTCGGCAACAAGGGTCGCGACGATTTGTCGCTCGGCCAGCGCGTGTTCCACGGCAAGTTCGGCTACGGCGTGATCGCGGCGATCGAAGGCAATAAGCTCGAGATCAATTTCGAGCATTCCGGCCGCAAGAAGGTGCTCGACAGCTTCGTAAGCGTCGGCTGAGCGGCAATGGCGGCAGGGGCGGCCCGATCGCTCGAACCGCCCCCAACCCAGTCTAGGGCTGCTTCGACGCGGTATAGCGCGTGGTCGAACCCTGGAGCTTGTTCTCGTAGACCGTGCTGAGCTTGCCGTCGGCGCCGACCGTGGTGGTCGCGGCCCCGACAACCTTGCCGGCGCGCTTGAAGGTTTCGAGATAGGTATTGTCGCTCGGCTTGGTCACCGCCACCATCAGGCCCGACTGGTCGCCGGTCACCGCGACATCGGGGCCGCCGATCTTGGCTTCATAGCCGGTGCCGTCGCCGGCCTTGTTGCGGATCGTGTCGCCGTCGACTTCATAAGTGAACGCCAGCCCTTCGTCCGACAGGCTGTTGAGGACGTTCGCTTTCCATGTCCCGGACACGGCGTGCGAGCCGGCCGGCCCGGCCGCGACGCGCGTGCTGGTGCCCTTGCCTGTGACCGGAGTTGCCGCGGTCTTGTCGACGAATTCGGCATTGAGCGTCTTGCCGTCCGAGGACACTTGCCAGGTGCTGCTGCCGACGTCCCGGTCGCCCTTCTTGCGCTCGAACTTGACCGTGTTGGGATCGACCACCGTTACCGCCAGGCTGTCGTAATAGGGCCGGTCGGCGACCGCGTGGAACTTGCCGTCGGCAGGCGTGGTCATCGGCGGCTTGCACGAGCTGCAGACATATTGCCCGTCCTTGAGCAGATAGACGTCGGGCGAAGCCTCGAACTTGGCCGAGGCAAGGTCGGCCTTCCAATTGCCGGCGATACCCCCCCCCGTGGCCGCGGGAGCGGCGGGCTGCTCGGTTTCGGCATTTTGGACCGGCGCCTGCGAATTGCACGCGGCCAGGGTCAATAGAGAAGCGGCGGCGAGCGCCGTACCAATGGTCAGTTTCATGTCGTCAGCCCCTTATCTGCCCGCGGCCAGCAGGGACGCGGGTTGATGCCGGCGACCCATCATTTTGCTTGCGTCGCTGGGTCGTCGGGCGCGGCAATACAGCACTTTGGGAAGCAAGCGGCAAGAAATCCGTTGAACAGGAACTTAACGCGAAGTCGGCTCATCGGGCGATTTGAGAAAATGGACGAAGTTTAATCCCGCCCTACCCTTCGATCGATCGCCACCAGCACGGCGGCGGCGAGCGCGAAGCCCGCCAGCATCAGCGTAACACTGACCAGCAATTGCTGCGGACTTTGCGCGGCCGGGTTGAGAAACCAATAGGCATACCAGCCGTCGATCGCGCCGCGCGCGAGCGCGTAAGCGGCGTACAGCGCCGGCGGCAGCAACGCCCAGCCGATCTCGCGCCATTTGAGCCCGGGGTGCGGCGCCACCGCCCATAGCGCAACGAACAGCACCGGCGCCGCATCGTGCAGCGCCATGTCCGCCACTTTGTCCAGCCCGGTCGGATGCCACAACGCCCTCAGTGCGACCGAATAAGTGATTCCGACCAGCGCCATCGAGGTCGCCGCCATCAGCCGTGCGCGGGGCCCGGCGAGCGGCCCGCGACGACCGATCGCGACCGCGGTCGCGACCGCCGCGGCGCCGATGTTGGTGAGGATGGTGAAAAAGCCCAGATAGCGCCACAGTCCCAGCGCCAGCCCGAGTTTGCCGACGATCAAAACCAGCTGCAACGCCAGCCCGATCCAGCAGGTTGCGGCCGAAATTGCGGCCGTGAAGGCAGTCGCCTTCCCCCTCTTTGGCTGCGGGATTTCCTCCATTCCCAACGGTTTCTCCCCTTCGACTCGGGAACCAGACTCGGCCCGCGCGCATTGAAACCTCAAAAGCAACAACGAATACGAGTAAAAAAATGAAAACCCGGCTAGCCATCGCGCTTGCCCTGTCGAGTGCGTTTGCCCTCACTGTACCGGCGTCACCGGCGGCAGGCTCCTATGAAACCCCCGATGCCAAAGCGGCGGCCAGCGACGCCGCGGCTCTGGCTCGCTCCGATATGTTCGAGGCGTTCGGCGACAAGCAATTGAAACCCGGACAATATGTTTGGCGCGATGTGCCGGCCGATGCCGGACCGCAGCGCGTCGTGATCAGCCTCTCAGACCAACTCGCCTTCCTTTACCGCGGCGACATGCTGGTCGCGGTGTCGACCATTTCGAGCGGCAATCCGGACAAGCCGACCCCGACCGGGATCTTCCCGATCCTCGAGAAGCAGACGATGTATCACAGCCGCAAATACGACAATGCGCCGATGCCGTTCATGCAGCGGATCGACAATTACGGAGTTGCGCTGCACGCCGGATACAACCCCGGGGTCCCGGCGTCGCACGGCTGCGTTCGCCTGCCGCCGAAGTTCGCCGCCAAGCTCTTTACCGAGACCGAGGTCGGCACGCCGGTGATCATCGGCAGCTGAGTGGTGAAATGCCCGCGGCGCTTCAACTGGTTGTGATATTGACCGGCTCGAGGAACAGGCCGCCGGCTTCATCGCCGAGGGCCCAGCGGATTTGCGCCGGGAAATCGCCGTAGCGTTCGACCCGCACGAAGACATGGTCGCCGATCGGCAGGGTCACTTCGCTGTGCAGCCTGAACCCACCCGACGAGACGTCGGTGATGGTCACCGGCACCTCCGAACCATTGGACAAGACCAGGGTTGCGCCGTGCTTGACGCTGACACGCGTTTTCCGCGCAACTTGACCTGGTCTTCGGCTCATTCGCTTTTTCCGGTTCCGGCCAATCTAGTCCGCCACCATGAAAGAATGGTTATCAATACCTCCAGAAGCCCTTCAAAAGTGGCTGGCGAACACCGTCGGTCGCCGATATTTGGCGTTTTGCCGCAGTTTTGATAGCAATTCTGCAAAAGGAGGCGATTTGCGTCCGTGGTGCGTCTTGCTCGTGGTGTTGCTGTCCGGCGCGCAAGCGGCGCAGGCGCTTCCACCGCGCCATCCGGCCGCGGCGCGGATCGGTGATCCTTACACAATCGATCCGGTGACCTTTCGAATCTGGGCTTTTTGCGATCAGAAGCCGAGCTGCATCCAGAAACAGCACCAGGGCATCCAGATGTTCCTCGGCGAAATCACGCGCGAGCCGCGCCCGACCATGGAGGCGATCCACCGCTGCACCGAGCGCGCCACCAAGAAGACCTTTACCGACTGGCCGGCCGCAGCCCGCTGCCTGCGCTAGCGCGCTGCGTCACACCAGTTCGGGCGACTAGTCCCACCGCACCGGAATCCTGAGAAAGCTCAGTCCATCGGCGTCGGCCGGCGGGAAGCGGCCGGCGCGGATGTTGACCTGGATCGCGGGCAGCAGCAGCCCCGGCACCGACAGTTTCGCATCGCGCGCCTGGCGCATCGCCACGTAGGAATCCTCGCTGGTCCCGCTGCCGAGGTGGACATTGCGAGCGTGTTCGTCGGCGACCGTGGTTTCCCACGCAAATTGATCGCGGCCCGGCGCCTTGTAATCGTGGCACATAAACAGCCGGGTTGCCGGCGGCAGCGCCAGTATCCGCTGGATCGAGCAATACAGCTGGCGCGCGCAGCCGCCGGGAAAATCGGTCCGGGCAGTGCCATAGTCGGGCATGAACAAAGTATCGCCGACGAATACCGCGTCCCCGATCTTGTAACTGACGCAGGCCGGCGTGTGGCCCGGCGTGGCGATGACCTCGATCTCGATCGTACCGAGCGCAAGCCGCTGTCCATCGTCGAGCAGCAGGTCGAAGTCGCCGCCGTCAGGCTTTACATCGTCGGCGCCGAACAGCGGCGCGAACACCCGTTGGACTTCGCGAATGCGGGCGCCGATGCCGACCCTGGCGCCCAACCTGTCCCGGAAAATCCGAGCCGCGGTGAGGTGGTCGGCGTGGGCGTGAGTCTCGAGCACGAGTCCGATTGCGAGGCCCTGCTGTTCGGCTGCGGCAATGATCCGGTCGGCGGGCGCAGTGTCGACCACGCCGCTGGCCGGGCTGAAGCCGAGCACCGGGTCAATCACGACCGCCTGCCCGCTGTGCGGATCGCCCACGAGGTAGGAGACGGTGTTGGTCGGCTGGTCGAAAAAGGCAGAGACTGTTGGACCCGCCGCCATCGCCCCACTCCCCTTCAGGCTGCTCATTTCGGCGGCGAGAATGAGCCTCCCAATTCCCGGCCGCAAGCGGTTTGGGGGAAATCGCGCTCGCGTGCGCGCCACCGCAAGGTCATCGCGACGCCCGGCGCCGCGATGACTATTTAAGGAACCGGCAGTGCCTAGACCTGGGTTTCGTGGAGCGTCGTCAGTTCGGGCTTGGGCAAGCCGCTCGACTTGTAGGTCGCGATCAGCTCGGCCTTGCGCTGCGCTAGCTGCTCACCCAGCGCGTCCATGTCGATGCCGGCATGGCGCGCTTGGGCGAATACGCCTTCCATGCGCTTTTCCTCTTCCTCGACGTGATGCTCGATCTGCTCTTGCAGAACCTTGACCTTGGCGTCGAAATATTCGTCGCTCTTCCCGTCGCCGGCTTCGATGTC
>JBDTRT010000030.1:0-16575 GCA_039931595.1 Sphingomicrobium sp.
ATCAATCACCACTGGACCAAGGATTTGGCTATCAGCCCCGACGGCAGCAAAATCTATGTCGGCGTTGGGTCAAACAGCAACATCGTCGAACGCGGGATCGAAGCCGAGACCAACCGCGCGGCGATTTGGGAAGTCGATGCCAAGACCGGCGCCTGGCGGATGTTCGCAAGCGGCCTGCGCAATCCCAACGGCCTGACCTTTTATCCGGGCAGCAACCAGCTCTTCGCCGTGATCAACGAACGCGACGAGCTCGGCCCCAATCTGGTCCCCGATTATCTGACCTCGGTGAAGGACGGGGCGTTCTACGGTTGGCCCTATTCCTATTACGGCAAGCACCTCGATCCGCGCGTGATGCCCCAGCGGCCCGACCTCGTCGCCAGGGCGATCCCGCCCGATTACGCGCTCAGTAGCCACGTCGCCCCGCTTGGATTGACCTTTTACACCGGCTCATCGTTTCCGGCTGCGTTCCGCGGCGCGGCGCTGATCGGCGAGCATGGCAGCTGGGACCGCAATGGCCTCCACGGCTATCAAATCGCGTTGCTCCGCTTCCAGGGCGGCAAGCCGGTCGGCATTCCGCGGACCTTCGTCGCCGGGTTCGTCAAGGACGGCAAGGCGCGCGGGCGGCCGGTGGGAGTCGCCATCGACCGCACTGGCGCGCTGCTGATCGCGGACGACGTCGGCAACACGGTGTGGCGGGTCAGCTATGCGAGCCCGCCCAAGCCGGCGAACCCCTAGCTGTCGTCTTCCGGAGCGTCGGGCAGGTCTGCCGGCGGACCCGCGATGCGATAGCCTTCGCCGAGCCATTTCAGCAGGTCGCGATCCTTGCAGCCGCGGCTGCAGAATGGCGAGTGCGGATCGGCGGCTGGCTTTCCGCATAGTGGGCAAGGCTTGGCTTTAGGCAGGTTCGACATGGCCAGCAGAGATGGCGAGCGAGGGGTCGCTGCGCAAGGCGACGGCGCCGCCGACCTGCCGCGCGAGCGCATCGAGCCAGCCGGGATTGCGCTCGATCACGGCGATCACCGCCGGGTGCGCGGTGAGCCGCCGCGG
Organism: Sphingomicrobium sp.; assembly: GCA_039931595.1. GTDB lineage: Bacteria > Pseudomonadota > Alphaproteobacteria > Sphingomonadales > Sphingomonadaceae > Sphingomicrobium. The sequence goes on from JBDTRT010000030.1 coordinate 1,048, forward strand.
GCCTGACCCCGACGCAGCGAACCGCAGCAAGGCGCGGGCTTCGGCGGCGGCCAGATCGCTCCAGATTTCGAGCAGCGACGGGCGGCTGCGCGGGCGGACGAGCTGGACAAAGCCGAAGCCGTTGACCGCGGTCCGCTCGAACGGCTGCGGCAGCTGCTGGTCGATCGCCGCTGCGGCCGCCTGGCGGGCGGCCTTGGCGCCGGTGGTTGGCAGGTCGATGCCGATCGAACCGCCAATCCCGAGCCGGCGGATCGCGCGCGCCGCGGCGCTCGCCCCGGCCACCGCCAACTCGGCCGGCGCAAGCTGTCCGTCGACGTCGATCAGGGTCATCGCCGGGGTCGTCGCAATCCGCAGCGCGCCCCCGGCAAACTCGACCACGCCGGTTCGCGCCTGCTCGACCAGGTCGTCCCAGCCGGCCTCGCTCAATTCGTTTCGGCCGGGCGAGGGAAACGCGATCTCGTGGCCGCTCAGCGCCGGAGCCGGGGTGGGTGGCGCATCCGTGACCCGGGCCAGCGGACGCTTCCACGGTTCGCCGCCGGGGATCGCCTCGCGCACCACTTCGATGTTGAGCACCGCGCCCTGAGTGACTCCGCCCGGCGCCTTGGGCAGCAGATATTCCGCGCCGTCGGCACTCGTCGCGAGCGCATTGCGCCCGGCCTGGCCAACGTCGGTCAGCCGCGCGCCGAGCACCGTTCCGGCGCGGATCACGCCGTCGATCTCGATCCGTGCCTCGACGATTGCGCCGCCATCGACCAGCACCGCACGGGTCTCGCCGGTGCCGCGCTCGATCAGCCATTCAGCCAATCGCGTATCCCGCCGCTTTGAGCAGCAGCCGCGTTTCGGCGAGCGGCAGGCCGACGACGTTGGAATAGCTTCCGGCGATGTGGCGGACATAGACTTCGCCATGGCCCTGCAGGGCGTAGCCGCCGGCCTTGCCGCGCCATTCGCCATGGCCGGCGTAGAAGTCAATCTCTTCGGCCGACAGCCGCTTGATCGCGATCATGGTCTCGACCAGGCGGGTGCGGATTGGTTGGCCCGGAGCCGCCAGCGCGACCCCGGTCATCACCCGGTGCCGACGGCCTGAGAGCAACGCCATGCACTTGCGCAACGTCGCCTCGTCCTCGACCTTGGGCAGAATGCGCCGGCCGACCGCGACCACCGTGTCGGCCGCCAGCACCAGCGCATCGGGCTCGCGCTCAGCGACGGCTTCCGCCTTGGCCCGGGCCAATCGCGACGCATGGTCGCGCGGCAGCTCGCCGCGGGGGATGCTTTCATCGACGGCGGCCGGAACCACCGCGTCGGGAACGACACCGATCCTGGCGAGAAGGTCTAAGCGGCGCGGGCTCGCCGAAGCGAGGATCAGCCGCATTTAGGGATATCCGGGCGGTCCTGCGCGGCCGGGCATGAAGCGATAGGTGATGCGGCCCTTGGTCAGGTCGTAGGGCGTCAGTTCGACCAGCACTTCATCGCCGGTGAGGACGCGGATGCGGTTCTTGCGCATTTTGCCGGCGGTGTGGCCGAGGATCTCGTGACCATTCTCGAGCTCCACGCGGAACATCGCGTTGGGCAACAGCTCCAACACTTTGCCGCGCATTTCGAGAAGTTCTTCCTTGGCCATCAACCCTCACTATTCACATTGAAAAAGTCGCGGAGCCTTACGCTGGCAGGTTCCAAAAGGGAAGGCGGCGGCGAAACGAAGTGGCTAAACCGTCAAGATTGTCGATCCGGTCGTGGCCCGCGCTTCCAGTGCGCGGTGGGCAGCGGCCGCTTGCTCGAGCGGGAAACGCTGCTTGACCTCGATCCGCACCTGGCCCGATCCGACCACCTCGAACAGGTCGGCGGCGGACTGCTCGAGCTCGGCCCGGCTGGCGATGTAGCTGAACAGGGTCGGGCGGGTCAGGAACAGCGAGCCCTTCTGCGCCAGCACGGTCGGCGAGAACGGCTCGACCGGGCCCGAGGCCTGGCCGAAGCTGACCATCAGGCCGCGCGGCCGCAGACAGTCGAGCGAGCGCATGAAGGTGTCGCGCCCGACCGAATCATAGACCACCGGAAGCTTCGCGCCGTCGGTGATCGCCTGCACTTCGGCCACGAAATCCTGGCGGGCGGTGACGAACGGGTGATGGCAGCCATGGGCGCGCGCCAGCTCGGCCTTGTCGTCGGTCGACACGGTGCCGATCACGGTCGCGCCGAGCGCCGCCGCCCACTGGCACAGGATCAGCCCGACCCCGCCGGCGGCGGCATGGACCAGGATCGTGTCACCGGCGGCGACCGAATGGACCGAGCGCAGCAGCATCCGCGCCGTCATCCCCTGAAGCATCATCGCCGCGGCCTGGTCGAAATCGATTCCGTCGGGCAGCTTGACCAGGCGGTCGGCCGCGATCAACCTCTCCTGCGCATAGCCGCCGATCGGTCCGGCATACGCGACCCGGTCGCCGGGCTTGAGGTCGTCGACTCCCTCGCCGACGCTATCGATCACCCCCGCACCTTCGACTCCGGGCGTAAACGGCAGCGGCTGCGGATAAAGGCCGGTGCGGTGATAGACGTCGATGAAGTTGAGCCCGGCCGCGTGCTGCTTGAGGCGGACTTCGCCCGGGCCGGGGTCGGCGGCCTTGACCGGCTCCCACTGGAGCACTTCGGCGCCTCCGGTGGCATGGATGCGGATCGCGTGCGGCATGATCGGTTCCTCGCTGACGCCCGCTTCAACGCGCCTTTGCCGCAAAAGAAAAGCCCCGCCGCGGCAATGCCGGGCGGGGCCTTCCTCGAGCCTATGGCAAGCGCGCCTAGGCGGCGCGGGCTGCCAGCGCCGCGAGCAGCAGCAGCGCGACGATGTTGGTGATCTTGATCATCGGATTGACCGCTGGACCGGCCGTATCCTTGTACGGATCGCCGACGGTGTCGCCGGTGACCGCGGCCTTGTGGGCTTCCGAGCCCTTGCCGCCGTGGTTGCCATCCTCGATGAACTTCTTGGCATTGTCCCACGCGCCGCCGCCCGAAGTCATCGAGATGGCGACGAACAGGCCCGACACGATCACGCCGAGGAGCAATGCACCCAAGGCAGCGAAGCCCTGGGCCTGTCCGGCGACCGCGGTGATCACGAAATAGACCGCAATCGGGGCCAGCACCGGCAGCAGCGACGGAATGATCATTTCCTTGATCGCCGCCTTGGTGACGAGGTCGACGGTGCGCGCGTAATCGGGGCGCGACGAGCCGTCCATGATCCCGCTGTTGGTGCGGAATTGCTCGCGCACGTCCTTGACTACGTCGCCCGCGGCGCGGCCGACGGCGGTCATGCCCATCGCCCCGAACAGATAGGGCAACAGGGCGCCGAGCAGCAGCCCGACGATGACGAACGGGTTCTCGAGGCTGAAGTTGACCGTCAGCTGCGGGAAGAACTCGCGCAAGTCGGTGGTGTAAGCGGCGAACAGCACCAGCGCGGCGAGGCCGGCCGATCCAATTGCGTAGCCCTTGGTCACCGCCTTGGTTGTGTTGCCAACCGCGTCGAGCGCATCGGTCTTCTCGCGAACGCTATCGTCGAGACCCGCCATTTCGGCGATTCCGCCGGCGTTGTCGGTGACCGGCCCATAGGCGTCGAGCGCCACCACCATGCCGGCCAGAGCGAGCATCGACGTCGCTGCGAAGGCAATGCCCATCAGCCCGGCAAGGCTGAACGCGATGATGATCCCGGCGCAGATCACCAGCGTCGGCAAAGCGGTCGATTCGAGGCTGATCGCCAGGCCCTGGATGACGTTGGTGCCGTGGCCGGTTTCCGACGCCTTGGCGATCGAGCGCACCGGGCGGTAGTTGGTGCCGGTGTAATATTCGGTGATCCAGATGATCAGTCCGGTGATCACCAGCCCGAGCAGCATGCACCAGTACAGGTCCATGCCGGTAAAGCTGGTGTCGCCCGCGCTGATCACCGCATTGAGGTCGCCGAGCGCATATTGGGCGGCGAAATAGATTGCGATGGCCGAGGTCACGGCGGTCACGCCGAAGCCCTTGTACATCGCGCCCATGATGTTGGTTGCGCCATTACCTTTGCCGCTGAGGCGGACGAAATAGGTGCCGAGGATCGAGGTCACGATGCACACGCCGCCGATCAGCAGCGGCAGCGCCATCAGCGCCAGCAGGCCGTCGCCGGCGGTCTTCACCAGCAGCGCGGTCAGAACCATGGTCGCGCCGACGGTGACGACATAGGTTTCGAACAGATCGGCGGCCATTCCGGCGCAGTCGCCGACATTGTCGCCGACGTTATCGGCGATGACCGCCGGGTTGCGCGGGTCGTCCTCGGGGATTCCGGCCTCGACCTTGCCGACCAGGTCGGCGCCGACGTCGGCGGCCTTGGTGAAGATGCCGCCGCCGAGACGCGCGAAGATCGAGATCAGCGAGGCGCCGAACGCCAGCGCGACCAAGGCGTCGACCACGATCCGGTCATTGGGCGCATGGCCGGCAACCCCGATCAAATAATAAAAGAAGCTGGCGATCGCGAGCAGAGCGAGGCCGGCGACCAGCATGCCGGTGATGGCGCCGGCGCGGAACGCCATGGTCAGCCCTTCCTGCAGGCCCTTGCTGGCGGCTTCAGCGGTGCGGACGTTGGCGCGCACCGAGATGTTCATGCCGATGAAGCCGGTTGCTCCCGACAGGACTGCGCCGAGCAAGAAGCCGCTCGCGGACAATGGGCCGAGGAAGTAGAACACGATCGCAGCGACGATCACGCCGACCCCGGTGATGGTCGTGTACTGGCGGCGCAGATAGGCCGAGGCGCCTTCCTGGATGGCGCCGGCAACTTCGATCATCCGCGCATTGCCGGCCGGAGCGGCGAGCACCTGGCGGCTGGTAAGGATGCCATACAGCAAGGCGATGACGCCGCAGGCGATCGCGATCACAATCAGATTCATCGGTGGTCTTCCCCGTTATCTTCGCGGCAAACAGATGAGGCCGGCGATGCTGACGCAGCCGGCGGATGCCGCCCCTTTATTGGGGGAACTGGCGGGTTGCAACCTGCCTGCGGGGGGTTTTACCGAAGTCGGACGTCAGTGGATGAGCAGCGCGGCCGCCATCCCCGAGGCGAGGCCGCTAAGCGCGACCAGCCACTGGCGAAGCGGATTTGCCGTGATGTTCATGCCCAAGCGTCTCCGGCAGCGTGATGGGCTTTGCGTTGCTGACGATGCGAAGCGGTTCGCTGTCGGCGCCGAAAGTCCCGATGCAACGGATGCTGGTCCCGGAAGGTAAAGAAAGTCTTAACGGGTCGAGCCTGGCGGGCAGCGCGGCGAGCAACGCATAGTCGTCGCCGCCGGTCGCCGCGAACAGCCGCGCGTCGAGTCTGTCACCGCGCTCGTCGACGAATGCGTCCGACAAGGGCAGGCAATCGAGATCGATGGTGACTCCACACCCACTCGCCTGCGCCAGCCGGCTGGCGTCGAGCAGCAGCCCGTCCGACACGTCCATCATCGCATGGGCCTTGGGCGCCAGCGCCTGCCCGCCGGCAAGCAGCGGCACCGGCCGCCGATAGGCTTCGACCAGCAATCCGCCGGCGGCCGGATCGAGCTTGAGCTGGGCCAGCCCAGCGGCCGAGTCGCCGACCGTTCCGAGCAGCCATAGCCGGTCGCCCGGTTTCGCTCCGGCGCGCGACGGGGTGTGCTTGGCGGCGCGGCCGATGGCGGTCAGCCCGAACACCCTCGGCGCACCCGGCGGCAGGGCGATCGTATCGCCGCCGATCAGTTCAATGTTGAAGCTCGAGCAAGCGGTTTCGATGCCGTCGATGAACGCCGCGTCCCAGCCGCCGCTTTTGCCGATGGTCAGCGACAGCAGCGCCGCTGCCGGTGTCGCGCCTTTGGCGGCGAGGTCGGACAAATTGACCGCGACCAGCTTCCAGGCGACACTTGCGGCCGGGTCGCCGGTGCGGAAGTGGACCCCCTCGGCAATCGTGTCGTGGGTGATCACCAGCCCATCGAACAGCGCCGCGTCATCGGCCAGGCCGCGGGCCGCCGGATCGGTTGCGAACTTTCGCAGCCGCTCGATCGCTTCCGCTTCGTTCATCAGGTGGCCGGGGCGGCCCGGGCTTCCTTTGCGATGGCGTCGAGCAGGCCATTGACGAAGCCGCTCTCGCGCTTGTCGTAAAAGGCGTGGGCGACGTCGACATATTCTGAGATGACCGAGGCCACTGGAACGTCGCGCCGCGCGATCAGCTCGTAAGCACCAGCGCGGAGGATGGCGCGCATCGGCCGGTCGAGCCGCTTGAGGCTCCAGCCCCTGGCGAGGCGCGCGGTAATCGCCTGATCGATCTCGTCGCGGCGCGCGTCGACCCCGGTGACGACGTCGTCGAAGAACTCGCGCTCGGCGTCGATATATTGTGCATCCTCGATCAGCGCGCCGAGGCGGTGGTCGTGGAATTCTTTGATCAGGCGGGCGAGCGGAGTGCCCTCCATTTCCTGCTGGTACAACGCTTGCACCGCGGCGAGGCGGGCGGCGGAGCGCGAGCGGGATCTGGCGGAGCTGCTCATCAGGCGGCGGCTGTAGCCGCGCCGTCACCGCCAAGGAAGGGCCCGAGCGCGGCGGCCACTGCGTCAGGCGCTTCCCATGGGGCGAAATGGCCAGCCCCGGGCAGGCGCACGACGGTCAAGTCCTCGACCAGCCGGTCGAGCCCGTCGAGCTGGAGCGGGAGCAGCGCCGCGTCGCGCATGCCCCACACCACCAGGGTCGGGATGCGGACCACGGGAAAGGCGCCCAGCACCCAGTCGGGGATCGGCACGGTGACCGACGCCGGCGGCACGATCAGCGGCGACGCGCGGTACCAGTTGAACATCGCGGTCAGCGCCCCGGGCTGCGACCAGTCGGCGATATACTGGCGCTTCTCCGCCTCGGGGATCAGCGCCAGGTCGACATGGGCGGCAAAGGTCTTGTCGAAGAATGTTTCGAAACCCATCGCCTCGACCGCTTGTTCGAAGCCCGGGGTTCGGAACGCGCTGATATATTGCGAGGCGGCGCGCTGGGCGGAATCCTCGATCAGGCTTTTCTGGAAGATCACCGGATGCGGCGAATTGACGATTGCCAGCCGCTCGACCCGCGGTTCGCCCTTGATCGCCGCCGCCCACGCCGCCGCGCCGCCCCAGTCGTGCCCAACCAGAGCGAAACGATCGATCCCGAGCGCGCCGGCCAGCGCCAGCAGGTCGGTGACGATCCGGTCGATGCGATAGTCGTCGACGTCGTCCGGGCGGCTCGATCCGGCGAAGCCGCGCTGGTCGGGCATGACCAGCCGGAAGCGATCCTCGAGCAGCGGCGCGATCGCCCGCCAGGTGCGATGCGATTCGGGAAACCCGTGGAGCAGGATCACCGGCGGCGCCGCCGGGTCCCCGGCCAGCGCGACGGTGAGCGTGACGCCAGTCGGCAGCGCGACCTGGCGAATTTCGTTCACGGATAGCTGACCGTGGTTGGGACCTTGGGCAACGGGATGAACTCCTGGTCGTCGCCCGGGACCAGCGGGAAGCGCATCGCCTGCCAGTCTTCCTTGGCCTGGTTGATGCGCTCGCGCGACGACGACACGAAGTTCCAGAACACGTGGCGCGGGGTAGCAAAGGCGCCGCCGCCCATCAGCATCGCCCGGCCTTCGCCCGCGCTCGACAGCCGCGGCGCATGCCCCGGAGCAAGCACGTACAAAGCGAACAATTCGAGCGGCTGGCCATCGAGCTCCGCCTCCCCGCCGACCAGCATCAGCGCGCGCTCGTCGGCGTCGCTGTCGATCGGGATGCTGGCCCCGGCGGTCAGCACGATGTCGGCGTAAATCGTCGGCGAATGGCACGGTGTCGCGGCGGTCGCTCCCCACAAGCTCCCCATCAACACGCGGACCGCCGCGGCGCCGTCCTCGACCAGTGGCAGGCCGGCGCCGGGCACATGGTCGAACGCCGGATCGATCTCTTCCTTGCCGTCGGGCAGCGCGAGCCAGGTCTGCATGCCATAGAAGCTCGGCCCGGCGGCGCGGCTGTCGGCCGGCGAGCGCTCCGAATGAACGATGCCCTTGCCGGCCGTCATCAAATTGACCGCGCCGGGCTCGATGACCTTGCGCGAGCCCAATGAATCGCGGTGCTCGATCGCGCCGTCGAACAGATAGGTGACGGTGGCGAGGTTGATGTGGGGGTGGGGCCGCACGTCCATGCCCTGGCCGGGCGACAGTCGGGCGGGGCCGAACTCGTCGACGAAGATGAACGGGCCGACCATCGTCCGCTCCCGCGTCGGAAGCGCGCGCCGGACCTTGAAGTCGCCAAGGTCGTGGGTGACCGGCGTGATCGTCTGGATGATCATGACTGCTCGCTTTCGTCTTTGCGCCTGGCCAGCCAACGGCGGGCCGCTCGACCGGGCCTTGACCCGAACAACAGGATGAACAGCCAGCCGAGCAAGGCCCACGGCAGCAGCACGGCGATGACCTGGAGGACGATTGTGACCATCGTTACCAAGCTCGATACAAACGACCGGGCGGCATCCATCACCGGGTTGTGGCCGGCAAAGCCGCTGATCCCGCCCTTGCCGTAGTAATTGAACGCCATTGGCGTGCTGGCCAGGCGCTCCTGAGTCGCCTGGGCCGACGATTGCGCTTGAGCGACTTGCGCCCTGAGGTCGCTGAGTTGCTGCTGGAGCTGCGCGCGTTCGCCGTCCTTGAGCACACGGTTGCCGAGCTGCTTTTCGATATCGGCGATCCGGCGAGCGGCCTCGCTTTCCATCCGGGCCGCTTCGGTCGAAGCCGGGGCCGTATCCTCGCCGGAGAATTCGGTGTGAGAAAGCCGGCCATCGGCCTTGGTCACTTCGGCGGTGGCGTCCTTGCCGAACTGCCGCGCGAGGTCCGGCGCCAGTTTCACTTCGAGCGACGCCAACACCGCATTGTCGTTGTTGACGCTATATTGGAGGCCGGTGATCCGGCATCGCGCAACACCCAGGGCTTCGCATTTGGCCGCATGAGCTTCCTGGACCACGGCAATCGCTTCGTCCGGCAGCTCGAATTGATAGGCATACCGCCACGCCACACCCGGAGCTGCGGTCGGCGAGACAGCGGGGCTTTCGTGGACATCCCGGGCTGCGTCTTGCTCGGCGCGCGAACATCCGCCCGCCATGAGGAGGGTCGCAATTAAGAGCAGTCGCTGGTGTTTCATATTTCCCCCTTCATTCCTCCGGTGCGGTAGCGCGGATCGATAAGGCGTGGACTCGTTCGTCGAGCAGGTCACCTAGCGCATGATGGACCAGCCGCTGCCGCTCGACCCGCGACTTTCCGGCGAACGCGGCGCTCTCGATTCGCAAACTGAAATGGCTTTCACCGGCCGGATTATGGCCGCCGTGCCCGCGATGCGCCTCGCTGTCGTCGGTGAGCTCAATCCGGCTCGGCGCAAGCTCGGCTAGCCGCCGCAGCATTTCGGTTGCGACCGGACCGGTGGAAGGAGCGTTCATTGCCGCCTATATACTGCGGTTGAACGAGCGAGAAAGCGCAAGCGGAGCAAGTGGACAGCTAATTGGCATCGCGTAATCCCAGAATGCACGGCCGGGTCGAAGGCGCGCGCGATCGCTGCGCGGTCCCCGGCTGCGGCGAGCCAGGCGAATATAAGGCGCCGATGGCGCCGGCCAATTTCAACGGCCCGGGCAGCTGGCGCTTCCTGTGCCTCGACCATGTTCGCGAGCATAATTCGTCCTACAATTATTTCAGCGGGATGAGCGCCGAGGAGATTTCCGACGCGCAGTCGATCTACGGCGGCTGGGAGCGCTCGGTCCGGGCGTTCTCGCCGACCGCCGGAGCGACCCCCGCGTGGAGCGATTTCTCCGACCCGCTCGACGCGATCTCGGCCCGCTTCCGCCAACCCAGCGAGCAGGCGCCGTCGCGCTTCTCGCAGCCCGAACGGCGCGCGCTGGCGGTCCTTGGCTTGGGCGAAGACACCGATCGCCACGCCCTGCGCAGCCGCTATTCGAAGCTGGTCCGGCGCTATCACCCGGACAAGAACGGCGGCGACCGCAGCCACGAGGATCGCCTGCGCGAAGTGATCGAGGCCTATCAGGCGCTCAGGCAGTCGCGGGTGTTCGCTTCGTCGCGCACTTGATCAGTCCCGATCCGGCGCGCCCAATGGGAAATAATGGCGGTAGGGGCGGCCCTCGTCGACCGCACGGGCGACGATCGGGTGGGCCAGCAGGCGCGCGCGATAGGCGTTGAGCCGGGGTCGAGTTGGCCCGATTCGCTCGATCCAGTCGGCGTAGAACAGCGACGGCCCGGCCGCGCAATCGGCCAGCGTGAAGGCCTCGCCCGCCGCCCACGGCCCGTCACCGAGATTGGCCTCGAGCCAGTCGTAGGCGGTGTGCAGATTGTCGCGCCCAAGCTGCGCTCCGTACGGATCGCGCGAGCCTTCGGGCCGCAGCACGTCGTTCCCGGCCGCCTGCATGTTGTTCATCACATAAGTGTCGAAGAAGCGGTCGAGGAAACGCACTCGAAGGCCGAGGTCGCCATCCGGGATCCAGCGGTTAGGCCCGGGGTGGTGGGCCTGCAGATATTCGATGATCGGGGTGGTTTCGATCACCGATAGGCCGTCGTCGACCAGCAGCGGGAACTTGCCGAATGGCCAGCGCCGCTTGAGCTCGGCGAAATTCTCCGGATGGTCCTGCTCGAGCAATTTATACTGGAACGGGGTGTCGTCGGACCACAAGGCGATCAGCACCTTCTGGCAGTAGGACGAGAACGGGTGCGCGTAGAGTTGAAGAGTCATTGGGCCACCGGATCGGCGGAGGCCGCGACAAACACCGCGTGCTGGGCGTCAAACGCGCGCTGGAATGCCGGGCGGGCTTCGCCGCGGGCGACGTAGGCCGCAAGATTTGGGTAATCGACCAGCAGGACCAAGGCGGTCGGCCGCCGCAAGACGTTGATCATCAGCAGATCTCCCGCGCTGAAATCGCCGTCCAGCCAGTCGGCATCGCCCAGCCGATTGGAAAGCTGGCCCAGCCGAACGCGAATTCGATCTTTGAGCATAGGCTGGCGATCTTCGAACCAGGGCTTGTCCCGCTCCATCAGCGTCGCGGCCTCGCATTCGACGATCACCGGTTCGACCGTGCTCTTGGCGGCGAACATCCAGGCGATCGCCCGATCCCGCGCATTGGCGTCCTGCGGCAGTAAGCCGCCGTGGCGTTCGGCCACGTGAAGCACGATCGCCGCCGATTCGAACAAGGTGAGGGCGCCGTCTTCAAAAGTCGGAATCTGACCGAACGGCTGCAGCGCCAGATGCGGCGGCTCCTTCATCTCGCGGAAGGAGACCAGTCGCACGTCATAGGGTTGCCCGACTTCCTCCAATGCCCAGCGCACCGCCATGTCGCGCGCCAGGCCGCGGCCGCGATCCGGTGAGCATTCGAACGCCGTTATGGTCGGCATCACCAGTCGCTCGCTTCGATTTTCTGGCGCAGCTGAAGCGCGTCTTCGCTCGGTGGCTTGGTCGCGAACGTGCCCGTAGGCACTTCGCCTGCCGGCTCGTAGGACAGGAAGGCGACGCCGTTGTCGGAGATCAAATGCTCCGCCAGCTTGAGCGCCCCGTGGGCTTGCGATCCATCGAAAATGCGCTTGCCTTCGCCCAGCACGACCGGAAAAATCATGATCACCAGCCGGTCGATCAGTCCTGCGGCCAGCAGTGGCGGATAGAGCGTGCTGCTGCCCTGGATGAGCAAATCGCGGCCGTCGCTGCGCTTGAGCTCCGCAACCGCTTCGGCGGCGTCGCCGGACAGCTTTTGGCTATTCTCCCAGCTCAGCGGCTCGTTCGAATGGGTCAGCACATATTTGTTGATGCGCTGGAATTTCGCGCCGATCGGATCTTCCCGGTTATGCGGCCAGTAAGCGGAGAAAATGTCGTAGGTCCGCTTGCCCAGCAGCAGGTCGTAATCCGCGTCGATGACCTTGGCGAAGGGCTTCTCCAGGCTTTCGTCCCAGAAGTTGAACGACCACCCGCCAAAGCGAAACCCGCTGGTCGGGTCCTCATCCGGCCCCCCGGGCGCCTGCATCACGCCGTCGAGGGACTGGAACACCGCGCCGGTCAGTTTACGCATCGGCAGTCTCGCCGGCGATCGCGTCCTCGATCCTGGCGACGTCGATCTTCTTCATCGTCATCATCGCCTCGAACGCCCGCTTGGCCACGGCCGGGTCGGCGTTGGTCGTCGCGTCAAGCAGCACGCGCGGCGTGATCTGCCACGAGAAGCCCCATTTGTCCTTGCACCAGCCGCACATGCTTTCCTCGCCGCCGGTCTTGGTGATCGCGTTCCAGTAGCGATCGGTTTCGGCCTGGTCTTCAGTCATGACCATGAAGCTGACCGCCTCATTGGCCTTGAAATTGGGCCCGCCGTTGAGTCCGACGAAGGATTGGCCGAGCAAGGTGAATTCGACCGTCAGCTCGTCGCCCTTGTGCCCGCCCGGATAATCGGACGCTGCGGAGTTGGGCTTGCCGACCTTGGTGTCGGGGAAGACCGACGCGTAAAATTCGGCGGCCTTGCGCGCTTCGCCCTTGTCGAACCACAGGCATGTGGTGAGTTTGTTGGTCATCCTAATCTCCTTTTCGGTGTGATCGAGCGGACGGCTGCAACACCATTGTTCGGCCCGGCCCGTGGACTGCGGCGAACAGCAGCCCGGCAAAGAATGTGAAATGGTCTACGAAGAACCCGAACTCCATCGGGTTGTTGCTCCACTTGTCGGGCCCATGGAACGAAGCGGCGAGGAACAGCACGTAAACCGCGGCGACGATTGCCGTTTGAGTGAACAGCAGGCCGGTCAGGAAACCGATTGCGAGCGCGACTTCAAAGAAGGCCGCAACCCACGCCAGCACCAGCGGGACGGGGAAGCCTTGCGCGGCGATCTGGGCGGCGGTGGCATCCATCCCGACGAACACGAACTTGAACGACGCGGCCATCAGGAACATGGCCGCGAAGATCAGCCTCGCGACGAGGATTGCGACAGTCTTCAACATCGCTGCCGACTATTTGCCGACGACGCCGAATTCGGCGCCTTGGGGATCGGTGCTGATCAGAACACGATCGCCACCCGGGACTTCCTGCGGGCCATGGAGCACTGTGCCACCGCCAGCCTCGACCGCTTGCTTGGCGGCATCGACGTCGGCGACCCGGAAGTAAAAGCGCCAGTGGGGCTGGTTCGGCTGTGCGGCGGTCATCATCGCGCCCAGCATGACGTCGCCGCGATTGACGAATTGATAGTCGCCCATGTCGCCCATCGGCATCACGTCGCCGAGTGACCAGCCGAATTGGTCCGGGTAAAATTGCTTGGCGGCCTGGAGGTCGGAGGTCGACAGCTCGTTCCACGACACGCGGCCCGGCTGGTCGGGCGAGAACACGTCGCTTTGGGCGTTTTCGTTACCGGCCGGGGGTGTCGGCTTAATCAGGTAAAACGGTACGCCCTGGGGGTCCGTGACCATAGCGATGCGGCCGATGTTGGGGATGTCGAACGCCGACAGCAGCGCCTTGCCGCCAGCCTGCTCGATCGACGCCACCGACTGATCGACGTCATCGGTCGCGATATAGCCGAGCCAGGTCGGCTGGGCGCCGTGCTGGCGCATGTCATCGGTCAACCGCATCACTCCGCCGGCGTTGCCACCGTCAGCGCGGCCGATCATCCGATAGTCCATCTCACCGGTCGGTTGCGGCTCGATCGTCCAGCCGACCACGGCATCGTAAAAGACCTTGGCCGCGACCGGGTCGGGGGTGATCAGTTCGTACCAGACGAAGGCGCCGTGGGCGGCGGTTCGTCCATCCTGATGGGCAGCCGCCTGGGGCGACGCATAAGTCGTGTCGGACATCACTGAATTCCTTTCGTCGGTGCGTGCTGGACTGGCCGGTCAGGCGTGGGCCGCCTGGCGCTTGGCAGTGTCGAGAATCGGCTCGAAGCCGCCCCAGAACATACGCTGGCCGGAGAACGGCATGTCGCCGTCGGGCTTCATGCTGTCGTCGGCCATGATCGCCTTCCAGGCGCCGTCGCGGGTCGCCTTGTCGGGCCATTCGATGAACGAGAAGACCACCGTCTCGCCGTGCTCGGCCTTCACCGCCCGATAGAAATCGGTGACCTTGCCGTGCTGGACGTCGTCGGCGATCGATTCGATCACTCGGCCGGCGCCGTGCTGGCGAAACACCCCGGCCATCTTGGTCGCGAGCGCGCGATAAGCGTCGCGCTTGCCCTCCGGCACCGGGACGACAAACCCGTCGGTATAGCCGCCGCCGGGCGCGCCTTCCTCGACGATCGCGTCGAAGCCGCCCATGATCATGCGCTTGCCGTCGAACGGCATGTTGGCGCCCATCGCCTCCATCCGCGGGTCGCTCATCATCTTTGCATTGGCGGCGTCGCGGGCGGCTCGGTCAGGATATTCGAACCAGGAGAAGACGACGTCCTCATCGGCGGTTGCGTTGACCGCTTTCCTGAAGTCGGTGACCTTGCCGTCGGTCACGTCATCGCTCCAGGTTTCGACCATCCGCGCCACGCCGATATCCTGGATCGTCGGTGCGAAATCATTTGCATGCTTGCGATAGGCGTCCTTGTTGGCTTTCGGAACGGGGACGATGAACCCTTCGAAATAGGTCATGCTGTTGCTCCTTCGGGTTGGTGTTGCTTGAACACGGCGAGCTGGTCGGCGAGCGCGCGCTGGAACGCCGGGCGCTGCTCCGCGCGAGCAACATACGCTTTTAAATTGGGCTGTTCAGCCACCAAATCGGTATGCCGGGGGATCCGCAGGACGGATGCCATCATCAGGTCGCCGATCGTGAAATGGTCTTCGAGCCATTCCTTGTCGCCGAGCCAGTCGGCGACTCGCTTGAACTTGAGCCGGGCGAAATCCTCGGCGCCGGCGCGGCGCAATTTGGCCCATTCCTGGTCTTTGTAAAACAGGTCGATCGAGGTCAAATTCTGGACCGCCGGTTCGACGCTGTTCAGCGCCGCGTAGGTCCACTGGATCGCCCGGATCCGCGCCACCGAGTCGCGCGGCAGCAGCTTCTCGCTCTTCTCGCCGATGTGCTGGACGATGGCGCCGCTCTCGAAGATCTTGAGCGGTCCCTCACGATAGCACGGCACCTGGCCGAACGGCTGGTCGAGATAATATTCCGGCGGCCGCTCGCCCTCGAGCAGCTGGACTCGATAGGGCAGGCCGATCTCCTCCAGCGCCCAGCGCGGGCGGAGGTCGCGGACCAGCCCTTCGGCGAACGGCGGGACCCAGGCGAAAGCGGATATTTCAATCTTGGCGTTGGGATCGACGGGCATGGTTCAGGCCTCCGTCTTCGCGCATTCGTCGAATGACGAGGCCCCTTGCTCGGCGGCTTTGGAGTCCATCCACATCGGCTCCCAATGATGGCCGTCAGGATCCTCGAAGCTGCGCCCGTACATCATCCCGCCGACATCCTGCTTGGGACCGGGATCGGCCTTGCCGCCGGCGCCGGCCGCGGCCTCAACCATCGCATCGACGGCGCTTGGACTATCTGCGGACAGGGCCAACAGGACCTCGCTGGTCTGGTGAGCATCGGCAATCGTCTTGCCGGTGA
>JBDTRT010000031.1:0-6105 GCA_039931595.1 Sphingomicrobium sp.
AGCATGTTGGCGAGGCCCTTGAGCAAATTCTCGCCGCGGGTCTCGATCGTCCGCTTGAGCACCTGCGGGTTGGTTAGCGCGAAGTTGGACGGGCTCATCGCATCGACGAAGTTGCGCACCGCGAACTTGAGCTTGTGGCGCGTTTCCTGGTCGACGTCTTCGACCTCGTCGACCGACCCGAGCATCTTGTCGGCCAGCGCGAGGTAGGTCTGGCGAATAGTGTCGAACAGCGGGTTGTCGCGCCATTCGGGAGCGGCGAAACGACGATCCTTGGCCTCCGCCTTGGACGCCGGGTCGACGCCGAGCATCTTGCCCCAGGCTTCGAGCCCCTGGGCCCAGGCCTGCGCCCCGGCGGTCATCAGCGCCATCGGGTCGGCGGCCACTACCCCTGGCGCCGAATCGGCGGCGGCGGCCGGGTTATGCGCCGGATCGAACGGCATGCTGAAGCCGAACGCGCTCGGGCTCGCCATGCCCGGCATTGCGCTCCAGCCGGCAAACGGCTGGTCCTTGTTGTGGCTGCTGTCGAGGCTGTCGGCCCAGGCCTGCATCAGCATCTGCTGAGCGCGGCCCATCACCAGAGTCCAATGCTGCCAATCCTCGAGGCTCGGCATGCCCGATCCGGTCGCGCCGGTCTTGCTATCGTCGGTCATCCGCTCCCTTTACTCGCCATTGCCGGCGAAGCGAAGCGTAGTCCCGGATTGCTTCGTCGCCCGGCTCCTCGCAAGGAATGCCGATGAACCAGACAGCGCTCCCGGCCGTGCTCGTGTTGCTCGACTATTTCGGAATCCTCGTGTTCGCGGTCTCGGGCGCGCTGCTGGCCGCCCAGAAGCGCCAGACGATGGTGACCTTCATCTTCTTCGCCGTGGTCACCGGGGTCGGCGGCGGCACCATCCGCGACCTTTTGATCGGCGCGCCGGTATTCTGGGTCCACACCAACTGGACCTTGCTGATCTGCATCTTCGCCGCGCTCGGCGTGTGGCTCACCTCGCAGAAGAAATGGAGCGGCCGCGCTTTGGTCTGGTTCGATGCCGCCGGCCTCGCCGCCTACGCCACCTATGGCGCGGCCAAATCGCTCAGCTTTGGCATCTCCCCGGTCCCCGCCTTTGCGATGGGCGTGATGACCGCCTGCGTCGGCGGGATCATCCGCGACGTGCTGGCGGGCGAACCGTCGATCCTGTTGAAACCCGAGCTGTACGTCACTGCCGCGGCGCTTTCCGCCGGGCTGTTCGTCGCTCTGGCGTTGCTTGGGGTCGCCGGAGTGGTCGCCGCGGCAATCGCGGTGGTGGCCGGCTTCGCGCTGCGCGGCGCGGCGATCCGCAAGGGCTGGTCGCTCCCCAGCTACACTGACTGAGCGGCCCTTTCGCGCTGCACCATAACCACTATGAATGGCCGCATGGACGAGACCTTTTACCGGATCCGGCGCTTGCCGCCCTACGTTTTCGCCGAGGTCAACGCGATGAAAGCCGCGGCCCGGGCTCGCGGCGAGGACATCATCGACCTCGGCATGGGCAACCCCGATGGCGCCCCGCCCAAGCACGTGATCGACAAGCTCGCCGAGGTCGCGGCCAAGCCCAATGCCCACCGTTATTCCGCCAGCCGCGGCATCCCCGGACTGAGGAAGGCCCAGGCCGCTTATTACCAGCGCCGGTTCGACCTCACGCTCGATCCCGATCGCGAAGTGATCGTCACCCTTGGCTCGAAGGAAGGGCTCGCCAATCTGGCCCAGGCGATCACCGCGCCGGGTGACGTCGTCCTCGCGCCCAACCCGAGCTATCCGATCCACAGCTTCGGGTTCATCATCGCCGGCGCCGCGGTGCGCTCGATCCCGGCCGCCCCCGGCGACGGTTTCTTCGAGCGGCTGCGGCTGGCGATGCGATTTACCGTGCCGCGGCCCAAGGTGCTGGTGATCGGCTATCCGTCCAACCCGACCGCCTATGTCGCGGACCTCGCTTTTTATCAGCGGCTGGTCGAATTCGCCCGCGAGAACGAGCTCATCGTGATCTCCGACCTGGCCTACGCCGAGATCTATTTCGGGGACACGCCGACGCCGTCGATTCTCCAGGTCGAGGGCGCCAAGGAGGTCGCGGTCGAGTTCACCTCAATGTCCAAGACCTATTCGATGGCCGGCTGGCGGATTGGCTTCGCGGTTGGCAACGCCCGCCTGATCGAGGCGCTGGCGCGGGTCAAATCCTACCTCGATTATGGCGCATTCACGCCGGTCCAGGCGGCCGCGACCGCGGCCTTGAATGGCCCGCAGGACATCGTCGACTTCAACCGCGCGCTCTACAAGAAACGCCGCGACGTGCTGGTCGAATGCTTTGGCCGCGCCGGCTGGGAAATTCCGGTCCCGCAGGCCTCGATGTTTGCCTGGGCGCCGATCCCCGAAGCGTTCCGGGCGCTCGGATCGATGGAATTTTCCAAGAGGCTTTTGACCGATGCCCATGTCGCGGTCGCGCCCGGGGTCGGCTTCGGCGAGGAAGGCGAAGGCTTCGTCCGGATCGCGCTGGTCGAGAATGAGCAGCGGCTCCGTCAAGCGGCTCGCGGTGTCAAGAAGCTGCTGGCGAGCCGCTGACAAGGCGTAGTTGCGGCGCCAAGATTTTGCTACACGACACAGAGTGGCAGATAGCGATCAGATTGAACTTGCCGATGACTCCCGCTCACGTTGGATCAGCATTGCCGGCGTGGCGATGATCGTGTTGAGCGCCGGCGCGGCGCTGCTGCCGGTCGAAAAGGGGATTTCCGGCTCGATGATCGGCGCGCTGTTGATTGCCGCCGGACTGATCGAGCTCGGTGCGGGCTCGCTCCACCGCGGCACGCGCGACCTGGCGATGCTGGCCGGGGGCCTGACGATCCTCGCCGGCTTGCTGTTCTTCCTCAACCGGGATTCGAAATTCTTCCCGATCGTCAACATCGTCATTGGCTGGCTGGCGCTGCGGAGCCTGATCCTCGCGGTCAAGAGCCGCCGGGTCGAAGGCTCGGTGCGAACCTGGACGACCGTCGCGGCCGCCACCGATTTCCTGCTCGCTCTGGTGCTTTTGATCGGCCTGTCGCTGTCGAGCGTGGTCGTCTTGCTGTTCGGCCCGACCCCGGCGATCGTCGCCAGTTTCGCGTGGATCGTCGCGTTGAGCTTCGTCGCCACCGGGCTGCTGCTGCTCGAGGTGGCGAGCTGCGAGCGCGAGGGCGCACCTTGACGCGGAGTTAAGCATTGATCGGCTAAATCGTCCGCTGGAATTGAAAGCGGACCATGTTTCACGGGCCCATCGAACTTCACCAGGTCGGTCAATCGGTTACGCTTGCCGAGCTGGTCGGCGCGTTCAGCTATGCGCTCGATATTACCGAAGGCCAGCCGGCCGGGCATAGCGTGCGCGCCTGCTGGATCGGCAGCCACCTCGGCTGCGCCCTCGAACTATCCGGCCCCGAGCTGCACGATCTCTATTACACGCTGTTGCTAAAAGACCTCGGCTGCAGCAGCAACGCCGCGCGGATTTGCGAGCTGTACCAGGCCGACGACCTCGCCTTCAAACAGGGCTTCAAGACGGTCGGAACGGGGCTTGCCGCGACGCTTCACTTCGTCGCCAGCAAGACCGCGCGCGGCGCTCCGCTTCATCGGCGCGCGGCAGCGATCGGCAACATCCTTCGGAACGGCGACGCCATTGCCCAGGACCTGATAGTATCGCGCTGCACCCGCGGTGCCGACATCGCCCGGTCGCTGCGGTTTTCCGATGTGGTGTGCGACGGGATTTACAGCCTCGATGAGCATTGGGACGGATCCGGCCGGCCGCAGAGGCTCAGCGGCGCGGCGATTCCTCTGCTGTCGCGGATCGCGTTATTGGCGCAGGTCGTCGATGTGTTCCACACCCATGCCGGCCGGCAGGCGGCGATCGACGAGGTCCGCCGCCGGTCCGGCAGCTGGCTCGATCCCGCCCTGGTCGCGGCATTCGAGCGGATCGCAACCAGCGATAGCCTGTGGCTCGGGCTGTCATCGCCATTCATCGACGCGCGGCTCGTCCAGCTTGCCCCGGCGGAGCAAGCCCGACCGGTGGACGATGACTATCTGGACGACATCGCCGCGGCGTTCGGCCAAGTGATCGATGCCAAGAGCCCATACACCGCTGGCCATTCGTCCCGCGTCGCCGACTATGCTGAGCGGATCGCGGCACAAATGGGCGTGATGCCGACCCGCCGGCGCTGGCTTCGGCGGGCTGCGTTGCTCCACGACATCGGCAAGCTCGGCGTGTCCAACAGCATCCTCGATAAGCCGGCCCGGCTGAATGCCGAAGAATGGAAGATGATGCGCGACCATGCGGTCCATACGCACGCCATCCTCGGGCGGATTGGGGCCTTGGCCGATCTTGCCGACATTGCCGCGGCCCATCATGAGCGGCTCGATGGCGCGGGATATCCGTTGGGTTTGAACGACGCCGCAATCGCGCGCGAGACCCGAATCATCACGGTCTGCGATTTCTACGACGCCCTGACCGCGGATCGCCCCTATCGCGCGGCGCTATCGCAGGACGAGGCGATGCAAATCATCGGCGGCGAAGTTGGCTCGGCGATCGATCCGCTTTGCTTCGAGGCGCTCGAACGGGTTGTCGGTTAGGCCAGGCTCGGCCACCAGGCGGACGGAATGCCCGCCTCGACAAGCCTATCCCGCCTGCCTATCGCCGGCGCACAACTTCCCAGGAGCTTCCCGAACCCATGACTCGCACTAAACCAGCCGCTTCGACCGTTCTCGACCGGCTGCTGGTACTTGAGATGGTGCGTGTCACCGAAGCGGCTGCGATCGCCGCGGCTGAGTTGATCGGGCGTGGCGACGAGAAAGCCGCCGACCATGCCGCGGTCGAGGCGATGCGGACCGCGCTCAACGAACTGCCGATGGACGGCACGGTGGTGATTGGCGAGGGCGAGCGCGACGAGGCGCCGATGCTGTTCATCGGCGAGCGCGTCGGCAGCGCCCAGGACAGCGGCCCCAAGATCGACATCGCGCTCGACCCGCTGGAAGGCACGACGATCACTGCCAAGGGCGGCCCCAACGCGCTGGCCGTGCTGGCCATCGCCGAGCGGGGCGGCCTGCTCAATGCACCTGACGTCTATATGGACAAATTGGCGATCGGCCCGGGCTATGCCGACGGCATCATCGACCTCAAGCGCAGCCCGTCGGACAATGTCCGCGCGGTCGCCGCCGCCAAGGGCGTCGAGCCGTCCGAGATCATCGTCTGCGTGCTCGATCGGCCGCGCCACGCCGACCTAATTGCCGAGCTCCGCTCGCTCGGCTGCGGGGTCAAGCTGATCCCCGACGGCGACGTTGCCGGGGTTATCGACACGACCAACCCCGACACCGGCGTCGACCTTTACATGGGCACCGGCGGAGCGCCCGAGGGCGTGCTCGCGGCGGCCGCCCTGCGCTGCGTCGGCGGACAGATCCAGGGCCGCCTGCTGTACCGCAACGAGGACGAGATCGCCCGCGCCCGGCGCTGGGGGATCGAGGACCTCGACCGCATTTACACGATCGACGACATGGCCACCGGCGACTGCATCTTCGCCGCCACCGGAGTGACCGACGGATCGCTGCTCAACGGGGTCCATCGCCGCAAGCATTGCATCACCACCGAAAGCATCGTGATGCGCGCCAGCTCGGGCACTGTGCGTCGGGTGACGGCCGAGCATCGCCGCTAGCTCTGGACCCGCGGCGGCGCGGGGCTACAGTCCAGCGATGACCTTTGCACTCAACGTCGACCGGTCGGTCAGCGGCCAGCCGTGGCGCTGGCGGCGATCGGGCGAGCCCGGCCTGAACCCCGACGCGCTGGTCGACGAATTACTCCTCGCCCGCGGGGTCGAGCGCTCGGATCTCGCCCGCCACCGCACCCCGACGATTCGCGACTTCCTGCCCGACCCGTCCTGCTTCCAGGACATGGACAAGGGCGCAAAACGGCTCGCCGACGCGGTCGAGGCAGGCGAGACCATCGCCATCTTCGGCGATTATGACGTCGACGGCGCGACCAGCGCAGCGCTGCTGGTGCTGCTCCTGAGGCGGCTCGGCGCCGACCCGATGGTCTACATCCCCGACCGGCTGATGGAAGGCTATGGCCCGTCGGGCAAGGCGCT
>JBDTRT010000032.1:0-4312 GCA_039931595.1 Sphingomicrobium sp.
CGACGACCCCGCCCAATTGGTGCGCCATGGTCTGCTGGCCGTAGCAGATGGCGAGCATCGGCAGGCCGCAATCGAAGAAATGCTGGGGTGCGCGCGGGCTGTCGTCCCACATCACCGACGACGGCCCGCCGGACAAGATGATGCCCTTGGGCGACAGGCGCTCGAACGCTTCGGCGGCGGTGTTGAACGGGGCGATCTCGCAATACACCCCGGCCTCGCGTACGCGGCGCGCGATCAGCTGGGTCACCTGGCTGCCGAAGTCGACGATCAGGATGGTCTCGCCAGTGATGGCTGAAGCGGGCTGGGTTGTCATTGCGGGCCGATAGGGAGGCCCCGCGCCGAAGTCCAGATTAGGCCAGATTTTGGGCCGGACTCTGGACCAGTATCTAGGAGCCGGTTCCGGCCCGGCCCTTGCGCGCAGCCTTGTACGGGACCTGGTCGAGCCGGTGGCGCAGCTCCTCGATCGGGTCGTCGGAGGCGGGCTCGGCCGGGCTCGCATATTTCTCCTCGAGCGCCAGCTCCTCGGCGGTCGGCTCGCGTAGGAACCGGATGGTCAGGCGCTGGCCGAACACGTCGTCGCCGCGAATCTTCAATTCCGGCTCGGCATTGCGGGGCAGATTGTCGCGCACCACTTCGAGGAAGTGGATTAGATCATCAAGCGGCGTGTGCTCGCTGATTTCGATGAAGTCTTTCACGCGTCGCGGCACTGGGTCCTGCTCTTGGGCACGAGGATGATCGGTCAAGGGACGCGCAATGCGCTGCCTCACTACCACCTATAGCCCGCATTGCGCCGGGCGAAACCCACGGCCGATGATCCGGCCGGAAAATCCGGTCAATCGGGTGCAATCAAGGGCGGACGCGAAGCGCTTCGGTGCAACTGTTGCGCAAGTCGCTCAGCCGGGCGCTGTTCGACGGCTGGTCGGGGCCTTCGGCACGGACGGTTTCGGCCAGTGCGTTGAGGGTCTGCACTGCGATATCGAGATACTGCAGTTTGACCGGGTAGGTTGCGGCCACCACCAAGTCGGTCGCCAGTTCATCGCCGAGCTGCCCGAGCAGGGTTGCAACCCGAATGATATCCTCAGCCAGCGTATCGGGGGTCTCGATTGTCCGCTGGGCGGGCACGGCGAGCGGCACGGCGCCGGCGCGGACCACCGCGACGATCTGATCGACCCTCTGCTGTTCGCGATTGACCGATGGGGCCATCCACTCGCGGACCACGACCGACGACTGGAATTGCAGCCCGCAGCGGTTCGCCTCGGACCACACGACGAGGCCGGCGACGCTCAGCTGGCCGCGCACCAGAGTAACCGTCGAGCCGACCGCAACCGTCGCTCCGTCGACCTTCGCCCCGAGTGGCGAGAGGTCGCGGATCCGGACCTGCTGGGCGGTACCGGGCGTGCGCAGGATCGCCGCCACGAACAAATTGGTGCGGACGTCCGCGCGGCTCTCGGCCGTCGCGCCCGCGTGGGTACCGTCAGGAATAAATTCGTCGCGCATGCGGTCTGTCCAAGTCGATTCATCCTCTTTGGAGGGTAAATCCTTAAATAGTCGCTCTCGTTCGCTGCATTTCGGAGGAAAGCTTCGGAAAGTCTTGCCCCGGGGGTTGCCCGCTCCGCGTCAGTCGGCCGACGCGGCGCTGGCCGGCGCCGCTATGCAGTGCTCGCCGGCGGCGAACTGCTCGGCCAACTTGAACTTCTGGATCTTGCCCGACCCGGTCAGCGGCCACTCGCTGACCCACAGCCAGTGCTTGGGCGTCTTTTGCGGCGACAGCCGCGCGCGAATAAACGCCTTCAATTCGCCCGGGTCGGGCCGCCGGCCACCGCTAGCGCGCAAGAAGCAGGCGACTTCCTCGCCATAGAGCGGGCACGGCACGCCGATCACCGCCACTTCGCCGATATCGGAATGTTCGAGCATGGCATTCTCGATCTCGGCCGGAAACAGATTCTCGCCGCCGCGGATGATCATCTCCTTGACCCGCCCGGTAATCGACACATAGCCGCGCGCATCCATCCGCCCGAGGTCGCCGGTGTGGAGCCAGCCGTCGCCATCGATCGCCGCCGCAGTCGCCTGGGGATTGTCATTATATCCGGTCATGACGTGATAGCCGCGGGTGCAGATCTCGCCTTGCTCGCCGATCGGCAGCACCGCCCCGCTGAGCGGATCGCGGATCGCGACATCGATGTTGGGCAGCGGCTGGCCGATCGTCATGGTCAGGTCGGCAAGCGCGTCGTCATGCCGCGCCATGGTGATCACCGGCGAGCATTCGGTCTGGCCATAAGCGATCTGGACCATCGGCCCGAACAGCGCGTGGATCCGATTGACGAGCTCGGGCGCGACCATCGCCCCGCCCGACAGGATCCGCTCGAACGACGACACATCGCGCCCGCTGCGGACCGCTTCATCGGCCAGCGCGACCAGCATCGTCGGTACTGCAAACAGAGCTGCCGGGCGCTCGCGCTCGATCACCCGCACCAGCATCGCCGGATCGAACATCGGCGCGAACAGGATGGTCGCGCCGGCGTCGAGCGCGCCGAGCAGGCACACGCCGCAGCCGGTGGTGTGAAACATCGGCATGACGTGGAGGAAACTGTCGCCGGGGCCGACCCCGAGCCGGGCCATGACGTCGCGCGCATTCTGCACCAGCCCGTGATGGTGGAGCAGCGCGCCCTTGGGGAAACCGGTCGTGCCCGAAGTGTATTGGATCTGCGTCACATGGCCCGGCGCGACCACCGGCAAGGTGCCGCAGTCGGCGCCGTCGAACAACGCCGCATGATCGGCAAGGTCGATCCGGTGGCGGATCGCCGGCAGGGTCGCGCAGACCTCGTCGGCCAGCGCCTTCATCGCGCTGCCGCGATACTCCACGACATAATAAAGCGCCTCCGAGCGCGACTGCTCAAGCACATAATGTAGCTCGCGCGCCTGGAACGCCGGATTGACCGTCACCAGTGTCACTCCGGCCATTGCCGCGCCGAGTTCTAGCAGCACCCATTCCGGGCTGTTGTTGGCATAGACCGCGATCCGGGCGCCCTGGGCATGGCGGCTGGCCAGCGCGCGCCCGACCCGCTCGGCGTCGGCCGCCAGTTCGGCGTAAGTCCAGCTGCGGCGGAACTCGCCGTCGGTGCCGATTTCCTTGAGCGCAACGGTGTCGCCGTGAGCGATCGCCTGGCGTCGCAGCAAATCGCCGATGGTGATCTTCTCGACCTCGGCCGCGGGCGCCGCAACATAGAGCGATTCGCTCAGTTCACCGCGGTCGCTGGCGGCTCGCCCGTGCACGATGTTCCCCTCACTCGGGCGCCCTCCAATACGCTACTGCGCCGGGCCCAGACTGCGCCTCGCAAAGGCCGCCGTCAAAACATCATTTGCGCCGGTTGCGTCGCCCGGAGGGGTGCGATACTTAAGTATGTGCTTAACGATTCGCTCGCCCCCCAGTCCGCCGTTCATTCCGCCGCGCTCGACCGCGCGTTCCAGGCGCTGTCCGACCCGATCCGGCGCGGTATGCTCGCCCGATTGAGCCGCGGTCCGGCCTCGGTGTCGGAGCTGGCGCGGCCGTTGCCGATCACCTTTCCGGCGGTGCTC
Organism: Sphingomicrobium sp.; assembly: GCA_039931595.1. Classification (GTDB taxonomy): domain Bacteria; phylum Pseudomonadota; class Alphaproteobacteria; order Sphingomonadales; family Sphingomonadaceae; genus Sphingomicrobium. Next base: position 3,577 of record JBDTRT010000032.1, read on the forward strand.
CAGCATCTGCAGGCGCTCGAGGCGAGCGGGCTGATCGCCAGCCACAAGAGCGGCCGCGTCCGCACTTGCCGGATCGAGCCCGTCGCACTGTTGGTCGCCGAACACTGGATCGCCGACCAGCGCGTGCTGTGGGAAGCCCGCACCGACCGTTTCGAAACCTATGTCGATCAATTGCAAGCCAGGGAGACTGACCAGTGAACGACCAGACCGACCTCAAGATTGAGAAGATCCTCGATGCGCCGCGCGACCTGGTGTGGCGGGCGTGGACCGATCCCGAGCATATCAAGCGGCGGTGGGCGCCGCGGCCGTACGAAACTCCGGAAGCGGCGATCGATCTCCGCCCCGGCGGCCAGTTCACCACCCGCATGACCGGCCCGAACGGGTTCGACTATAAGGCCAGCGCGTGCATCCTCGAAGTGGTCGAGGGCGAGAAGATCATCTGGTCGAGCGCGCTGCTGCCCGGCTACCGCCCGAACACTTTTCCGGACGACGGCTGCAACGGCTTTCCGTTCGCCGCGATCCACACCTTCGAGGACGCCGGCGGCGGCAAGACCCGCTACACCGCGACCGTGCTCCACAAGGATGCCGCGGACGCGAAGGCGCATGACGCAATGGGCTTCCAGGACGGCTGGGGGACCTGCGCCGACCAGCTCGGCGAAGTCGCGCAAAGCCTCGCCACGACCGCCTGACGCAGCCGCCTGACGCAGCCGCCTGACGCAGCCGCCTGACGCAGCCG
>JBDTRT010000033.1:0-33917 GCA_039931595.1 Sphingomicrobium sp.
AAACCCTACCGCTGCCTTCGTAATGATGGGGTCAGGTGTTCGAGTCACCTAAGTGGCACCAGCCCTTCACAAGCCTAAATCAAAGCATTTTGCGCAAACGGCGCTAATCCTGGTTGCGCGGTGGGGTAAGGCGTTGCCCCTGACCCCAACCGGCACCTCGCGAAGAGCTCCCGCTATTGCAAATGGCGGCCGCTGGTGGGCGCCACTGATTCGTCTGGCTGAACGCCTTCGTTGCTTTGCCGATAGCTGTTCCAACTCGCGTACCACTCGCGGCAGGAGTTGGGTTCGGCAGAGACCGCGACAATTAGCAGCAGCACTGGCCGCGCAAATCGTTCACCGGCTTGGACCATGCGGCTGAGTGAATCTGTCCCGTGGTTTGGTTCTCAAACTTTGCATCGTCCCAGTGCGTCTCGCTTCCTTTCTGTGTCTCTTGCGACCAACGACGCGCGGTTGAGTTGCCGTAATGGCCTGACTGACAATGGCATCGAGCATTGCATTCGTCGCCTGCTGAGCCCGAAGAGGCTTCAAGGTGTGACTTGCACACGGCAATTTCTGGCTAACGGCGCAAGAGGAAAGCGCGCTTTGAATGCTGGGACTTACCAATAGTTCTTGTTCGAAAGGTTCGTCCTCGCAAAAGGCAATGTGCATTTTCTGTCCGCGGTCCCGAAGTGCTCTCAATTGCGATTCGAGAGGGTCAGGCGCGGGTGCATGAGACGACCGCGCCGCGCGCAATGGCAATGTCAAAGCGAACGAGAGCAAATTCCCCAACCGTTCCGACTTGCGTTCTGCATGGATCAATCGTTTCAGGCCTTCGGGGCCGAACAAACGTTTCAACCGTCGTGCAGTACGGCGGCCTTTCACTTGCGGATCGAAAACCAACATCCCCGGATTGACCGCAACAACGCTGGCAACGCGTGGGTCGGAAAGGGCAACTTGGAATGCCCAGAATGCGCCCGAGCAAATTCCGCCGATAAGAAAGCGCTCTGGAAGGCCGACGCTGACGGCCAAGTCGAGCACCGCATTAGCTTGGAGGACCAGTTCGGACCGGTAAAATTCGTTGACATCGCGATACTGACTGGCATCTCCATCCGCATCACCAATGCCCTCCAGATCCACCCGAATGACCGGGACCCCGAGGCCAGCCCATCGCCGAGCAGCGTCGGTCCACATTCTGTTCGGCCCGATGCGCCGATGACCGCCCGCGTTATACAAGATGACCGTGAAGTCGCCTACGGGCACATCGATCGGCTCAGTCACGACTGCGAACAGTTTCTTTCCGCCATTGTCGAAGATAATTGCTTTTTCCCGGAAGCGAACACCAGGCTCGCCCATTACTGCGGCGAGCGATTGGCGGGGCAAATCGCGCGCCTCGCAGTTTGATACGGTCCGCTCCGCGAGCCATTCGTTGACCAATTTAAAAACTTGCTCGGGCGGAACTGACGGCAACCTCGCCAGCATAGCACCCCAGCCATGACCAGGATGGCTCCGCACTTCTACACCCGCTTCATGCAGTGCATCGTGCAAATGCGCGCCTTTCTGCAGGCCGTCCCTGGCAATAACGAGCGCGCGTTGCGGCGGATTAAAGCAGCAGAGAAGGTCTGCGACATCTATCGAAGAAAGCTCAGCCTGCGCTTGTGCCGTCAGGCCGTATCCCCCGGCTCTCAGGTCTCCGTCAGGGATGTCTTCCGCCCGCTCGCCGGTCTTCCAGCGTTCTAGCCGGCCGAAGGCGTTGAGTTCGCGGAGAAGTTCGCTTCCTCGGTTCGGTACACCCCAGAGGATCAAGTCGTCGATCGCTACCCCTTCCGACGCGGCGCGAGCCGTGATCAAACCTCCAAACCCAATTGCAATCACCGCAACTCGATTGGCTCCGGCGGAGCGCAACCACGCGACGCCGTCGACAACGGCGCGGGCCCACGCCCGGACAATGTCGGGGTCGTGCCCAAACCCCGAAGAGTCACCCGTGCCAGGTAAATCCATGCGTAAGCTCGCAATGCCGGACTCGGCGAGCGCGAGGGTCCAGTCCAACCGAGATCGATATGAGACTTGGTCGTCCCATCCGAATGGTGGAACGAATAGCACGCTCGTGCCAGTCGGCAGCGTCAGCGCGGGCTGATAGATTGCTGCGACCTTATATGCACCGGAATCTAGATAGAACGGGGTCAGGACACCCGCCCCCGGCCCATTGGGAACCGTCGCGCGTCACCGATCAGTGCGGAGTCTTCGTCGAGCAGTTGAGCGGTAACAAGGTCGTGCGCCGGCGGTCCGAAATGATAAGTGAATGCGACATCGATCCACTGGCCGAGAATGGTTTCGACATCTCCGGTCCAAACATCGTGGGCCGCGACTTCGACGGCTGTCTCGCCATCGTACAGCATCCGGCCACCGATGCTTGCCTGAACCAAGAGTTTGCCGGAAAATGGTCGCGGACGGTCGTTCGCGACATGGACGGCGTATCCGTCCAGACCTTCGTCAGTCATCCACACCGCAAGTGGCGCCAAGACTTTGCGGAGCGCGCGAAACGCCTGTTTCGGGTTTCCTGCACTATCCATCAATCCCCATCCAGCGCCTGGAACGAGATCCCGCAGCCACAGGATGAAACCCCCGTGACTGCCTGAGTCCTTTCGCCGCCATTCCCCGAACACTTCCGACATTACATCGCCCGACACATGCCGTGACAGGTCAAGCCAACGTTCGGGGTCCGTGCCCCGCATGTGATCACAGTCGACATCATACAGGAGCTCTAGGTAGTGATTGCGAACGTCGTCGAAGTCCCAGTCTGCACCCACGTCGCGTGCCACGCCAACCTTCCAGTTCGCAATGTCTAAGTTTGACACGTCGTCACCAATGTTAGCGATCGCCAGACACTCGGAAGCAAATCGGACACCAGCGGCACGAACGGTGGACAAGGGTTGGCGATAACCGCCTACGCCAAACCAGTTTGAAACGCCCTGCGATGGGATCATGGGCCGATCCGCTCCGCACGGCGCGGAAGGGACATACAGAGCATCTACGTCGGCAAGCTCCAGTGCTGATGGTATTTCATCGTAGAAGAACGGAGCGCGCGCGAGGAAAGGGGGGAGGCCCAACATCGCGGCCTGTTGTTCAACTTCCGAGTTGCCACAAACGCAGAAAGTGCTTGGCCGACCACCAATCATCGAGACAACCGCGTCGAGTTCCTGTTCTACTAAATGATGGAACTCCGGGTCGGAAAATGGATAGTCGAAATTGGCGAACATCAAGTCTTGCCAGACCAACATCCCAAGCTCGTCACAAAGGTCGTGAAAGTGCGCCGTCTCGTACGTCATTGTTCCGGCAAGCCGAACCGCGTTTAGGCCGTAATCACGCGCTGTTTCGAGGGTTGAGCGAAGTTGATCGTCGGGAACCGGAGTCCAGACCGCACCGCGAACGAACAGCTTTACGTCGTTAATTGTGGGTCGAAGTCCGTCGCGAAGGATGTCGTCGGAGGCCCCTATGCTACGAAATCCAACTCGACGAACGGTCCCGTACCCGTCAACGTTAACGTCATATAGATAGGGATCTCCGTGCGTGTGCGGCCACCATCGACGCGGGCTAATTACCTCAACAACCGCCCGTCCTCCGCAAAATTCACCTCGACTGTCGCCAACCGTGACGACGGCGCCATCAGGAAGACTGGACGTGACGTTGACGACGCCAACCCCATCGACCAGGCGGGCGCGCACCTGAAAATTCGGCTCATCGGCAACGAACCACACTGGGCGCCAAAGGCCAACGATTGGTGGTCCGGGCGCGAAGCCCGGCGCTCGCCCCAATAGCGACGTCCGAAACCAGCGCAAATTGTTATCGTAAGCGACTTTTTGGCGCCAGCGGGCCCTGGGCTTACGAGCAATTGCGAGTTCATCCGCGAGCGCCCGGCAATGAACATCGATGCGGTGTTCGCCGGCCGCCACCGCTATGTCGAGCGGTAGCCACATCGACGACGATTCGGCGACGGGCTGTCCATCAACGACGACCGTAGCCAACGTGGCAATCCCGTCGAACCGAAGAAACCCGTTGGTCGGCGCGACAAAGACCGTCGAGAAGACTGCGTCAGCATCGTCGCCATAGGTCACTTCGGCCGGGGTCCAGCCCGTTACAGCCTTTCGCACTACGCCACCGCCCGCTCCAGTTCGGACATCGCGTCATCCCAAGACGCCGCCAGCTCCGCAAGGACCGGCTCGAAGTCGAACCGACGCCGTCGCGCGAGGCGGAAAGAAAGGATCTGACACCCTTTCACAATGTCGAGCAGCGCAGGAGCAACAGGGTGTCCGAACAACCACTCGGCATGCGCGCCGAGCAAATCGAAGGCGGCGCCGGCCATTCGGACCGTCGCGAAAGCGTAGGCGTGGAATTCCTCGACCTTACAATTGAGGAGCCGCGGCAGGTCCTCGGTTAGGCGCTCTCCGAACATTGCGAACGGGTTGGAGCGCGGCCTAAGCTTCAAATGCGCCGCCAGCAGGTCACGAGAAGTCGAGCAAAGTTCTACGCCGGCGAGCGGACTTCCCGCGTCGAAACGAGCCAATTCTATGTAAGGTGGGAGGCAGGCATCCGGAAGGCTGTCGAGTCTGAAAATCCCCCGATAGTCCTCGCCGAAAAGAAGGTGCATTCCGGTATTGTGGAGGTAGGTCGCCGATTGCGCAGACTGGTCGATCGAACAGACCGCGATACTGCTCTTGACGTGATTGCGGCGATAGTCGGTCGCGGCTGTGTCCGGAAGAAAGTAGGAGTCCATTTCGACCAACATTATGCGCCCGAGACTTAGTTGGAGCTCGATCTGATCCGGGAGCCGCCCGACAGGCTGCATTTCGTGGATGTCGACGCCATATAATCTCTCCATGTCGCCTTGCGGGATCTTGAAGAAACTAAACTGGTCGCCTTCGAAATCTGTACGCACCAGATGACCCAAGCCCGCTAGTGGCTCCAAGCCTTGTGAGTGCAGGAGTTCAATCAGGACATCCGTGTAGCAGTTGGTCTCGCGATAGGAGCGAGCGGGACCATGAAGCTGATGCGGTAGGTAGTCGTGCGGCAAGGATGTCACTGCCACAGTTCCAACCTTACGCTGGACGGCCAGAGGACAGGGTCGAGACCGTGCTTGCGCAGTAGGGCGAGTGTGCAGCGTTCCATGCCAAAACCGAGGCACGCGGTATGGGCGGGGCTAGAATCGCTCATCGAAATCCCATGCACTCGCGTGAAGTGGTCTTGATGATAATTGAAGCTCGCTAGCGCTGTCGGCTGAGGCGACGCGATTTGGACAAGAATCTCGAACTTTAGCGCCTGCTCGCGCTGCGACGCCGAGAGGAGTCGGCCGCTGTGGCCAAAGAAAGGATCCGATGCGACATCAAGCTTGGGTTCCAGCTCGAGCGACTGGAATATCCTCATCGCGCGGTCTCGCCAGCTGTTGCGCCATTCGGCAACCGTGTCGGGCTCCGCAATTCGAACGAGTTCGCGCTGCCGAAAAATCTGCATTCGGGCGGGATCACCCGATGGCTCGTTCCGGAAAACCATCGCTGCGCCCGCGTCGATGCAGATTCCGTCCGGCGCAAGGGGACCTCGCCTGGCGATTGCCGGATAGACCGGATAGCAAGCCGCCGGGGTCATAACGAGATCTGTCTGTACTTGGTGTGGCCAAGGACCGTGATTGGCGGCGGTTTCGGCTAGTTCGGCGGCATGAGATTCTGATCCTTCGAAACCAAACAGCGAAGCGCCGAGATGCGGAAAGGACGCCAGATATCCGCAACTTTCCATCGTTGTTTTGGGAAGAACCGGCGGAAATCGAATTGATTCCGCCCGATCCACTTCTGCGTGGCGGGTGATCAGACCGTCCAGGCGTTCAAAGATGTCGACGAAAACAGCGTTGTATCCGTAGACACCCGGCACGTCGCTTTCGATCAAAAGCCCGTGTTCCAGCAAACTGGCGAGGAAGGCGGCTTCTTCCGAGGTCGCCTCGCGAAACTTGGCCACGCTCAGACCTCCTTGGCGACAAGTAGGAGTCCAGCGTTGGTGGAATGGATTCGTTCGTTGGCGATCATCAGCGGAGCTGACAACGCGTCCCGTAGGTGCCGACCCACGCTGAACTTTGAATTGTTTTGGTATCCGAGGATGCCGATCAGTTCGAGCGCGTCACGGCACACGCGGACCGTCAGTTCCGACGAGGCGAGTTTCAAACTATTGAACCTCAGCACCGACGCAAAGGTCATCAATTTATCGCGGTCTTCATACTGCTCAAGAAATTCACCGAGCGCGCCGCGAACCTCGCTTCGAAGGCTTTGTAGTTTAGCCATCAACTTCGAAAGCTTGATGGCAGTTTGGGGCGTATTGCCGGGCGACTGCTTCGCCTGCGCGCGAACAAATGCGCGAGCGCGATCGAAGGCGTCGGTCGCGATGCCATGCCACACATGCGACCACAGGATATGGCTTATCGGTACCATCGACTGTGGCGCAATCCGTGCAAAGGGTTCGGCCACCACCTGATCGGCGTGTAACCTGGCGGAGATTTGAAACCCAGGTGAGCATGTTCCGCGCATCCCCAGGGGATCCCAAGTCCCTTGCTCGTCAAGCGTGGCGTGATCACTATGGGTCAACACCAAGACCTGATCTCCAGCCTCCGCGCCCGGTCCGCGGCGAAGCGTGGTCAGCAAGTCGTCCGCATAGATGCCGTAAGAAACCGTCGGGGCAATTTTCGAGAAAACGAATTCGTCGCCGCCTTCGTCACCGTCCGGCGTTAGAGCAACGTTCGATCGGCTAAGATCGCCCCCGTTGCCGACTTCGGATGTAACCGATGCGATCAGGCGCTGGCCTTCTGCGAGCCGGCGAAGGTAGGCGTTAAAGTATGGCTGGTCTGATGCATGCCGCGACAGCGTGATTACCTGTATCTGGTGCATCGCGAAGACCATCGCGCTGGCGCTGCAGCCCCTCCCCAGCACGAAGCACGCTTCGGCGATCGCGCTGAAGGAAACTGCGCGGCCGCCGAGCGACGGAGTGAGAAATGCTGAAAGCGCTCCCATTTGCCTGAGTGCGTCAATGCATTCTTTCGGAAAGCGAGCTTCGCGATCCACCTCCTCAGCGTGCGGACGCGCAACTTCGTCGACAACCTGGCGGATCTTGCTGAGAAAATCGCCGTCCGTTCCAGATGCGTGAAGCGCCGGCGAGGCGTGGTTGGCCATCGCGTTAACTCACCGCGGCCGAGGGGTCGAGCTGAACAATTGCAGCGGATATATTATCGATGGATTCGAACGTTCCGCGGGACAGCAATTCGTCGGGGAACTCTAAATCGAAAGCCTCTTCCAAAGCGAGCATGACGTGGATCGTGGCATGCGAAGTCAAGCCGGAATCGTACAGATTGTCGTTGCCCGTCAGTGAATGAGACACTGCGGCGAGACGACCATGGTCATGAAGTATTTCGCGTATGCGATGTATGAGCGGTTTCGGCATTGGGGCGAAGCTCCAGGAACGACGAACGGCAAGTACACGCGAGCGGTTAAAGCCAAATTAATTCTCCACTTCGGTTGTTGCGTTGTGGCGCCGGAAAGCCCGCTCGGGTCAGGGCCAACGCGGATCGCAAAGTGCGCTTCCGCGTCCTGAGGTTCGGTAGTGGGTGGGGGCGGCAGACCCGATTCCAAAGTTGACTACTGCCTAAGGTCAGCGATGCTGGAATTTTCTGAAAATACCAAGAAAAAGGCCCAAGGCGCTCCACGTTAACACCTTTATCGCGGTTACAATGCCGGACGGCATATACAGCGCCTGGAGAAATTTCAGTCCCACAGGATCGCCCCGGCCCGCGGAGTATTTTGCGTAGAGGCACACTTCATTGTTAGAGATTTGTTTGAGCAGGTCACTGATCTGAGGTTCGCTGCACGCTAGCAGATCGCGGATGGTTAGAGTGATGAGCGGAAGCTCATTGTGGCGCGTGATATTGCTCACGCGGTTCACGCCGTCTAGGCGAAACGCCCCCGTCACAGCCTGGGAAAAGGCCATCGGCGCGATGGCCATCGCGCGTAACCACAAGTCTTTGTCCCCGCCGCGCAAAGTCCGACCGCTTGGAAAAAGACCCGCGCGAAGCAGTACGTCGCGGCGGAAGGCGGCGGCGCTCGTCCATATTGGGCACGTTCCAGTATTGAGCCATGCCCGAAGCATATTGGCGAAGGAATTCGGCTTGCCAGGATCAAGGTAACGGCTCGACACAGGGGCAAGCGCGCGCTGACTACCCTTCACGACCTCGAGACGGGAAAATGCGCCGCCCGCCAATTCCCCGGCCCCTGCCACAGCTTCGGCAAGACTTTGAAGATGATCGGCATGCCAATAATCATCCGCATCGAGGAAGGCGACCCATTCGCCCATGGCTGACTCGATACCCAGATTACGCGCTGCGTAGCCGCCCGGACCTGGCGGCGAGCGGGTCAGCAGCTTCACCCGCGGATCGCGCAAGCGCTCGACGATCTCTCTGCTGCCATCGGTCGATCCATCGTCAACGACGATGATCTCCCGCGCCGCAATCGACTGGTCGAGCGCGCTCTGGATCGCTTCGGCGACATGGGGTTCCTTGTTATAAAGTGGGATGACCACTGAGAAGTCCATGTCATGCTCCCGCGGGGGTCTACGCCTAGTCACGACGTGGCCGGCGCTAACGGTCAAGGAATTCAGTTTCATTGTACAGGGCTGCGTTGGCTATCCGGCTTAGGTGCTTGGTCTTGGGTGGGGCAACGGGGCGCCGGCCCAATCGCCGCAGTGGGCTGAGTGCCCCAGTCAGGGGGATCAGTGTCTATCCGTTCGCGGTTCCAAAAAGCATTTACCCGAACGTCGGCCGCCCGCGGGTGCCAATGTGCGATCTAAACCGAAGGTGAGTCCACCCAGTAAAACCATGGGCTGCTTAGGTCTGCTTTCGACCCGAAGCGGACCTTGGCCAGCCCCTGGGGGCGAGCTGCTATCGCTTGGCCGGTTCGGCGAGGAAGGCCACGATCGCGTCCATTGTCGCCTTGGGCTGCTCCTCCATCAACCAGTGACCGGAATCAGGGATGCTGAGCGCGCGGACATCGGTCGCGGCGAAGGCGATTTCGTTGGCGAAGCCGATCCCGAACGACTTTTCGCCACCGATCGCGAGGACCGGCATCGTGAGCTTGCCCGCGGCGAGGAATTTCACATTATCGACCGCATCCTGGCGGAAGGCGGCGAATTGGGCGAACGCGTTATGGATCGCATGAGGGCGAGAATAGAGCGCGGCATAGTGAGCGCGCGTGTCCTCACCGATGTGCTTCGGGTCGGCGGATAGTTCATTGTAAAAGCGATCGAGGTAAAGCCGCTCGCGGCCGGCAACAAGCCGCTCCTCGTCCGGCCCGAAGAAGTCGAAGTGCCAGGTCCGCCGGTCCTTGACCACGTCGCCCCAAATGCCGAGCCCAGGCAGCGGGGCATCCATCACCACCCAGCGGCTGACCCGGTCGCGATTCTGGGCGGCGAAGGCGTAGCCGACCATATTGCCGATGTCGTGCGTGACCACCGCCAGCGACCCGTCGAGCCCGAGCGTATGGAGGACCGCAGCAATGTCCTTGGCTTCGCTCTTCTTGTCGTAGCCAGTCTCTGGGTGGGACGAGAGGCCCATTCCGCGACGATCGGGAACGACAATCGTATGATCGGCCGCCAGCCGGGCCGCGAGCGGCGCCCACATGTCGCCGGTGTCGCCAAATCCGTGCAGCAGCAAAACAACCGGTCCGTGCCCGCCTATCCGCGTATGGATGGTCGCCCCTTCCACCGCGATTTCGCGGGTGCGAAAGGATGACGGGAACGCCTCGACCTTGGCCAGGGCCGGGGTGGCGGCGACCAGTCCCGCAACGAATGCACCAAACCAGCGAGTCACACGGTTCATATGGCCGCTCCTATCGATCAGCCTTTGCCAGTTAGCAGCGTGTCCGCCACAGGTCACGGCGGCCGGCGCCAATGTCCGCAATGGGTGGAAAACGGACATTAGGCTTGGCGATAGCGGCCGGTTCTAAGCCGGGATGAACGGCCTGCATTATCACTCGACTCTAAACTGCCTCTGGACTTATTGCCCCCGACCCGACGGGAGGGGAGACGTTTTCGACCATGAAGGAGAATCTCGGAGTCTGGACACATGAGGACTGTGCCCTCGTTTCAATCGATTTTCAGAATGAGATACTTCCCTGGTCAATAAGGAATAGTCGTTGGAGCGCAGTTCTCGCATGATTGCGTCGCCCACACCTGGAGCAGCTATGAGGCCGTTGCGTCGCTCGGCGATGCCATGCCCGAGCGGCACGGAATCAATTCGATTCAGCTGTTTCGCGATCCCGCACAGGGCTTGGCGGATCGTCTCGATCATCTGGGACAATGAACGCGACTGAGGCCCGCATCGCGGTCGTCGGCGCGGGGGCGATCGGCGGCTGGATCGCCGGCCGGCTGGCGCTCGCCGGCCAGCCGGTGACGGTGCTCGCCCGCGGCGCGACGCTGGCGAAATTGCAGGCCGGAGGGCTGCGGCTCGAACAGGGCGGGTCGTCCAATACAGTCCCGCTGCACGCATCCGACGACCCGGCCGAGCTTGGCGTCCACGACATCGTCGTGCTGGCGGTCAAGGCGCCGGCGCTGGCCGCCGCGGCCGAAGCGGTGCGGCCGATGATCGGCCCCGCAACGCGCATCGTGCCGATGCTCAACGGCGTGCCATGGTGGCTGACTTCACAGCCGCTCGCCTCGGTCGATCCCGGCTCGCGCATTGCCGCCGCTCTGCCAACCGACCAGTTCCTCGGTTGCGTCGTCCACGCCGCGTGCAGCAGTCCGGCGCCGGCTGAGGTGGTGGTCAAGCATGCCGACCGCTTGATTCTCGGCGAACCGGACGGCGGCCCCAGCGAGCGCCGCGACCAGGTCGCCGCGGTGTTCGAGCGCGCTGGAATCACGGTTGAATTGAGCGACAATGTGCGGCGTGCGATCTGGTACAAATTGTGGGGCAATGCGACGATCAACCCGCTGTCGGCGCTGACCCGCTCGACCGCCGACCGCCTGCTCGCGGATCCGGCGCTGCGGGTATTCATGCTCGACGCAATGACCGAGCTGGCGGAAATCGGAGCGGCGATCGGCTGCCCGATTGCCGAAAGCGGCCGCGAGCGGATGAAAGTGACTGCCCGGCTCGGCGCATTCAAGACCTCGATGTTGCAGGACGTCGAGGCAGGGCGCCCGATCGAACTCGAAGCGCTGCTCGGCGCGCCGCGCGAAATCGCCACGCGCCATCGGATCGCGACCCCCAACCTCGATCTGCTCTACGCCGCGACCCGTCAGATGGGCGAGAATCTCGGCCTGCTCTAGCGCTCCGGCGCCGGCAGGATCCGGCCGACGCATTGGCCAAAACCGATCCGCACCGCGCCCTCGCGCTCGCACCACGCTTTTAGAATGACCTCGTCGCCGTCCGCGAGGAAGCTGCGCGTCTCGCCATTCGGAAGCGTGATCGGCTGCTTGCCGCCACGGCTGATCTCGATCAGCGATCCGAGCCCCTGGTCGCTGTCGGTCGACAAGGTGCCGGTCCCGATCAAATCGCCGGGTTGGAGGTTGCAGCCATTGGATGCGTGATGGGCGACGATCTGCGCGTCGCTCCAGTACATCGCCGCCGCCGCGCCGCCGTGGGACAATCGGACCGGCGCCAGCCCGGCATCGCGCATTGCCTGGGTCGACAAAGTAACCTCAAGCTGGATGTCGAGTGCGCCGCTGGTCGCGAAGTCCGGATCGTCGAGGTAAGGCAGGGGGTCGGGGTCGCCCGCCGGCCGCGGCGGCATCGGTTTGCGGAACGGGGCGAGCGCCTCGGCCGTCACCACCCAGGGCGAGACGCCGGTCTGGAAGTTCTTGGCCAGGAACGGGCCGAGCGGCTGATATTCCCACGCCTGGATGTCGCGCGCCGACCAATCGTTGAGCAGGCAATAGCCGGCGATGTGCTGCCCGGCCTCGGCGATCGGGATCGGCTGGCCGAGCTCGTTGCCGCGGCCGACCCACAGGCCGAGCTCGAGCTCGTAATCGAGCCGTCGGCACGGTCCGTAATCGGGCGCGTCGGCGTCGGGCGGCTTGCGCTGGCCATTGGGCCGCACCACCGGCTCGCCCGAAGCGCGCACCGAGCTCGCCCGCCCGTGATATCCGATCGGCAGATATTTATAATTGGGCAGCAACGGATTGTCGGGCCGGAACTGCTTGCCGACATTGGTCGCGTGGTGGATGCCGACGTAGAAGTCGGTGTAGTCGCCGATCAGGCACGGCAGGTGCATCCGGACCTCGCTGTGGCCGATCAGATGCATTTCGAGGTCGTCGCGATAGCGCTCGTCGCCAAGCATTTCGAACAGCCGCTGGCGCATTGCCCGGTGATCGTCGGGGCCACGCGCCAGCCACGCGTTGAGCACCGGCTGCGCCAGATCCTCGCGCCACGCCTCGTCGAGCAGCTCGGCGGCGCCGGCGAGGTCGAGGATGAAGTCGCCGATCGCAACCCCCGGGCGGCGCTGCCCTTTGGCTTCCGAAAAGATCCCGAGCGGCAGATTCTGCAGCGGGAAATCGCTGCCCGGCCCGGCTCCGTCGACCCAGCTGGTCCGCGCCGGGTCGTGGGTTTCATCGAGCTCGATCATGGCAGCTTGGCCTTGGGGAAGCCGGCCCACGCCCGATCGTAATCCGGCTGGGCATGCTCCAGTGCAAAGTGTGTCGGGCGGTACGGCCAGCAGGTCTCGACCATGAACGCCAGCGCGCCGTCGATCTTGGCTGGCTTCAGTTCGGCCGCGGACGCCTTGCGCCAGCTGTCGAGATCGGGCCCGTGTCCGCTCATCAGGTTGTGCAAGCTCAGCCCGCCCGGCGCGAAGCCCTCGGCCTTGGCGTCATAGGCGCCCGAAATCAGCCCCATCGCCTCGCTCATCACGTTGCGGTGGAACCATGGCGGGCGGAACGTGTCCTCGGCCACCATCCACCGCGGCGGGAAGATGACGAAGTCGGCGTTGGCGCGCCCGGCCACATTGCTGGGGCTGGTCAGGACGGTGAAAATCGACGGGTCGGGGTGGTCGAAGCTGACCGTGCCGATCGCGTTGAAGCGATTGAGGTCATAGCGGCACGGGGCATAATTGCCGTGCCATGCCACGACATCGAGCGGCGAATGCTCGAGGGTCGTGACCCATAATTGGCCAAGATATTTCTGGACCACCTCGACCTGCTCGTCGCGGTCCTCGAACCACGCCACCGGAAATTCGAAGTCGCGCGCGCTGGCGAGGCCGTTGGCGCCGATCGGGCCGAGTTCGGGCAGGCGGAACGATGCGCCATAATTCTCGGAGACATAGCCGCGCGCTTCGCCGTCGCGCAGCACCACCCGGAACTTCACTCCGCGCGGCACCAATCCGATCGATCCGGGTGCGACCTCAAGCCGTCCAAGCTCGGACTGCAGCTCGATCGTGCCGTGTTGCGGAATGATCAGCAGTTCGCCATCGGCATCGACCAACACCCGCCGGTCCATGCTGCGGGAAGCGCGGTAGACGTAGACGCTGACGCCCTCGAGCTGGTCGGGTTGTCCGGCGCGCAGCATCGCCGCCAGGCCATCGACGAAGTCGTCGTCGCCGCGCAGGTCGGCCAGCGGATCCCAGCGCAGCCGGTTGGGAGCCAATGGTCCGTCGCTCGCGGCCGCCTCGAATAGCCCCGCGCCATGGTAGCGCTCGAACGGCCGGTGATCGGCGGTCGGGCGCATCCGGTACAGCCAGCTGCGACGGTTGTCGTGGCGTACCGCGGTGAAGGCGCTGCCCGACAATTGCTCGGTGTACAGCCCGAAGGCCGGCCGTTGCGGGCTGTTGCGCCCAATCGGAAGAGCACCGTCAACCGCCTCGGTTTCGAAATGGCCGCCGAAGCCCGTCAGATAGCGCGTCGCGTTCGCTTGCATCGCAAGTTCGTTAGAGCCTGCCGCGCACAAGTTCAAACGGGCACGGCCCCGATGGAGCCATGCCCGTTTCCGCACGAGACTCGCACCCGCGCGTCGAAGTGGCGGATCCGGACGGACCCGCCACCGTTTCGATCAGCGTTAGTTGACGTTGACTTCGATCTTGTCGGGGATTTTCACCTCGGTCTTGTTGGCGCCGAAACCGAGCTGGTCGCGGAACATGAACAAGAGGACCAGGACGACGATGATCAGCAGCACGACGGCAAGCACTCCGCCGCCTCCGCCGCCCCCGCCGGTCTCGACGATCGTTGTGCGATCGACCGTCTCGCGATCGTTGTCGGACATGAAAATTCTCCCTGTTATGCCCAGTTGAGCTGTTGTTGTAGCGAAACGAACGATCCGAACACTGAGCGGTTCCGAACCCACCCGATCCGCGCTAGGGAGGCCGCATGGACCATCGAAACCTCTGGATAATGGCTGCGGCGCTGTTGAGCGCGTGCAGCCGCCCCGCCGACACCAACCCCGCCAACAACGTTGTGGAAGAGGCCGGCAACGGCTCCGCCGCCGTGTTGCCGGACGGTGGGAACAGCACCGCCCCGCTTGTTCCACCAGCGCCTGGCACGCCCGGCGGACTGCCCGACGACAAGACGCCGCTCGAGGAACCGCAGGGGCCAATCGACCCCAAGAGCGCCGAGGCAGCCGGTCAGGTCATGCAGCAATATGGCGCGCTGCTCGAGCAGGGCCGCCTGGCCGAAGCGCGCAAGCTGTGGGGCGACAGCGGCCTCACCGACAAACAGTTCGCCAGTCGGTTCGCCGATTATTCCGAGATCCACGCCCAGGTCGGGAAGCCCGGCGACACCGAAGGCGCGGCCGGCTCGATCTACGTCACCGTGCCGTTCGTGCTTTACGGCCGGCTCAAGGCCGGCGGTACCTTCAACCGCTCGGGGACTGCGACTCTGCGGCGGGTCAACGACGTCGACGGAGCAACTCCGGCCCAGCTGCGGTGGCACATCTCTCAAATTGATCTCAAGCCCGCCGGCTGACGCATCCTTAGGCCTGTTATGCGCGTTTCAACCCAACTGAAGGAGAGAGCGATGAGCGGCTTTGACGATATTCGTGAGCATATGAGCGTGATCGGCGCCGACGGCGTGGCGGTTGGAACGGTCGACCACATTGATGGTGACCGGATCAAGCTGACCAAGAAGGACAGCGGCTTCGGCGGCCACGAAGGCCACCACCATTATATTTCGCGCGGGCTGGTTGCCGAGGTCGAAGGCGACGTTGTGCGGCTATCGGCCAATGCCGATGTCGCGGTGACGTTTGAGGAAGAAAAAGACGGCCAGGGTCTCTGACCGGCCGCCTTACTTCGTCCCGCCGGCGAAATCGGCGAACTTCTTGAGGTCGTCTTGGCTGACGGTCGCGCCGGTCACATCTTGAACGGTGGCGGTCGAATTGTTGCCGGTCTGTTCGTCCGGTCCAGCGAAGTCGATCGCGAACCAGATGATGCCGGCCGCCCACAGCAAGGCGACCCAGCGGCTCTTGAACAGCGAACTGTGACGGATCGGGATCATGCGCGGAGTGTGCGCCCGACCCGTTAAAAATAGATTGCACTGCGCTTTCCATGCCGGCGAGGGCATGGCGCGGTCAGCTCAGGCTGCCTTGCGCTCCGCCAGTTCATCGCGTTCCACTTCGCGGCACGCGAAGCGGTTGCGGATCTCGGAATTGTAGAACCGGCCTTTCGATTCGGCTGCTGCAAAGCCGCTCGCCACCGCCATCGGCACATTCGAATAAATGTAGCGGCGGCCACTGGTAAACAGCAGATCGAGCATCTGCCGTTCGGCCAGGTACCAGGCTCCTCGAATGACCGAACTGGTCGGAAGTTTGGGGCTCCATGCCATATCGCCGCAACGACATTCGGCCCAAATCGATTCATCGGTTGCGACGAAGCGATTGAGGGATGAGTCGAGTTGAGCGTGAGCGGCGCCGATTGCCGCTCCAAACCACCCCGATCGGCTCCATTCTAACCCCTGATTGCCCCGCCGGAAGTTGCTGCGCGGGGCCATTTCGGGCACCATCTTCGTCTCGGTATGGTGAGTTTGCTCGGTGCGTAAACAATGGTCGCAAGATAACGGCGGACGCCGGTTGCGCCGCTGGGCGCGATCGGTCCCGCGGTGGGCCGGCGCGGCGTTGGCCGGCACGGTCTATGGCTCGGGCTGGATCGGCGCATTGCCGACCCATGCCGCGACCGGTTCCATTCGCGCCAACTTCGGCACTTGCCATACGGGCGGCGGGACCAATTGTGTGGTTGACGGCGACACGCTGTGGCTCGGCGGACAGAAGATCCGCGTGGCCGACATTGACGCCCCCGAAACCCACGGGCCGCGTTGCCCAGCGGAACAGGAGCTGGGCGACCGCGCCACCCAACGGCTGCGCCAGCTGCTCAACGGCGGGGCGGTCAGCCTTCAGGCGATCGACCGCGACATCGACCGCTACGGACGCAAATTGAGGATCGTGCTGGTCGACGGCCGCAGCGTCGGCGACATTCTGGTCGATGAAGGCCTCGCCCGGCCTTACGCCGGCGGCCGCCGGCCGTGGTGCTGACCCGCGGCGGCCCGAGCGGGGCGGCGCAGCGCTAGAGCGCACGCCGCGCGACCTCCGGCCATGTCCCTGCCGCCTGCGAGGCGCTATGCGGGCCGCGAGGAGCCCCAGGGATGAGCCGGATGAAACGCAAGCATTACGAAGCATTCCTCGAACCGATGCAGGCCGAGCTGGTCGAGATGGCGCGCTGGATCGCCGCCACCGGCCAGCGCATGGTCGTGCTGTTCGAAGGCCGCGATACCGCCGGCAAGGGCGGCGCGATCGGCGCCGTCGCCGACAAGATCAACCCGCGCCAGTGCCGCGTCGTCGCCCTTGGTAGGCCGAGCGAGGAGGAGGCCGGCCATTGGTATTTCCAGCGCTTTGTCGAACATCTGCCGGGCAAGGGCCAGATCGCGCTGTTCGATCGCAGCTGGTACAATCGCGCCGGGGTCGAAAAGGTCATGGGCTTTGCCACGCCGCAGCAGGTCGAGGCGTTCCTCGAGGGCGTGCCCGAGTTCGAGAAGATGCTGGTCGACGACGGCATCCTGTTGTTCAAATATTGGCTGACCTGCGACCAGGACAAGCAGGAAGAGCGCTTCGCCGAGCGAGTCTCCGACCCCCTCAAGCGCTGGAAGCTGTCGCCGATCGACCAAGCGGCGCGGGCCCATTACCGCGATTACACCGCGGCCCGCGAAGCGATGCTCAAAGCGACTCACACCCGCCACGCGCCGTGGACCCTGATCGATTTCAACGACCAGCGCCGCGGCCGGCTGACTCTTGTGCGCGACCTGCTTGACCGGCTGCCCGACACCGGCTGCGCCGAAAATCCGGTTGACTGGCCGCCGCTGGGCCATACGCCGCTGAAAGAAAAGTTCGGCGTGCTCAAGCCGATCAAGAGCTTCGACGAGGACGGAAAGAAGGACTGACGGAGGTTAGCTTACCGGCGGTGTTCATTGCCCCGCAACGTCGCTGCGGACAGGGTAAGCTTATGCCGCCCGGACTGCTCGTTGCGATCGCACTGCTCGCTGATATCGCTGGCGCGGTGCCGGCCACTGCAGCGCCGGCCGCCGATACGCCAGCCGCGACTCCTCCGGAAACCGCCGAGCCGGCGGCGCCCGTCAACCGCTGCCTGAGGCTGGCTGACGCCGAGCCGGGCGAGATCGTGGTGTGCGGGAAGCGACCGCAGGGATACCGGCTCGACCCCGACGTGGTCGAAGCGAACCGCGGGATGCTCAACGGCGGGCGGCCGAGACGGCCTGACCGGATGCGCGATACCAGTTGCGCGGTGGTCGGAGCGGCCGGCTGCATCGGCGCCGGGGCCGGGATCAATCTGGTCGGCGCGGCGCTGACCGCCGCCGAAATGGCGGCGCGGGTGGCCAAGGGCGAATCAATCGGCGGCATGTTCATCACTGAGCCCGAGCCGACCGAATACCAGCGCTATCAAGCGGCCAAGGCCAATCGCGAAGCGCGCGAGGCACAGGCGAAGGCGATCGCGGCGGCCAGGGCCAAGGCGGCGAATGGTGCGACGGCCGGAACAGCCGCTCCCGAACCCGAACCCGGCCCAGCCTCGCAATAATCAGCCGACCGGTCAGTGCTCGCGCGCGCCGCCCTAGAAGCGGCGGTGGGGTTCGCAGGCGATGCCGTCGCCGTCGCCGTCCATCTCGCTGCGATAGCCCGGCTGGCCGGCGTGAAGCGGCGCCTTGCCCGCGGCGCGGACGGCGTTGCAGCCAGAATAATAAACCGATCGATCCGGTGTCGCGCTGGCGACTGGAGCGGTGGCCGGGCCCGACGCGGGCGCCATCGCGGCTTGGGCCGAATCGTCGGACCGCGCCGCCCATTCCCGGTCTTCGGCGGCGGGCAGCTCTTCGGGCGATTCGGGCAAGGCCATCATCGTCGCCTTGGCCGGAGCGGCAGTTGGCGCAGCCGGGCTCCCGTGCGACGACCAGGCATAGCCGCCGATCGCGCCGAGCATCACGGCCGAGACTATGATCGCCTTTGTGTCCATCGCGGACAGAATGGCAGCGGGGGATTGCGGAAGGGTAAAGGCGCAGGCGCTGAGCGGTCTCCGTGCTATTTCCCGAACATCCTCTGGAGGCTCGCTTCCGGGGCCGGTTCGGCGCGGGTCGAGTAGCGCGCGGCGATTTTCCAGCCGTCGCCGCTGCGGCGCCAGGCGTCGGTCACGAAGAAACAGCCCGAACGGTCGGCGCCATCGACGCTGGCCGTCTGCTCGGCGATCGCCGACATCACCACCAGCTCGTCGAGCGCGCGGCACTGTGCCTCGTGATAAGCGAGGTGGGTGCAAACATAGCGCGGGACCATCGCCACCCGATCCGGGCTCTCACCGTCTCTTCGCGCTACCTCGTGATTGCCTCGCAATCACTCGGCGGCTCGGTCGTAACCGAATGATAAGAGCTTCGCCTTAGTCACGGCTGCGATGGCCAGTCCGCAACCAACCGGGAAGCAGTTCGTCAATCTGGCGGCGACCGATGCCGGCCCGCGCGTGTCGCGCATCCGCCGCGACCCGCCGCCGGTGATCAAGGCGCCGGTGGTGATCGACGTCGCCGAGCGCGAGCAATGGGCGGTGGTGTTCGGCGTCCTGACCTTCGCCTTGGCGATCTTCGTGATCATCGTCGCCTTCGCCATCTACGCCGGCTGGTCGCCCGCGCAGTACACGATCGAGGCGTGAGCGACTGACGCCGGCGCGGCTGCGGGTCGCGGTATCCAGGTGCCAGAACTTCACGAACTTAACGCCCTTCGCGCAAGGGCGAGCGCGGGACCGATGCTGCCTGCGGCATGCCCGTGCTTTTTGTCCGTATGGTTCATTGACGATTCGCTTCATGAACCTAATAGGATGATGTAGGAAAGTTGTTTTTGGTGCAGCCTGCTTTAGCCGGGGTTCCGCGGCACCTTCGCAATCCGGCAGTCCGCCGCGTGGCGGTCGTTCGTCGAGAAAGGCTGGACGGCCACAGCGCGCACCGCCAACGTCCGCCGACGGGGGACGATCTTGATCAACATTTTGATGATGGCCTTGGCCGGCGCGGCGATGCCGGTAGCGGCCCCTGCGCAAACTCTCGCCGCCATGGACGCGGCCGTCGCCAAGGGCGATTTCGGCAAGATCACAAGCGTGCTGGTGATGGTCGACGGCAAGGTGGTTCACGAACATTATTTCGATGACGGCGGCGCACAGGCTTTGCGCAACACCCGCTCGGCAACCAAGACGATCACCGGGATGCTGGTCGGCGCGGCGATCGAGCGCGGGATGGTGCCCGGCGTGACGACCCCGATCGCGGGTTATTTCAGGGACAAGCGCCCGGTCCAATTCCCCGACCCGCGCAAGGGCCAGGTCAGCGTCGAGGATCTGCTGACGATGAGCTCGATCGCCGAGTGCGACGACAATAACAGTTTCTCGCGCGGCAATGAGGAGCGGATGTATCTGATCGAGGATTACAGCCGCTTCTACCTCGACTTGCCGGTCAAGGGCTTTGCCGGCTTCATGACCAAGCCGGCCGACGCCAAATACGGCCGCGCCTGGTCCTATTGCACCGCCGGCGCGAACTTGCTCGGCGAGCTGGTGCAACGGGCGAGCAAGCAGAATCTGCAGGAGTTCGCAGCGCGTGCGCTGTTCGCGCCGATCGGGATCACCCGGACGCATTGGCAGGTCACGCCGCTCGGCGTCGCCTTCGCCGGCGGCGGGCTCGAGCTGACCAGCCGCGACCTGGCCAAGCTCGGGCAGCTCTATCTGCAGGGCGGGCAGTGGAACGGCCGGCAGGTGCTGCCCGCCGCATGGGTCCGCGCATCGACCGCGCCGCACGCCGTGGTCGAGGACCAGGACGACACCGAATATGGCTATCTGTGGTGGCTCAAGGACTTCACGGTCGGCGGCGCCAAGCACCGCGCCTGGCTGATGAACGGCGCCGGCGGCAACAAGGTGATCGTGGTGCCGGACATGAAGCTGGTGACGGTGATCACCAGCACCAATTTCGGCCGCCGCGACGCGCATGTGCTGAGCGAGAAACTGCTGACCGATTATGTCATGAAGGCGCGCGCGCAATAGAGGCCCTGCGCCGCGCCGTGACGGAGGGACGATCGAGCATGGCCAGCACAGCATGACCGGGCACCGCATCTACACCATGAGCTTCGCCAAGGTTTATCCGCTGTATGTCGCCAAGGCGGAGCGCAAGGGGCGCAACCGGGCCGAGGTCGACGCCATCATCGCCTGGCTGACCGGTTACTCGCCGCAGGGGCTGCGAAAGGTGCTGGACGAGGGGACCGACTTCGCCGGTTTCTTCGCCGATGCGCCCGCGCTTAGCCCGGCGCGGGACCAGATCAAGGGCCTGATCTGCGGTATTCGAGTGGAGGCGATCGAGGAGCCGCTGATGCGCGAGATCCGCTATCTCGACAAATTGATCGACGAACTCGCCAAGGGGAGGGCGATGGAGAAGATCTTGCGGGGGTAGGGGCGTCGAGGAAAGAATGGGATGCTGCAGGAAAGTTGTTTCTGACCGAGTGCTCAGGTGCAGAGAGGGCGTCCTGCGGTCACGGATGGCCGGCCTGCCGACCCGGTGCCAACATAGCCCGGTGCCGCTTCAATGCAGTAGCCCGACGCGGTCTTGGCCGGGACCAGCCGCACGCCGCCGCCGACATCGACGATCGGCTGTGCACTTACCGGCCTGGACGATGCCGTCGCGTCTGCGCGAGCAACCGCCCCGCGCTGAGCCATTTCAGCATCGAGCACCTGAAAGAATTCCTGATAAGGCGCGGCGACGCGGACCATCTCACCGTCGGTGAAGGATGTGCCGAAAATCCCGCGCGCCTTGGTCTCGCTCAACATCATGTTGAGGCGTACGCGCGATCCGGCGCCTTCATCTTCGATCAGCAGCGACGCTTTCTGTGTCCATTTCTTTTTCCCGAAACCCCAGAAGACATTAAATATGGTCTTGGCCTTGGCGTCGGTAATCGCGCTGACCGTTCCTGAATCCCTGTTGGCGTTGATGTCGACATAGCCGAGGGATTGCAGGGTTGAGAGAACCGCGCCGAACGCCCCTTTGGACGGCACCGAATATCGGTGGGACTGAATCTGCGCCAGCTCGGTCGGCGTCAATTGCGGAGGGCCGCCGGCCGTGGCCGAGCTGCTAAGGCTCGCTGTCGCGACCGCCATTGCGGCCGCAATCCTAAAGGACAGTTTCATTGTAACCCCCGTTACTTACGCATCTAAATCATCACGGGCATAAGAGGGTAAGCGAGACCCCGGATCAAGTCCGGGGTGACGGGGGAGAGCAGATGCGCAAACCGGCGAGTGTTCAGGCACTGACCGAGCTGGGGCGGGTACGGCTGAGCAAGAGCTTTTTCATGCGCGACATGCTGCATTCGGAGATCGCGCAGGTGCACGGGCTGTTGAACGCGCCCGACGACCCCGACCTGGCGATCGCGGCGGGGACGCGGCTTTGCGAGGACTTGCTCGAGCCGCTGCAGGATCAATGGGGACGGATCGTGATCCGCTCGGCTTATCGCAGCCGCGAGGTCAACGCGCTCGGCAATGCCATGCAAAAGGCCGGCAAGGCCGGGTATAATTGCGCGACCAATGAGGCCAATGCGGCGTGCCACATATGGGACATGCGCGATGCCGATGGATGCATGGGCGCGGTGGCGTGCGTGGTCGCGCCGGCGTTTTACGACGCGCACCCCGAGACCGGCGACTGGCAGATCATGGCGCGCTGGATCGACGACAATCTGCCTTACTCGTCGCTCGAATTTTACCCGAAGCTGTGGGCGTTCAACATCGGCTGGCACGAACGGCCGCAGCGGAGGATCGCCAGCTATGCGGAGCCGAAGGGGCAGTGGAGGTGATTTAGTAATCTGTCACCCCAATCTACCGTAATTGGTGTCGCGATTTCGGTGATCCTCTGGTTGCCGCAGGGACAGGCGCAGGCGTCGTCTTCGTGGTATTCTTGTTTTCGACGGCATTTGAAAGGTTTGAAATGGCGGCTTGTGCGGCGTCCAGCGCCTCGACCGCATTCGAATATGAGGCGTTAGTCTGAGCGCTTGCCGCAGCGGTCACCGTTGTCGAATCGCTCTCGACCGAAGACCAAAGAATCCAACCAATAAACACGATAAATGCGATACCCGCCAATGTCGCAAGGGCAACAGTCGCTGCTGAAACGGTGTGGAACTCCTGAAATTTTCGATCGGGGAGCTTGTTGTCAGGGACATCGGCAATGTCGTCGAACTCCCACTTATGCCTATATTTATATTCCAGGAAAGTCCTCGTGGGCGTGGTTCAAACTCCATTTCTCCAGTATGCGGCTGTATTCGTCTGCGAATTTTGGCAGTAGTTTGCTGATCTTGCTGATCTTGCTGATCTTGCTGATCTCTGCAGTCTGAATGCGCCGCCTGAGCTCGTTCAGCTCCAGAGCGCAGCGATGCATTTGCTCTGCGTCCACCCCGTATTGATGTGCAAAATTCCTCATCGACATTACGAGGACTAGAATGGACGCAGCGATACCGCCGAAGCTCGCGTAACGGATGAGGTTGGAGCCGAGAGGCAGGGCAAACGTCGCAACTGATACGCAAATGAGCACCGCAGAGTAGACGGACACCAAAATGTTTGAGCGTCTCTCTCGACGATCAAGCCGAGCGGCAGCGTTGAATCGGCTGCCCGCCGTCGCTCTTATATCAAAAACGAGCTTTTCGAGCGGCGTCCGCGGAATCTTGGATGTAGGTGGCGGAGCAGAACTCACTCAGCCGCCACCCCCGCTCTTGTAAACATATCGTCGCCGTCACTCTCTTTCGCCGGTGCGTCATTCGCCGCATCAGCCTTGGCCTTTTGCCTCCGATCGAACGAATCCCATACCTCGCCCCAATTCCCCCGGGTCGCCGCCTTCGAATATTCGGTGGCGCGGGTTTCGAAGAAATTGGCGTGTTCGACGCCGTTCAAGAGCGGGGCGAGCCACGGCAGCGGGTGCTCGTCGACCATGTAGATCGGCTTCAAGCCCAATTGCCCCAAGCGCCAGTCGGCGATGTAGCGGATGTACTTCTTGATCTCCTTGGGGGTCATGCCGGTGACCGGCCCCTGCTCGAACGCCAGGTCGATGAACGCATCCTCGAGCCGGACGGTCTTCTGGCACACGTCCATGATGTCGTCGCGGACCGCCTTGGTCAGGCAGTCGCGCTCGTTGACGAAGGCGTGGAACAGCCGCGTGATGCCCTCGCAATGCAGGCTCTCGTCGCGCACCGACCAGCTGACGATCTGGCCCATGCCCTTCATCTTGTTGAAGCGCGGGAAGTTCATCAGCATGGCGAAGCTGGCGAACAATTGCAGGCCCTCGGTGAAGCCGCCGAACATGGCCAGCGTGCGGGCGATATCCTCGTCGCTGTCGACGCCGAAGGTGGCGAGATAGTCGTGCTTGTCTTTCATCTCCTTATACTGGAGGAACATGCCATATTCGCTTTCGGGCATGCCGATGGTGTCGAGCAAATGCGAGTAAGCGGCGATGTGGACCGTCTCCATGTTGGAGAAAGCGGTCAGCATCATCTTGATCTCGACCGGCTTGAACACGCGGCCGTATTTGTCGTGGTAGCAATCCTGCACCTCGATGTCGGCCTGGGTGAAGAAGCGGAAGATCTGGGTCAGCAAATTGCGCTCGTGATCGGTGATCTTCTGCGCCCAGTCGCGGCAATCCTCGCCCAAGGGCACTTCCTCCGGCATCCAGTGGATCTGCTGCTGGCGTTTCCAGAATTCGAACGCCCACGGATATTCGAACGGTTTGTACTGGGCGCGGGATTCGAGAAGGGGCATTGCAGTTACTCCTGAAAGTCTGAAGGCGGCGTGACGTTCTTGATCGGCACGTGAACGACGCGGTCGCGATAAGTGGTGTGGCCTTTGCGGGCGCCGACGCCGAACACGGCGATGCCGAGGAAATAGCCGAAGTCGTACCAGCCGCCCGAATTGGGCACGGCGTAGATCGCGACCTTGTCGGTGAACAGCGAGACGACCCAGGCGACCGGGAAGATGAAGCCGTGCCACAGGCCGTAGAGGAAGCCGGGCGCGGTGGCGGCGACGGCGTCGGGGGCCTGGGTGGCGGCGCAGGCGGCGAGCAGCGCGAGGGCGGCGGCAAGAACGAGTGTTCGGGTGCGTGTCATTTCCAGAACCACTTTCGGCTGGGCGCGCGTTCCTTGCTAGCGCGGGCGCGGAACATGCGGATGTACATCCACAGGCCCGAGCCGGCGAGGAACAGCAAGGCGAGGCCGGTGACCAGGCTGACGATCTGGCCGACCAGGCCGAACTGCTCGCCCGAATGGAGGTCGGTGACGAGCTTGAGTGACCTGCGGTTGGCGCTCTGCGGCGGGGCGGGGGCGCGCTGCTCCGATGCCGCGGACGGCGCGGCCGAAGCCGAAGCCGGCGGGCCCGGTGGCGGCCCCTTGCGCTCGGCGGCGGTGTTGATGCGCGTGATCTGGGTGATGACCCCGGTCGCCGCGGTCCACAGGATGAAGATGCCGAGCAGGGTCGCGATCCAGCGGTGATAGCGGCGGCTCATCGAGCGGGTCCGGCTGTGGTGTAGGCGATGGCGAAGCCGCTCAGCAGCAGGCCGAAGGCAGTGGCCATCATCCCGCCGATCAGCATGGCGACGCCTTTGGGGTGGTTGCGACGGTGATGGCGCAGCGCGGCGACCAGCAGGACGAGGCCGCCGACGAACGCGAGGCCGCCGATCGCGACGAACAGGATGTTGGTCCCGGTCATGTTTTGGAAGGCGGTCATTGCGCGGCCTCGAGCTCGGCCGCGGACGGGTGATATTCGAGCTGGCCGGTGCCGTGGATCAGCAAGATGACGCCGACCACCAGCAGCAGCACAGCGCCCTGGCTGCCGTGCTGCGGGTCGATGCGGGCGCTGTGGCGGTAAAGCACGATCGCACCGACGATCAGCAGCACCGCCGCGGCGAGCTCGAAGACGGTTGCTACTGGCAAGCGAGGCACTCGTCATAGTCGGTGGTCGGGAGCTCGTACTTGGCTGGTTCCGACGTGTTGTCGGCTTCGACGCCGCCGGCGAACCCGGCGCGCTGGACCGATTTCGAGCGGAGATAATAGAGCGACTTGATGCCCAGCTCCCAGGCGCGGAAGTGGAGCATCATCAGGTCCCACTTGTCGACGTCGGCCGGGATGAACAGGTTCAATGACTGGGCCTGGTCGATGTACGGCGTGCGGTCGGCGGCGAGCTCGATCAGCCAGCGCTGGTCGATCTCGAAGCTGGTTTTGAACACGTCTTTTTCCTCGGGCGTGAGGAAGTCGAGATGGGCGACGCTGCCGCCCTGCTCGAGGATCGAATTCCACACCGTCGCCGAATTCTTGATTTTCTCGTCGAGCAAGGCTTCGAGATGCGGGTTCTTGATCGAGAAGCTGCCCGACAGCGTCTTGTGGGTGTAGACGTTGGCCGGGATCGGCTCGATGCACGCCGAGGTGCCGCCGCAGATGATCGAAATCGACGCGGTCGGGGCGATCGCCATCTTGCAACTGAAGCGCTCCATCACGCCCATGTCGGCGGCGTCGGGGCACGGCCCGCGCTCGTTGGCGAGCATCATCGAAGCTTCGTCGACCTGGGCCCGGATATGCTTGAAGATCTTGAAGTTCCAGCTCTTGGCCATGGCTCCTTCGAACGGGATGCGGCGGGCCTGGAGGAAGCTGTGGAAGCCCATCACACCGAGCCCGACCGAACGCTCGCGCTCGGCCGAATATTTGGCGCGCGACATCTCGTCGGGCGCGCGGGCGATGTAATCCGACAGCACATTGTCGAGGAAGCGCATGACATCCTCGATGAACAATTTGTCGCCGTTCCACTGGTCCCAGGTTTCGAGGTTCAACGACGACAGGCAGCACACCGCGGTGCGGTCGACGCCATTATGGTCGGTGCCGGTCGGCAGCGTGATCTCCGAGCACAGGTTGGAGGTGGTGACCTTGAGCCCGAGGTCGCGGTGATGCTTGGGCATCGTCCGGTTCACCTGGTCGATGAAGATGATGTACGGCTCGCCGGTCGCAAGCCGGGTCTCGACCAGTTTCTGGAACAAAGAGCGGGCATCGACCGTGGCGCGCTCGGAGCCGTCACGCGGCGAGCGCAGGACGAACTCGGCGCCGTCGCGCACCGCGTCCATGAACTCGTCAGTGATGAGCACGCCGTGGTGGAGGTTGAGGGCCTTGCGGTTGAAGTCGCCCGACGGCTTGCGGATCTCGAGGAACTCCTCGATCTCGGGATGCGAAATGTCGAGATAGACCGCCGCCGAGCCGCGCCGCAGCGAGCCTTGCGAAATCGCCAACGTAAGCGAGTCCATCACCCGCACGAACGGAATGATGCCGCTGGTCTTGCCGTTCAGTCCGACCGGCTCGCCAATGCCGCGGACATTGCCCCAATAGGTGCCGATGCCGCCGCCCTTGGAGGCCAGCCAGACATTCTCGTTCCAGGTGTTGACGATGCCGTCGAGGCTGTCCGAAACGCTGTTCAAATAGCAGCTGATCGGCAGGCCGCGGCCGGTGCCGCCGTTGCTTAGCACCGGGGTCGCCGGCATGAACCACAATTTGGAAATATAATCGTAGACGCGCTGCGCGTGGGCGGTGTCATCGGCATAAGCCGAAGCGACCCGCGCGAACAGATCCTGGTAGCTTTCGCCGGGCAGCAAATAGCGGTCGCGCAAGGTGTCCTTGCCGAATTCGGTCAGCAGCGCATCGCGGCTCTCGTCGGTGGTCACGCCGTGCGCGCGCGGGTCGACCGTCTTGCTGGTGCGGCCCTTGGCTGTGGTTGGATCAGTTGCGGCGGGATCGGCGGCGGCCTTTTCAATCGCTGCGGCGGTGCTTGCGACGTCGTCGCTGGTGACTTCGCTGTTGCTCGAAAAATCCATCGCTTTTCCCCGTCCGCTGCGTGGCTGCGGATCCGCCAGGTCGGCGGCCGCATGTTCACTTATTGTTCGACTCGCTGCCATGTCGGCACACTAGCCTTTTTTACCGCGCAAAAGGGGCTTTTCTGCAGTTCGTCCCCGATTTCCACAGGGACGCACCAAGCCCAGTCCGGAATATGGGTATTCCGGAGCCAAACACTAGGTGTTGAGCAAGGCCCCCTCTGCGCTACCACCCATTGTGCCTGAACCCGCGACAGACGCAAGTCGGTAAATGCGAATTGAAGCAATTTTCCTGTGGATTGCAGCGCTGCAACAGTGGGGCGGAGGCGCGGCGGTCCGAGCCCGCTTAATGTATGATGTGAGTGGCAAGCAAACGATCGCTCAGGTCTTGCGGCGGATGTCTCCAATCACCTCATTTTCGTAGTGGACCAATCCCGCTTCCACGGTTTCGATCATGACGCCACTGGATAGCGTCCCACCGCCAAGCATCTCCACGTCCGGCGTATCCCAACCGGAATAGCCTTCGAGAAACTCACGACTGTCGAAATCGCAGACGATAACGCCACTCATCCAGTCGGCGACGACCTGGTCGCCAACCTTCATCTTTTCGCCCGTTGGATAGTTCATCGAGGTTCCGCGTCCAGATTCTGATTGGGCATAACCCTAATGTCCGCAAAGGGTGGAAAGCGGACGTTAGCTCTGGCCTAAACTCTTTCCGGCGTATGCCCAGCATTCAAGTTCAATCAAAGCGCCCCCGGCCAAGCCATTCGCGCCAATGGCGCTGCGGGCTGGCAGTTTGCCTGGCGGAAAATAGGGAACATAGACGGCGTTAAACGCGGGCCAGTTGTTCATATCCGCCAGCATCACCGTGCATTTCACGACGTCGGCAAAGCCCAGCTCGTGCTGCTTTAAGACCGCCCCGATATTCTCCATCGACTGCCGGGCCTGGGCCTCGAATCCCTGCTTCAGTTGCCCATCTACGTCCCCGGTCTGTCCTGATAGATAGAGCATGTCTCCAACTCTGACGGCGTTTGCATATGGGGCGGGCTGACCGTTGGTCGCAGGAGCTGGGAAATGCTCGACGACCGGTCTGTCCGGCGGAACCGCGCCGGCGCTCACGCTCAAAATCAGAAACGCTGCTGCTATCGCCCTCATCGGATACCTCCTGCCCTACTGCTGTTCAGTGTAGGGTGAGTTTCCATCATCGCGGTAATGTCCGCAATGGGTCGAAAGCGGACACTCGAAACCGCTACCGTTATTAGCCAATCGGCTGTGGCGCAGCGATTGGCGAGCCGGCGCATCGCCCGTTGCGGCGCTGGCCTGTTGTGGCTTACACCGGCTCTGTCCATCAGTCAGACACGGAGACTCTAATGGCAGCGAGTTCAGTATGCGGGGCGGCCTTGGCCATGGCCATGCTCTTGACGGGCCCCGCGGCGGCGAGCCCGCCGGCAGCCGCACCGGTAAACGCAAAATCGGACCCTGCGAATGAAGTGGTGTGCGAACGACAGGAAGTCATTGGCAGCCGTCTCGCCACCAAGCGCGAGTGCAAGACCCGGGCGCAGTGGGCCGACCAGCGGCTGCAGGAGAGACAGAATATCGAACGCGCCCAAACCCAGCGCGGCAGTTGCGATGCCAAGGCCTGCCAATAAGGCTTGAGCGGACGCCGCTTTGGGGTGGAGTCAAATGCCCCTAGTGAGCCAACAGTTTGCGAACTGCGTTGGGGTTCACCGGAAGGTGCGCCGGGTGCGCGTTTTCGCGGAGAGATCGGATGCGCGGACTGTGGGTGGTTTTTGGGACTGCTGTGTTCGCTCCGGGCAGCGCTCTGGCGATGGGTGATCCGGCGCTGGCGCCGTTCGCGTTCGCGCCACAGCCGATCGTGGTCGAAGGCCAGCCGGTGGACCAGGACAAACCGGTGTGCCGGACCGAGCGGTCGCTCGGCAGCCGGGTGGTCAAACGGGTGTGTCAGACCGCCGCCGAACGGCGCAAGGCGGAGCTCGACGCGCGCACCAACATCAAGCTTGGCAGCGGTCGCCGGGGTGAGCCGACCGCCGCCTTCAAACCGCCCGGCGAATAAGCCGCAATCTGCCGCCTGTCAGGCTGCGGAGGGTTCGTCGGCCGGCACGATGACGGTCAGCGCGCCGGGACGAATGCGGAAGTCGAGCGGGGTTTCGACCGACAGGGTCTCGCCGTCGATCGCCAGCGTTAAATGCGAGCGGCGGCTGGCGACGCGCAAACGCGTGACATCGTCGAGCCGGATCATGTCGTCGTTGCGGACCCGGCCGATCAGCACCCGCAGGGTCGCCGCGATCAGCCCGGCGCGGCCTTTCTTGCGCATCACCATGACGCACAGCCGGCCGTCATCGAGCGCGGCGCGGGTCCCGGCATTGGGCAGCTCGAGCGAATATTCATTATTGCCGACGAACAGCAGAGGGGTGTCGAGCGTCGCCTGGTCCTGCTCGTTGACGGTCAGCGACAGGCGGTGGTGGCGAAAGCGGATCAGCGCACGCAGGACGGCGACCAGCATCGCCAGCCGCTTCGAGCGGCCGAGACGGTGCTGCTGCGCCTCGCGGTCGAGGACCATCAGGGGATAGAGCCCGATCGCTGCATTGTTGACGAACACCCGGCCATTGACCTCGGCGACGTCGATCCGGCGCTGCTGGCCGGCGGCGATCACCGCCACCGCCTGATCGAGCTTGGCCGGGACGCCGAGATCGCGCGACAAATGGTTGAGCGTGCCCAGCGGCAGCAGGCCGAGCACGGTGTCGGTCCCGGCCAGCGCGCCGGCGGCGGCACTGATGCTGCCGTCGCCGCCGCCGACTACGAGCAAGGGTTCGCCGGCCTTGGCGGCGTCTTCGGCACGCTTGGAGATATCGCCGCCGTCGGCGAACTCGATCTTGCCGTTGACACCGTGCGCTTCAACCGCGGCGGCGAGCTCGTCGCGCAGTTTGTCGCCAGCCGCCGAGGCCGCACCGCCGCCGCGATTGACCAGGATCTGTACGGCTTTGGCCGGAGATTCAGGGGCCCGAAGATTGGTGCCCGAAGGGTCAGGTCGCTTCGGCGCGATCAGCCTCCCGCAGTCTGCGGAGCGATGTTGAAGACCGCGAACTTGTGCCCATCGGGATCGCGGAAATAGCCGAAATAGTATCCGAATTTGGGATCGCCGCGGTAACCCGGCGCGCCTTCGTCGGTCCCGCCGAGCTCGATCGCCTTGGCGTGGAAGGTATCGACCTTGTCGGCCGAATCCATCACAATCGCGACCATATTGCCGTTGCCGTGATGCGCCGGCTGCTTGTCGTAGGGGCGGGTGACGACCACCGCCGGGCGGCCCATCGACGTGCCCCACATGGTGAAGCCGCCGTCCTCGTCGGCGAACTGCATCAGCCGGGTCGCGCCGATGGTCCCGAACAACGCGTCGAAATACGCGCGCGCGCGCTCGAGGTCGTCGGTGCCGAGGGTAACATAGCCGATCATTGCGCTGCTTTCTCCGCCGGATTCCCTGGCGCTTCCGCGCTGCACTCGCCGACGCGCTTGCCGGTCATCGTGCGAACCATCTCATAGTCGCCCGAGCCCTGGAAGTAAGTGGCGGTGGTGACCTTGCCGGTGAAGCTGTCGGCGGTGAAGCTGCCGTCGACCGCCTGGGTCAGCTGCTCGCCGCCGCGCAGGCATTTATACTGCAGGCTCAAGCGGCCGCCGCCCATGTAATTGTCGCCGGCGTTGCAGGTCTCGCCCGCCTCAACGAAGGTCGCCGGAGCGAGCGAGCCGTCGGCCGGGACGCAAATCCGGCTGGTGGTCGACGACCCGGCCCTGGATCTGGTCGATGGGCTGGTCTTGTCGGTCGAGCGCAGGCTGTCGACCGTGGCGGTGACTTCATATTCGCCCGGCTTGAGCGAATCGATCCGCACGTCCTCCGGCGGGGCGGCCGGCGTATTGTCCGAGCAGGCGGCCAGCAGCCCGGCTGCAACTACGGTCAGGCTCATACCCAATTTCATCATCCGCATCCCAAACTCCCTCCTGCCAAAGTGTCGCGACGGTCAGGCCGCCTTGGCTTTTTTGGCGTCGCACTCGCCGACGCGCTTGGCCTCGATCCGCATTTTCATGGTCATTCCGTCGGACGGCGTCGGGCCGCCCTGGGCCTTCATGCTCATCGCCATCTGGTAATTGTCGGGGCCGTAGGTGCCCTGCATCGCCATGGTCTGGGCCATGCCCTTGTCGGCGCAACGCATGACCGCGTCGATCTTGCCGCCGCCCATGTTGAAATGTTCGTAGCGGCAATTCTTGTTGGCGCCGGCGAAGAAATCCTCCTTCGGGCGCTTGGCCTGTTCGGGCGTCAGGCAGCTTTCATAGACCTGCGCGCGATGCTGCATGCTGCGCATCGCGCTCGCCGCTTCGGGCGGCGCCCCAGGCAGTTCGAACGCCTCGATCTGGACCTGCGACTGCCACTTGCCGGGCCGCACGAAGCTGTCGGTCCCGCCGGCCTTGGCGACCTTGTTGGCGACCTCCTCGACCGATGCGCTGCGGGCTTGGACGTCGGGTTCGGAATGGCACGCGGTCAGCGCGAACAGGCCCGACAGGGCGCCGGTCAGCAATAAGGCGGCACGTTTCATGGTCGATCGGCTCCCCATTGCCGAAGCGTCGTTGCGCCGCTCCGGCAGTCCCACCATATGCGGTTGCAATGGCGATTCAAATCCGCACTTCACTGGCCGAGCCCGAAAGCGGGGAGACCTTCGTCCCGCACCGTCCGGCACGGCCCGACAAGGCCGAGGGCGGCAAGCGGTTCGTGCTCGCGTCCGAATATCAGCCGGCCGGCGACCAGCCGACCGCGATTCGCGAGCTGACCGAGGCGGCGCTGACCGGCGAGCAGAACCAGGTGCTGCTCGGCGTGACCGGCTCGGGCAAGACCTTCACCATGGCCAAGATGATCGAGACGCTGCAGCGGCCGGCGCTGGTGATCGCGCCCAACAAGATCTTGGCGGCGCAGCTGTACGGCGAACTGAAAAGCTTCTTTCCCGACAATGCGGTCGAATATTTCGTCAGTTACTACGATTATTACCAGCCCGAGGCCTATGTCCCGCGGTCCGACACCTACATCGAGAAGGAAAGCTCGGTGAACGAGGGGATCGACCGGATGCGGCATTCGGCGACGCGGTCGTTGCTCGAGCGCGACGACGTGATCATCGTCGCCAGCGTCTCGTGCCTCTACGGCATCGGGTCGGTCGAGACCTATTCGGCGATGATCTTCTCGCTCAACAAGGGCCAGTCGGCCGACCAGCGCGAGATCATCCGCAAGCTGGTTGCGCTCCAGTACAAGCGCAACGACCAGGCATTTGCGCGCGGTAATTTTCGGGTCCGCGGCGACAATCTCGAGATTTTCCCGTCGCACTATGAGGACACCGCCTGGCGGATCGCCTTCTTCGGCGACGAGATCGAGGAGATCGTCGAATTCGACCCGCTGACCGGCAAGAAGGTCGCCAGCCTCGACACCATCAAGGTCTACGCCAACTCGCACTATGTGACGCCCGGGCCGACCTTGAAGCAGGCGATGGAGGCGATCCGCCACGAGCTTGCCGAGCGCTTGAAGGAATTGGAAGCGGAAGGGCGCCTGCTCGAGCTGCAGAGATTGGAGCAGCGGACCAACTTCGACCTCGAGATGATCGCCGCCACCGGCAGCTGCGCGGGAATTGAGAATTACTCGCGCTTCCTGACCGGGCGGCTGCCCGGCGAACCGCCGCCGACGCTATTTGAATATCTGCCCGACAACGCCTTGCTGTTCGTCGACGAAAGCCACCAGACGGTGCCGCAGATCGGCGCGATGGCCAAGGGCGACCATCGGCGCAAGATCACGCTTGCCGAATATGGCTTTAGGCTGCCGAGCTGTATCGACAACCGTCCGCTGCGCTTCGCCGAATGGGACGCGATGCGGCCCCAGACCACCTTCCTCTCGGCGACCCCGGGACCGTGGGAAATGAACGAGACCGGCGGCGTGTTTTCGGAGCAGGTGATCCGCCCGACCGGGCTGATCGACCCGCCGGTCGAGATCAAGCCGGTCGAGGACCAGGTCGACGACCTTGTCCACGAAGCCAAGGAAACCGCGCGCAAGGGCTATCGCACTTTGGTCACCACGCTGACCAAGCGGATGGCCGAGGATCTGACCGAATATCTCCACGAAGCGGGCCTCAGGGTGCGTTACATGCACTCCGACGTCGAGACCTTGGAGCGGATCGAGCTGATCCGCGAGCTGCGGCTCGGGGTCTATGACGTGCTGGTCGGGATCAATCTGCTGCGCGAAGGGCTCGACATCCCCGAATGCGGGCTGGTCGCGATCCTCGACGCCGACAAGGAAGGCTTCCTGCGCTCCGAGACCTCGTTGATCCAGACCATCGGCCGCGCCGCGCGCAACGTCGACGGGCGGGTCATCCTCTACGCCGACACCGTCACCGGATCGATCGAGCGGGCGTTGAACGAGACCGACCGGCGGCGCGAGAAGCAGCTCGCTTACAACCTCGAGCATGGAATCACGCCCGAAAGCATCAAGCGCAACATCAGCGATGTCATGGCCCACCTCGCCA
>JBDTRT010000034.1:0-7422 GCA_039931595.1 Sphingomicrobium sp.
TGGTCTACATCCCCGACCGGCTGATGGAAGGCTATGGCCCGTCGGGCAAGGCGCTGGTCGAATTGAAGCAGCGCGGCGCGAGCCTGGCGATCACGGTCGATTGCGGCGCGCAGGCGTTCGAAGCGCTTGAGCAGGCCAAGGCGGCCGGGCTCGAAGTGATCGTGGTCGACCACCATCAGTGCGCCAGCGTGCTGCCGGTGGCCTACGCCATGATCAATCCCAACCGGCTCGACGAAAGCGCGCTTGGCGCGACCCACGGCCACCTCGCCGCGGTTGGCATGGCGTTTTTGCTCGGAGTCGCGCTGCTACGCGAGTTGCGCGCCCGCGGTCGGTTCGTCGGCGACGCGCCCGAGCCCAAAATCATGGACCTGCTCGACCTGGTCGCGCTCGGCACGGTGGCCGACGTTGCGCGGCTCCAGTCGCTCAACCGGGCGTTCGTCACCCAAGGCCTCAAGGTCATGGCCGGGCGCCAGAATATCGGCCTGTCGGCGCTTGCCGAAGCAGCCCGGCTGGTCAAGCCGCCGAGCTCCCGCGATTTGGGCTTCGCGCTCGGACCGCGGATCAACGCCGGCGGCCGGGTCGGCAAGTCGGATCTCGGGGTGCGGCTGCTGACCACGACCGACACCGAGGAAGCACGGACCATCGCCGCCGAGCTCGACCGCTTGAACGAAGAGCGCCGAGCGATCGAGATGCTGGTCAGCGAGCAAGCCACCGAGCAGGCCCGAGCGCAGGCCGACACGCCGGTGATCATCGTCATGAGCGGCCGCTGGCACCAGGGCGTAATCGGGATCGTCGCCGGCCGCCTCAAGGAGCGCTTTGGCCGCCCGGCTATCGTCATCTCGGAATGCGAAGACGGCACCGGCAAGGGGTCTGGCCGATCGATCAGCGGGGTCGATCTCGGCGCGGCAGTGCTCGCCGCCAAGGACAGCGGCCTGCTGATCGCCGGCGGCGGGCATGCGATGGCGGCGGGGCTGACGCTGCCCGCTGGCGGGCTCGAGCCGCTGCGCGCCTTCCTCCACGAGCGGCTGGCGGCCGATGTCGAATCGGCGCGCGGCGGACGGGCGCTGCTGCTCGATGCGCTGCTCGCGCCGGGCGGGGTCGCGGCGGCGCTGTGCGACGCGCTCGACGCCGCGGGTCCCTATGGCGCCGGCTGGCCCGCGCCGCGGGTTGCGGCCGGGCCGGCGCGCTTGATCAAGACCACCATCGTCGGCGACGGCCACGTCCGCGGGATCGCCTGTGGCGACGACGGCAAAAGCTTCAAGTGGATTGCCTTCCGCAGCGCCGCCACCGAACTTGGCCAGGCGCTGCTGGCATCGCCCGGGGACCAGCGCTGGTGGCTCGCCGGGACGATCAAGCGCGACGAGTGGAATTGTGGCAATGCGGCCGAGATGCATCTCGAAGACGCCGCGCTTGCTTGACCCTAGGGGATGCCTCGCCTAACCGGCTCCCGCCTTCACGGCCCCATCGTCTAGCGGTCTAGGACGTCGCCCTTTCACGGCGAAAACACGGGTTCGATTCCCGTTGGGGTCACCAGCATGCTAGTCGCCACCCTATGAGCGACGCCGCGCAAGAAGGACCCGCCGGAGTTCGCAAATTCCTGAACGTGCTCGGCCCTGGGCTGATCACCGGCGCGGCCGACGACGATCCCAGCGGAATCGGCACCCACAGCCAGATCGGCGCCCAGTTCGGTTACGGCCTGGCGTGGACCTTCGTCCTCAGTTTCCCGCTGATGGTCGTTATCCAAGACCTCGCGGCGCAGATCGGACGAGTCACTGGCGTCGGCATCACGCGCAACCTCAAGCGTCATTATCCACGGATCGTGTTGTGGCTGATGGTTTCGCTGCTGCTGGTCGCCAACGTCGTCAACCTGGGCGCCGACTTGAGCGCGATGGGCGCCGCTTTGGCCCTGTTGGTGGGCGGCAATGCCGGCCTCTACACCTTGCTGTTTGGAATTCTCTGCATCGGTCTCGAAGTCGGTTTGAGCTACCCGCGCTACGCCGCGGTGCTCAAATGGACCACGCTGTCTCTGTTCACCTACGTTGGCGTGGTGCTGGTAGCACACGTGCCGTGGCCGCATGCGCTGCGCTCGCTGGTCGTACCCGAGCTGCAGTGGAACGCCGCTTACGCCACCGCTTTGGTCGCAATCCTCGGCACGACCATCAGCCCCTATCTGTTCTTCTGGCAGGCGAGCCAGGAGATCGAGGAGCAGCGCCGGCACCACATCAAGCCTTTGTGCATCACGCCCAAGGACGCCGGGCCCGAGCTCAAGCGGATCCGCATCGACACGCTGACCGGAATGGCGTTCAGCACGATCGTCAGCCTGGCAATCGTGTTCGCCACCGCGGCTACGCTGCACGCCAGCGGGGTGCGCGACATCACCACATCGTCGCAGGCGGCCGAAGCGCTGCGACCGATCGCCGGGCAGTTCGCCTTCGCGATGTTCGCCATCGGGATCATCGGCACCGGACTACTCGCCGTGCCGGTGCTGGCCGGATCAGCCGCCTATGCGGTTTCCGAAATGGCCGGAAAGTCGGGTAGCCTCGACGCCAAACCGCTCGACGCGCGCCTGTTTTACGCGACGATTGCCGTCACTACACTCGCCGGCGCATCACTCGACACGGTCGGAATCGACCCGGCGCGCGCGCTTTATTGGGCGGCGGTAGTCAATGGCATCCTCGCCGCGCCGCTGATGGTGATGATGATGCTGATCGTCCGCAACCCACGCGCGATGGGACGTCTGACGGTATCGCGGCGAACCATGTTGCTCGGCTGGACGGCGACTGCGGTGATGTTCGCCGCGTCGATCCTGTTCCTCGCCTTCATCGCTGCCGACTGGCTTTAGCTGTTTTCGCCGATCGTCAGGTCTTCGGTATGCCCAGGCCCTTGCTGTAGTCGACGATCGAAAGATATTTGCATTTGGTGCGCATCAACGCTGTTTCGGCCGTTCCCGGCAGGTCGAAATTGGCGAGGTTGGGGTGGCGGCGCGTCAGCAAGTCCCAGGCCTGCGCGCGTTGGCCGGGATCGGTCACTTCGGCTGCGTGTCCGCCGGCATAAACCGCTTTCAAGTTGCGCAGGTCGCGCTGCTCCTCGCGGATAGCAATCGATACGCGGTCGTCGCGGGCGATGTTGGCGAACTTCTGGCTCGCCCGGAAAATCAGGAAATAGACCGCCAGGCCTTCGTTGGCGTAGCCGACGATGGTGGTTTGCGGCCAGCCGTCGGGACGGACCGTGGAGATCGCCATGATCCGGTGCGTGTCGAGGATCCTGATCGCCGTATCTTCCACCCAAAGCCTCCTCACGCCGAGTCTGCTCGATTAACAGTTATAATCGGGTCCACGCCACCGCGATCGTCGTCGCCAGCGCGATCATGCTCGCGCCCAGCGCAAGTGCCGCAGAAAGGCCCTTTGCGCGGGCATAGGCCAGGGTGATGCCGAGCTTGACCGTCATGTTGGCGAGCACGGTCGCGGCCAGCGCCAGTGCGGCGAGCGCGGGCCCGATCGCCTGCGGGTTGAGGCCGCCCAGCGTGATGATCGCGGTGTCCACGTCCATCGTCCCGGTGATCAGCAGCAGGCCGGCGATGCCTTGCTCGCCGAACCGTCCATCGGCCCAGCGCGCGGCAACGGCAGCGACCGCGACGAAGGCGAGGAAGCCGAGCGCAGGCAGGATCGCGATCGGGTTGCCCGGCGGCGCGGGGCCATCGTGGCTCGGCGCCTTGCGATAAAGCCAGTATCCGGCGGCTGCGCCGACCAATAGCGCCGGCACGATCAGCACGACAAAATCGACCAGCACGCGGGTCGACAGGATCGCGACCAGCAGGATCACGCGCAGGTACATGACCGCGCTGGCCAGCGCGATGCCGGCCGGCTCAGCGCCGCCGGCTTCCCTGCTGCCGAGCCGCTGGGCGAGCGACTGGGTGACCGCGGTCGAGCTGTAGGCGCCGCCGATCAGCGCGGTAGCGATGGTCCCGCGGCGCGCGCCGAAGATGCGGTTGGCGACATAGCCAAGGAACGAGAATCCGGTGACGAGGACGACCACCAGCCACAGCTTCTGCGGGTTCCACGCGCCGTATGGACCGTAGCGGCCGTTGGGCAGGAACGGCAGCACGGCGCCGGCGATGACCGCATAGCGTGCGAGCGCCTTGACGTCGTCGGCTTCGAGCCGGCCGACGAAGCCGTGCAATTCGGTGCGCAGGGCAAGCAGCGCGACCGACACCGCGGCGCAGGCGATCGCCAGCCCGGGGCTACCACTGCCGGCGAGGAAGCCGATCCCCAGTGTCACCAGGGCCGCAATCGCGCTGGTCGAATCGTGTGCCTGCTTGAGCTCGTGCGAGTAAGCGGTGACCATGACCACCGCGGCAGCGGCCGCCAGCACCGCCGCGACCAGCGGATGACCGAGCTCACCGATCAGCCCGGCAATGCCCCCGCCAAGCCCGAGCATGGAAAAGGTTCGGACTCCGGCAACGCGAGTCCCCGGCTTCTGGTCCTTGAGCTTCCAGCCGCGCTCGATGCCGATCAGGACGCCTCCGGCGAGAGCCGTCGCGACCGCCACGGCCTGCTCGATCCAGTCAGGCGAGGCGGTCGGCATGCCAGCGCAAATGATGGGCGATGAAAGTCGAGATGAAATAATAGCTGTGGTCGTAGCCGGCACGACGATTGAGGGTCAGAGGGATGCCGACCTTGGAACAGGCTTGCTCGAGCAGCTCGGGGCGCAGTTCCTGCTCCAGGAACGGGTCGGCGTCGCCAATGTCGACCAGCAACTCGGGCACGCGCGCGCCGGCCTCGATCAACGCCACCGCATCGTGCTTCCGCCATGCGGACGGATCGTCGCCAAGATAGCCGCCGAGCGCTTTCTGGCCCCACGGCACTTGGCTCGGGGCGACGATCGGCGCGAAGGCCGAGACGCTGCGGAAGCGGCCGGGGTGGTTGAGCGCGACGGTCAGCGCGCCGTGCCCGCCCATCGAATGGCCGGTGATGGCCTGGCGCTCTAGGTCGGCCGGGAACTCGGCGGCGACCAGCGCTGGCAGCTCATCGGTGACGTAGGTCCACATCCGGTAAGTGGCGGCGAACGGCTGCTGCGTCGCATCGACGTAGAAGCCGGCCCCCAGGCCGAAGTCCCACGCTCCGTCCGGATCGTCCGGCACGCCATCGCCGCGCGGGCTGGTGTCGGGCGCGACCAGGATCAGCCCGAGCTCGGCGCAGGCCGCGCGATACTCGCCCTTGTCGGTGACGTTGGCGTGGGTGCAGGTCAGGCCGGACAGATACCACACCACCGGCAGCTTGCCGCCGGCCTCTGCCTGCGGCGGCAGGAAGATCGAGAAGGTCATGTCGGTGCCGGTCGCCGACGAGCGGTGGCGGCACACCAGCTGCCGCCCGCCATGGCTGCGATTGTCCGAAACCGTGTCGATCGTCACTCGGTCGGCACCCGGTGCAGCCCGCACAATTTGTTGCCGTCGGGATCGCGCAGATAAGCGAGGTAGAGCGGGCCGAACGTTCCCTGCCGGATCCCGGGCGGATCCTCGATCCACGTCCCCCCGGTCTGCACCCCGGCGGCGTGCCACGCATCGACCTGGTCCGGCGAATCGATCGAAAAGCCGATGGTCGATCCATTGCCGTTCGTGGCGGCCTGCCCGTCTTTGGGCGGGCGGACCATGAACAACGCCCCGTTGTGCAGATAGTTGAGACCCCGGTCGTCCTGGCGCCCGGGCTTGGCCGCGATCGCCCCGAACAGCGCGTCGTAGAACCGTTTCGACCGCTCGAGGTCGTTGCTTCCGACCATGACGTGGCTGAACATTGAAAGTCCTTTCCTAAAGCTCGACCGCCTGGGTGGCGGTGGCTTTGTCGCCGGTATTGGGTGTGTCGTTGGGATCGATCAGAAGCAGTTTGACCTCGCCGCGCCGAGCGGCCGGGCGGTGCTCGGTGCCGCGCGGGACGATGAGCAATTCGCCCGGTTTCACGGTCACCGTGCGGTCACGAAAATCCATGTCGAACTCGCCTTCGAGGATCAGGAACAGCTCGTCGGTTTCATCATGCTGGTGCCACACCCATTCGCCCAGCGTCTTGACCAGCCGCACTTCATTATCATTGTAGCGCGCGACGATCTTGGGCGACCAATGCTCGCCAAACGCGTCGAGTTTTTCGGCCAGATTGATCTTGGTCGGGGTCCGTATTTCCGCCATTTCTTTGCTCCGTTGCAGTTGAAGTGGCTCCCCAGCCAATCTCAGTAAACGACCTCAGTCCTCAGTAAACGACCACCGCGCGGATGCTTTCGCCGGCGTGCATCAGGTCGAAGCCCTTGTTGATGTCTTCGAGCTTGAGAACGTGGGTGATCATCGGGTCGATCGCGATCTTGCCGTCCATGTACCAGTCGACGATCTTGGGCACGTCGGTGCGGCCCTTGGCGCCGCCGAACGCGGTGCCGCGCCAGTTGCGCCCGGTGACCAGCTGGAACGGCCGGGTGGCGATCTCCTTGCCGGCTTCGGCGACGCCGACGATGATGCTGGTGCCCCAGCCGCGGTGGCAGCATTCGAGCGCCTGGCGCATGACGGTGGTATTGCCGGTGCAGTCGAAGCTGTAGTCCGCCCCGCCGTCGGTCAGCTC
The DNA here is from genome assembly GCA_039931595.1 of Sphingomicrobium sp. Classification (GTDB taxonomy): domain Bacteria; phylum Pseudomonadota; class Alphaproteobacteria; order Sphingomonadales; family Sphingomonadaceae; genus Sphingomicrobium. Next base: position 6,597 of record JBDTRT010000034.1, read on the forward strand.
GACGATCTTCGCCACCACGTCGGACACGTCCTTGGGATTGACGAAATCGGTCATGCCGAACTTGCGGCCCCATTCCTCCTTGCCCGGGTTGATGTCGACGCCGATGATCTTGTTGGCCCCGACCAGCCGAGCGCCCTGGATGACGTTGAGGCCGATGCCGCCAAGCCCGAACACGACGACATTGTCGCCCGGCTGGACCTTGGCGGTCTTGGTTACCGCGCCGACTCCGGTGGTTACGCCGCAGCCGATGTAGCAGGCCTTGTCGAACGGCGCGTCGTCGCGGATCTTGGCCACTGCGATTTCGGGCAGGACGGTGAAATTCGAAAAGGTCGAGCAGCCCATGTAATGATAGATGGTCTGGCCGTTGTAGCTGAAGCGGCTGGTGCCGTCGGGCATCACGCCCTTGCCCTGGGTGGCGCGGATCGCGGTGCACAAATTGGTCTTGCCGCTGAGGCATGATTTACACTGGCGGCATTCGGGCGTGTAGAGCGGGATGACGTGGTCGCCGGGCTTGACCGAGGTCACGCCGGGGCCAACCTCGCGCACCACGCCTGCCCCTTCGTGGCCGAGGATCGATGGGAACAGTCCCTCGCTGTCAAGCCCGTCGAGGGTGTAGGCGTCGGTGTGGCAGATGCCGGTCGCCATGATCTCGACCAGCACTTCGCCGGCCTTTGGGCCGTCGAGGTCGAGCTCGACGATTTCGAGTGGCCGCTTGGCTTCGAACGCAACGGCTGCGCGGGTCTTCATGAGTCGGCTCTCCAGTGCAATTTGCGCCGCCTTGCCACCAACATTCGGTTCGGCCAATGCTGAACTCGAAGAGGGCCGC
>JBDTRT010000035.1:0-1874 GCA_039931595.1 Sphingomicrobium sp.
TTGTCGAACTTCGACTTGGTCACGCTGTCATTGACGTTGATCGCCGGGAACGGCAGCTTGCCCTGCTTCGACAGTTCATAAAGGCGGTGGACGCCGGTGGTGGTTTCTTCCGACACGCCTTTGATGTTGGCTACGGTCTTGGTTAGATAGCCCGGGCGCTCCTTCAAAAAGCGCTGCAGCGTCTTGGCGAAGATTTCCTCTTCCTCGTTGGTCGGCTCGAACAGGGCCTCGCCGGCCTCGACCCGCGCGCCCCACAAAGCGAACATGGTGGCGTCGCCGCCGTCGTCGAGGATCAAATTGCAGGTCGTGTCCTGGCCCCAGTCGAAAATCTTGGCGGCATAGTCCCAATATTCTTCCAGCGTCTCGCCCTTGACCGCGAACACCGGAACGCCGGTCACCGCGATCGCCGCGGCGGCATGGTCCTGGGTCGAGAAGATGTTGCACGACGCCCAGCGCACTTCGGCGCCGAGCGCGGTCAGGGTCTCGATCAGCACTGCGGTCTGGATCGTCATGTGGAGCGAGCCGGTAATGCGCGCGCCCTTCAATGGCTGCGACGCGCCATATTCGGCGCGGAGCGACATCAGGCCGGGCATTTCGGTTTCGGCGATTTCGATTTCCTTGCGGCCGAACGCCGCGAGGTCGATGTCCTTGACGATGTAATCGGTCGAACGGGTTTCAGCCAGGGTCGCCACGAGATGCTCCGGATTAAAAGAGGTGGATGCGTATGGTCAAATCGGCCATCCGCCGCTCCGCCGCCCCTAGCCAAAGCGCGCCGCCAAAGCAAATATAAAGAATTCTTTATATGTTGATTCCGGCCCGATGCCGGGCGCTCCGCTCAGGCAGCTCCGGTCTCGCTCGACAGCAGCCGCGGGTCGACCCCCTGCGACTTGAACGCCGCTGCCCAGCGCTCGTCGGTCGGAGTGTCGAACAGCAAGGCCGGGCTGGCCTCGGCCGCGAACCAGCCGTGGCGGGTCATCTCCTCGTCGAGCTGGTCCTCGCCCCAGCCGGCGTAACCGAGCGAGGCGATCCAGCGTTGCGGGCCGCGGCCCTCGGCAATTGCTTTCAGCACATCGATCGTCCCGGTCATCGCGCACAGCTCGCCGTTGAGGCCGGCGACATGGAGCGTGTCCTGCCCGCCCCAGTCGGCCGAATGGAGGATGAAGCCGCGGCCCGGCTCGACCGGCCCGCCGTGGTGGACCGCCGCGTTGGGCGCCTCGCCCGGGTCGATCTCGAGCTGCTTGAGGAGGTCGCGGAAGCGCAGCCCGGAGCGTTTGTGGCCGATGCCGATCCCAACCGCGCCATTCTCGTCATGGACGCAAACCACAATTACCGCCCGCTCGAAGCGCGGGTCGGCCATGCCGGGCATCGCCAGCAACAGCTTGCCAGACAGGAAACGCGGATCGTCCATCGCTTCAAACATGGCCCCGCGGCCAAGTCGGGGCAAGACTTGAGGACTGGGGTCGGCGACCCTATCTGCCGCTTCACCCCACCAGGAGAAATTCCAATGACCATTTCAGTCGGCGACCGACTTCCCGACGTGCCCTTGGCGATCGCTACTCCCGACGGCCCTCAGCCGACCACCAGCAGCCAGTATTTCGCCGGCAAGAGGGTTGCGCTGTTCGCCGTACCCGGCGCGTTCACGCCGACCTGCTCTGCGCGCCATCTGCCGTCCTACGTCGACAAGGCGGCCGAGCTCAAAGCCAAGGGGATCGACGAGATCGCCGGCATTTCGGTCAACGACGCGTTCGTCATGTCGGCCTGGAACAAGAGCGACGGATCCAATGACATCACCATGCTGGCCGACGGCAATGGCGAGTTTGCCGAGGCGATCGGGCTGACCATGGACGGCAGCAAGTTCGGCATGGGCAAGCGCA
>JBDTRT010000036.1:0-12635 GCA_039931595.1 Sphingomicrobium sp.
TGAAGAAGTCGGCGTCGTGCTTGAGGCTCTGCTGGTAGAGCGTGTGGAGCATGGCATGGCCGGTGCGGTCGGCGGCGGCGCAGGTGCGCTGGGCCGGCGGGCCTTCGCCCATGTCCTGGGTCATGCCGCCGAACGCACGCTGGTAGATCCGGCCATCGGCGGTGCGGCTGAACGGCAGCCCCATATGCTCGAGCTCGTAGACCGCGGCCGGCGCTTCGCGGCAGAGATATTCGATCGCGTCCTGGTCGCCGAGCCAGTCGGAGCCCTTGACCGTGTCGTACATGTGCCAGGTCCAGTGGTCCGGGCCCATGTTGCCGAGGCTTGCGGCGATTCCGCCCTGCGCCGCGACGGTGTGGCTACGGGTCGGGAAGACCTTGGTGATGCAGGCCGTCTTGAGCCCCTTTTCAGCGGCGCCCATGACCGCCCGGAGCCCGGCTCCGCCGGCCCCGACGACGACCACGTCATAGTCGTGGTCGATGATCTTGTAGGCGCTCAAGCTGCACCTCCGGAGGCGATCCTGGCGAGCGCGAACAGCGCCAGCGAGGCACCGCCAACGGCGAGGAACAGCAGCAATGTGTTGAGCGCGAAGCGGTTGGCTTCGTCGTGCACATAGTCGTCGACCACCACCTTGAGGCCGTCGAGCGCGTGCTTGAACGCGGCGACCACGAACAGTGCCATCGGCACTGCACCACTGGCGCTGTGCAGCCATTCAGCAAGCGTCCGCTGATCGAGCGAGGGCAAGAAGTAGAGCGACGCCACGAGCCACGCGCCAAGCAGCAGCAGTGCGGCGCTGATCACCCGCTCGGCCAGCCAATGCTCACCGCCCTCGCGGGCCGAGCCGAGCCCTTCGACCCGGCCTTGCGGGGTGGCGCTTTGACCAAGGCTCATTGCATTCCTCCGAGGATCGGGAGCCACACCAGCAGCGTCAGGACGAGCGAGCCGACCATCGTCAGAATGGCGAAGCGCTTGTTGGTTTCAATCTCGAACCCGGACCCGCTGTCCATCACCAAATGGCGGATGCCGGACAGCAGATGCTGGAAAAACGCCCAGGTCAGGCCGACCAGCACGAGCCGTCCGAGCGGATGCATCGCGGCGGCCGTGAAGGTGCTGAAATGGCTAGCGTCGCCGGCGATCGCGGTCAGCCACCACACCAGCATTGCTAGGCCGGCGACCGACAGGCCCACGCCGGTCACCCGGTGGAGGATCGAAACCAGCATGTGCGGACCCCAGCGCCACACCCCGAGATGCGGCGAGCGTGGGCGGGGGTGCGGCGCCTGGCCGGATCCTGTCTCCGGCCGCGACTGCGCTTTCGGGTCCGCTTTCGGGTTTGACTTTACCTTGGGTCGGGAAGCATCGGTGGCCATTCAGCCCAAGCCTTTCTGTCTGTCGATGACCGGCCGCCGTAGTCGGCGGCGGCGGCCGAGGCCCGCTTAGGGCTCCGTCCGGGCCGAGGCAAGATTCGAGGCCAGCCTAACCCGGTCTTAACCATTGCCGGAGCAAACAGCAGGACGATCACTGCCAAGTCGGCACCAACGGCAGCACACGAGCACGACGGAGACCCACGAATGAGCGGCGAAACTGGACATCTGCAGCGCCTGACCGATGAGCAGGTGGCATCGCGGCTTTCGTCTTATAGCGAAAACGGCCATTTCGAAGCCTCGCTGCGCCGTCTGTGGGACGACGCCGGGGCGATTATCGAGCAAGCCGCCAACACCCATTTCGCGGGCGACGTCGGCAGCCTCGGGCGCGACCAGTTCACCCGCCCGGTCGACGACGCCTGGGTCCGCGCGGTCGCCGACCAGGGCCTCAAAATGTTCGCCGGCAAGCGCAGCGTACCCGAATTCATCGCCGCCCGCGCACGCATGGCCAAGGATGTCATCCGCGCTTTCGACGAATGCTATAGCAGCCGCCCCGACGAGCGGATCGAGGCGATCGACGCCTTTGTCCGCCTGACCACTTTCAGCCAGGACATCGTCCTCGCCCAGATCGCCTTGCTCGAAGCCAATGAAGCCGCCGACCAGCGCGGCCGCCAGAGCGAACAGTTCGAACGCCGCGTCGCCGATTTGGTGCGCAACAGCACCGACCAGTCGCGCGCCCTGACCGACCGCACGCGGGCGACCGCCGCATCGGCCCGGGGAATGCTCGGCAAAACCAGTGAAGTCGCCGCGGCGGCCGAGCAATCGGCGGTCGCGATGCGCGAAGCCGCGCAGACCGCGGCCGGGCTGATCCGCGCCATCGAGGACGCCCGTACCGAAGTCGAAACGGCTGCGGGCGTGGCGGTTCGCGCCGGCGGCCAGGCCGAGCAAGCGGTCAAGGTCAGCCAGGCGCTGTCGAGCCACGTCGAAGCGATCGAATCGATTCTCGGACTGATTCGCGACATCGCCGGCCAAACCAATCTGCTGGCGCTCAATGCGACCATCGAAGCCGCCCGGGCCGGCGATGCCGGCCGTGGCTTCGCGGTCGTCGCCCAGGAAGTGAAGAGCCTCGCCGCCCAGACCGCTCGCGCAACCGACGACATCACCAACAAAATCACCGCGATCCAGCAGGCAACGCGCGAAACGGTCGAGGCCAACGGCTCGATCCAGGGCACGGTCGAGGAAGTGCAGGTTTCGGCCGACCGCATCCGCGAGGCGATGGAGCTCCAGGCCCAGACCGTGACGATGATCACCGCCGCGGTCGACGAAACCGCGCTCGCCGCCGATTCGATGAGCTCGACCATCGCCGCGATCCGCTCCGACACCGAAAATGTCGCCAAGGACATCGACGAAGTCGAGCACGGCTTCGGCCGCTTCAGCGAGCAGATCGCCGACTTCAAATCGACCACCAAGGAATTCGTCAACGGCATCGCCGCCTAGCGCGTCAGTGCGAGCAGCGTAGCGCCGCGGCAGTCCAGCCGGATTGCTTCGCTGCGCTCGCAATGACACAGCGCCCCGATGAACATTCTCGTCACCGGCGCCAGCCGCGGCATCGGCGCCGCCGCTCTCGCTTTGCTCCAATCGACCGGACACCAGGCTGTCGGCCACTCGACCCGCGGCTCGGCCGATTTGATCGCGGCCGACCTTGCCGATCCTGATGCACCGCGCGCCTTGTGGAGCGCAGCGCTCGATCGGCTCGGCGGCCGGATCGACGTGCTGGTCAACAACGCCGGCATTTACGAAGCGGTCGCCGACGACGCGCCCGACGGCGAGTGGCATGCGGCGTGGGCGCGCACGCTGACAATCAACCTCCAGGCCCCGGCCGACCTCAGCCGGCTCGCCGTCGGCCATTTTCGCGAGGTTGGCGGCGGGCGCATCGTCAACGTCGCCAGCCGCGCCGCCTATCGCGGCGATTCGCCCCAGCACTGGCATTATGCGGCGTCCAAGGCGGCGCTGGTAGGAATCACCAAGACCATCGCCCGCGGCTATGCCGCCGACCACATTCTGGCCTTCGCCGTGTGCCCCGGCTTCACCGTCTCGGAAATGACCGAGGACTATCTCAAGGGGCGCGGCGGAGCGGCAATCATCGCCGACATCCCCTTGGGCCGGGTCGCCAATACCGACGAAGTGGCCGAGACCATCCGCTGGCTCAGCGTCGATGCGCCGGCGGCGGCGACCGGAACGGTGATCGACGTCAATGGCGCCAGCTATGTTCGCTAGCTTGCTCGCCGCCGCGCTCGCCGCCAGCCAGGTCATCACCATCCCGCTGCAGCGCGCGCCGCGCCAGATCGAACGGCCAGTGGCGCCGATCGAAACCGCCGGCCCGGCCTTCGACGGCACCTGCAAGGATTGGGACGATTGGGACAAGCCGGCCCCGCCGGTCCGGATCCACGGCAACACCTATCTGGTCGGGACCTGCGGCATTTCGGCGATCCTGATCACCGGCAGCGAAGGCGACATTTTGATCGACGCCGGGACCGAAGCCGGCGCCGACCTGATCGCGCGCAACATCCGCAGCCTCGGGTTCCGGCTGACGGACATCAAATATCTGCTCCACAGCCACGAGCATATCGACCATGTCGGCGGGATGGCGCGGCTGCAGCAATTGACCGGTGCGCAGCTGGTCGCCTCGCCCGCCGCCGCCGCCGTGTTCAGGACCGGCGCCCCCGGCTCCGGCGATCCCCAGGCGGGCATATTCCCGCCGTTCCGCGCCGCGCGCGTCGACCGCATCATCCATGACGGCGAGCAAGTGCGGACGTGGGACCTGGCGCTGACCGCGATCGCGACTCCGGGCCATACGCCGGGCGCGCTGAGCTGGACCTGGACCAGCTGCGACGGCGGGGTGTGCCGCCGGATGGTCTATGCCGACAGCCTGACCGCAGTCGCCCGCGACGGCTACCGCTTCACCGACCACCCGGCCGCTCTCGCCGCCTTTCGCGCCAGCATCGCGCGCGTCGCCGGGCTCGAATGCGATATCCTGCTGACTCCGCATCCATCGGCCAGCGGCATGCTCGAACGGCTCGGCGGCCGCGCCCCGCTCGAGAATCCCAATGGCTGCCACGACTATGCCGCCAAATTGACCAGGCAGCTCGACGAACGGCTGGCCAAGGAAGCCGCGCCCAAATGAGCTGGCGCGCGACCTTGCCGTGCACCCGTGCCCAGGCCGAAGCGCTGCCCGACGCCGATCATCTGTTCGCGATCGGCGCGGTACCGCCTGTGCTGGTCGCCGACGAGCCCGACCCGGCGCGCCCCGACGACTGGCTGCTCCACGCTTATTTCGACCACCAGCCATCGGATTCGGACCTCGCCGCTCTGGCGACCATCGCCAGCGGCAGCGCGACGGTCGAGCAATTGGGCGAGGACGATTGGGTCAGCCGCAGCCAGGCCGGGTTGCAGCCGATCCGCGCCGGTCGATTCTACGTCCACACCCCGGTCCACCGCGGCTCGTCGCCCGGCGACAGCATCCGGTTCGAGATCGACGCCGCGCTGGCGTTCGGCACCGGCCAGCACGCGACCACCTCGGGCTGCCTCGAAGCGCTCGACCTGCTCGAACGCAACGGTCGTCAATTTAACAACATTGCCGATGTCGGGACCGGTACCGGTTTGCTCGCCTTCGCGGCGCTGGCGCTCTGGCCCGGCGCGCGCTGCATCGCGACCGACATCGACGCGGTCGCGATCGACGTCGCGCGCGACAATGCGGCGATCAATTCGGTCGCGCTCGGCCACGCCGCGGGCGAGCTCTTGCTGGCGGTCGCCGACGGGATGGATTCGCCGCTGCTGGCGGCGCGCGCGCCGTTCGACCTGATCATCGCCAACATCCTCGCTGGACCGTTGATCGAGCTCGCTCCAAGCATCGCCGCCGCGCTCGCCCCGGGCGGAACGCTGATCCTTGCCGGACTGCTCGACAGCCAGGAGGAAGCAGTAGTCGGCGCCTATCAGGCGCTCGGCATCAGCCGCGTTCGGTCCCGCTCGGGGGAGTGGCCGGTGGTGACGCTCGAGGCGCCGCGTTCGAAACCCCCAACTGGGTCAGCATGAACGCATAATATTCGGCGATCGAGCGATAGCGCTCGAACCGCCCCGACTTGCCGCCGTGGCCCGCTTCCATGTTGATCCGGAACAGCAATGGGTTGTGGTCGGTCTTGGTTGCCCGGAGCCGCGCGACCCATTTCGCCGGCTCGTAATATTGCACCTGGCTGTCCCACAGGCCGGTACCGACGAACAGCGCCGGATAGGCCTGCGCGCGGACATGTTGAGCGCTGCCCCCATCAGCGCGCTTCGGCGAATGGCCGGTTGGGGTCTGCCAACCGGCTGGCCGGCCGCTCGGCCCCCTTGTTTCGAGCAATCGACGCTGCGACAGCGAGGTCATGAAAGCCCTTGCCCTGATCGCCGCGGTTGCGTTGCTTGCACCGGTCGACGCGCCCGCCGCCACCGCCCCGCGCCACCCCGCTGCGCCGGCCAAGCACCCGCCCAAAAACGCCGCCGCGACCAAGGCCGAGCCGACCCCGCCGGCCAAGCAATATTTCCATGCCAGCGAAGTCCGTTCGACCGGCAGCGTGACCGTCGCCGGCCAGCCGATCGCCTATGACGCAATCGCCGGAACATTGGTCGTCCACGCCAAGGACTGGTCGGATACCGACGCGCTCGATGCCGACGCCGAAACCGACAAAGCCGGCGACAAGGACAAGGCCAGCGCCGGCCCCAAGCCCGAGGCGTCGATGTTCTTCACCGCTTACTTCAAGCAGGGTGCACCGGCGTCGGGCCGGCCGATCACCTTCCTGTTCAACGGCGGACCGGGCTCATCGACGGTGTGGCTGCATATGGGCGCGTTCGGGCCGGTGCGCGTGCAAACCGCCGATCGGCGCCACACCCCGGCCGCGCCTTATGCGGTGGTCGGCAACGACCAGAGCCTGCTCGACGCGAGCGACCTAGTGTTCATCGACGCGCCCGGCACCGGGTTCAGCCGGATCGCCGGCAAGGACAAGGAAAAGTCATTCTACGGGGTCGATCAGGACATCGACGCCTTCGCCCAGTTCATCACCCAGTTCCTGTCGCAATATGGCCGCTGGAATTCGCCCAAATTCATCTTCGGCGAAAGCTATGGGACGATGCGCGGGGCCGGCCTCGCGCTGGCGCTGCAGAACAAGGACGTCGACTTGAACGGCGTGATCCTGTTGTCCGACATTCTCAACTGGGATTTCATGCCCGACGACCCGCAGGTCAATCCAGGCATCGACATGCCGTACATCGTCGCGCTGCCGACCTATGCCGCGACCGCCTGGTATCACAATCGCATCGCCAACCGCCCGGCCGACCTCAAAGCCTTCCTGGCCCAGGTCGAGGCCTTCGCCACGACCGAATACGCAACGGCCTTGTTGCAGGGCAACACGCTGCCGGAGCGCGAGCGCCAGCGCATCGCCGAACGGCTCTCGGGCTTTACCGGCCTGCCGGTCGCTTATCTGCTCAAGGCCAATCTGCGGATCGAATATGGCGCGTTCCAGAAGGAGCTGCTGGCCGATCAGGAAACTACCATCGGCACGCTCGACACGCGCTTCGCCGGCGCCACGCTCGATCCGTTGAGCAAGGTCGCCAGCTACGATCCGCAGAGTTCGGCGATCAGCGCAGCCTATGTCGCGGCGTTCAATGCTTATGCCCGCGGCACGCTGCGTTACGGCGCCGGGACCGAGTTCAAGTCCGGCATCCCGATCTATGAAAAGTGGGATTACAAGCACGCCCCGCCGGGCAGCGACACGCCGCTGATCGCGCTACCCAATGTGCTACCCGACCTGGCCACCGCGATGAAGCAGAACCCCGATCTCAAGGTAATGGTCAACGGCGGCTATTTCGACGTCTCGACGCCTTATTTCGAAGGGGTCATGGAGATGCGCCATTTGCCGGTGCCGGCGACCCTCCAGCGCAACGTCGAATATCGATATTACGAGTCCGGCCACATGGTCTACGCGCACTTGTCGTCGCTGGTCGCGCTGCACGATAATGTCGCCGATTTCATCCGCCGCACGAGCGGGGTGCGGTAAGCTTTTTATCGCCCCGGTTGGATCAACGCGAGCGCTTCGAGCAGATCGGCCCACTCCGACAGGCGCTTCGCCTCCGCGACGGACGACTTGGCGGCAGCCTGGCGAATGAGCTCAACGATCGCCGCCCACGACGGCCGATCGGCGACTCGATCGCCGTTGCCGACGCTCGATGCAATCGTCTCTCGGCCGAAATCTAGGCACATTGCATCGAGCCATCAAAGCACTGGTATCGGCCAAGATTCTCAAGCGATTGCCCAATCGTGTAAATGGGCGGGCGCAACAATTCGTACCAATTTTGCCAACCTCACTCGCAAAACCTGCGCCGACTTTTGAGACATTTGGTTCGGCTGGCGGCCTTCCATAGAAAGCAAGGGCAAGCCAACGGCGCTCAGCCTGGGGTTGGGCGGAAATCGGTGCCCATTCGGCTTCGTCGATCAGTTCGACGTCCGATTTCCGCTTCTTCAGTTTCGACCCGGGGCCTGGCCCGGTCACCGCCAAACCCGCTGCGCCGCGATCAGTCAGTCTATCCGACCAACGCCCGAAAAAGGGTCACCGGTCCCAGCAGGACTTCGGTCATGCTCACCGGCCGAATTGCAAAAATCAGACCGGCCGCAACCAGTCCGCACAGCAGCCACATAAAGGCCAGGCCAAGGATGATCTTCATGTTGCACCCCCGCAACGATATCATCACTTTTTGCCCTTGAAGTCCAGATGACGGTGCGTCCGGCGCGCGCGACTGTGCGCCCGCGTTCCACCCATCGCCATCGTCGCCTGCTAGGCGTCGGCGACGATCGTCGCCCATTCCTGCTCGCTGACGACCCGCACGCCCAATTCCTGCGCCTTCTTCAGTTTCGACCCCGCCCCCGGCCCGGCCACGACCAGGTCGGTCTTGGCGCTGACCGAGCCCGCCGAGCGCGCGCCCAAGCGCTCGGCCTGGGCCTTGGCTTCGTCGCGGCTCATGGTCTCGAGCGTGCCGGTGAAGACGATGGTCTTGCCGCTCCAGCTGGTCTCGCGCGCGGTCGAGACGAACGGCGCCGGCGTCACTTCCGCCAGCAGGTCGTCGAGCACTTCGCAGTTGTGCGGTTCGTGGAAGAAATCGACCAGCGCCTCGGCCACCACCGGTCCGACTCCATCGACCGCCGACAATTCGACCTGCGCGCCCTCTCCCGTCGCCGCGTTGCGCAACGCTTCGACTGTCCCGAATGCGCGCATCAGATCCTTGGCGGTGACAATGCCGACGTGGCGGATGCCCAAGGCGAACAGGAAGCGCGCCGGTTCGGGCGCGCGCCGGGCGTCGATCGAGGCGAATAGATTGTCGACCGATTTCTCTTTCCAGCCCTCGCGCCCGAGCAGTTCGGCGCGATGCGCGGCGAGGCGGAAAATGTCGGCCGGCGAATGCAGCCAGCCCAGTTCAACGAACTCGACGATGGTCTTTTCGCCCAGGCCGTCGATGTCGAGCGCAGCCCGGCTGACGAAATGCTTTAAGCGCTCGATGCGCTGCGCCGGGCAGATCAACCCGCCGCTGCAGCGGACGTCGACCTCGCCCTCGGCCGCGACCGCCTCGCTGGCGCATTCGGGGCAATGGTCGGGGAAGACGTAAGCCGCGCGCGGCTCGTCGCGGGTCAGATTCTCAACCACCTGCGGGATGACATCGCCGGCGCGCTGGATCCGCACGCGGTCGCCGACCCGCAGGCCGAGCCGGGCGATTTCGTCGCGATTGTGGAGCGTGACGTTGGCGACGATCACCCCGCCCACCCCGACCGGCTTCAGCCGCCCGACCGGCGTCAGCTTGCCGGTGCGGCCGACCTGGATGTCGATCGCTTCCAGCGTGGTTTCGGCTTTCTCCGCCGGGAATTTGTGCGCCAGGCCCCAGCGCGGCGCGCGCGCGACCTGGCCGAGCCGCTCCTGCCAGTCGAGCCGATCGACCTTATAGACCACCCCGTCGATGTCGAACGGCAGGTCGGCGCGGGCGTGCTCGATCACCCGGTAATGGGTCAGCATCGCCGCCAGATCGTCGCACCGGACAAGCAGGTCGCTGACCGGGATGCCGAACGATCCGATCCGCTTCATCGCCTGCATTTGCATCGCCGCCAGCGGTTCGCTGATCTCGCCCCAGCCATGGGCAAGGAAGCGCAACGGGCGGGCGGCGGTGATCGCGGCGTCCTTCTGGCGCAGCGATCCGGCCGCGGCGTTGCGCGGATTGGCGAAGATCTTGCCGCCGCTCGCTTCCTGCCGCGCGTTCAACGCCGCGAAATCGGCCTTGGACATATACACTTCGCCGCGCACTTCGAGCACGTCGGGAGCGCCGGCGATGCTTTGCGGAATGTCGCCGATGGTCCGCGCATTGGGCGTGACGTCCTCGCCGACCGTGCCGTCGCCGCGGGTCGCCGCAAGCACCAGCTGGCCGTTATCATAGCGCAGCGAGCAGCTCAGCCCGTCGATCTTGGGCTCGGCGGTCATCGCCACCGGTTCGTCCGGGCCAAGCGCCAGGAAGCGGCGCACGCGGCCGACGAACTCGGCCACCGATTCATCCGAAAAGCCATTCTCGAGGCTCAGCATCGGGCGCGCATGGGTGACCTTGGCCAGCGCCGAAGTCGGCGCCGCGCCCAATCGCCTGGACGGCGAATCGGCCCGCACCAGGTCCGGGAATTGCGCCTCGAGCGCGGCGTTCTCGCGGACCAAAGCGTCATAATCTGAATCGCTGATCTCGGGTTCGTCACGGTCGTGATAAAGCCGGTCGTGGCGCGCAATTTCCTTGGCCAGCCGCATCAACCGGTTGGCGGCCTCGGCTTCGGTCGGTTCGCCCGCCATCTTCAGCCGAACAATTCCTCGAGGAAATTGATCAACGCGGTCCACGACCGCTCGGCCGCCAGCGCATCAAATTTGACCGCCTCGCCGGCAGCCTTGGGGTTGGTGAAACCGTGGCGCACCTGGCCGAAGGCGTGGACCTGCCAGTCGGCGCCGGCGTCGGTCAGCTCCTGCCCGAGCGCGACTACCGCGTCGGGTTTCGCCAGCGGATCGTCCCAGCCGTGGAATACGACCACCTTGGCCTTGATCGGCTGGGGCGCCAGGCCGGGCGGGCCGAGCAGTCCGTGGAAGCTCGCCGCACCGTCGATTTCGGCACCGCTGCGGGCGAGGTCGAGCGCGCACAGCCCGCCGAAGCAATAGCCGATCGCGACGATCCGATAGGCTTCGACCGCGTCGAGCTCGCGGACGCTGTCGAGCACCGCCAGCAGCCGCCGGCGCAAGGCCGCGCGGTCGCTGGTCAGGCGCTTGAGCTCGGTCATCAAGATTTCGCGCGAGGCGCCGTGGAATTTCTTGCCGAACAGGTCGGCGACGAAGCCGGTGTAACCGAGGTGGACCAGCTGCCGGGCAAAACCCAATTCGAGATCGGACACGCCCATTACGGTCGGGAAGATGATCACCCCCGGGCGGCGCGCGCTGTCCCTGCGGGAAACCAGGACCCCCTCGAGCTGTTCGCCCTCGAATTCCAGTCCAACCGGCGTCTCGCGTGTCATGCAGTCTCCATCAGCAATTGCGCCCAATGCCAGCTTGGCGGGTTTCGCGACACCATTGATGTTGCCCGGCCGCGCGCAGCGGCGCGACGGCGCTCACGCTGCCTCCAGCAGTTTCGCCGCCTGCGCCCGCGCTTCGTCGGTGATGGCCGAGCCCGACAGCATCCGCGCGATCTCCTCGCGTCGCTCGGGCTCGCTCAGGCGGCGGACCGAGGTTCGGGTCCCGTCCGGCCCGTGCAGTTTCTCGGTCCGATAGTGGTGCGCCGCCCGCGCGGCGACCTGGGGCGAGTGGGTTACCACCAGCACTTGCGACACCAGCGCCAGCCGGGCGAGGCGCTCGCCGATCGCGCTTGCCACCGCGCCGCCGACACCGCGGTCGATCTCGTCGAAAATCATCGTCGACGCGCTGCCGGCCTCGGCCAGCGCGACCTTCAAGGCGAGAATGAAGCGCGACAGCTCGCCGCCGCTGGCGATCCGGGTCAGCGGCCCGAACGGCGCGCCGGGGTTGGTCGAAACTTCGAACTCGACCCGGTCGGTTCCCGCCGGCCCCGCCTCGGCCGGTGCAATAGCGGTGCGGAAACGGGCCGAATCGAGCTTGAGCGGGGCCAGCTCGGCGGCCATCGCCTGGTCGAGCGCCTCGGCCGCCGAATGGCGCTTGCGGCTAAGCGCCTCGGCCGCCTGTGCAAAACCCTCGCGTGCCGCCGCCAGTTCGCCATCGAGCCGCGCGATGCGCTCGCCGCTTTGCTCGATCAGCGCCAGCGTGGCGCGCATCTGTTCGCCCAGCGCGGCCAGCCCATCGGCCTCGACCCGGTGCTTGCGGGCGAGCGCGCGGATTTCGAACAGTCGCGCTTCGACCGCTTCCAAGCGCGCCGGATCGAACGCCAGCGCGTCGGCCGCGCGGGCAATCCGTTCCTCGCCTTCACCGGCTTCAATCAGCGCCCGGTCGAGTGATGCCAGCGCTTCGGCCAGCAACGGATGATCGGCCGCGCCGCGCTCGATCCGCCGCGCCACCAGCCGCAGCTGGGCGAGCGCGCCGTCGGACCCGCCGAGCAATTCGTCGATCCCGCTCAGTGCCTCGCCGGCCTTGGCCCCGGCCTGCATCGCGGCGCGCTCTTGGGCCAGCTCGGTCTCCTCCCCGGCTTGCGGCGCCAGCGCTTCGATCTCGGCCGAGGCATGGGTCAGCCAGTCGCGGTCGCGGGCCGCTTCGGCCGCCTCGGACTGCGCTTCGGCGAGCGCGCGCTCGATCCGGGTGACCTCGGCCCAGGCCGATGCGGCGGGGACGGTGTCGAGCGCCCCGAACGAATCGAGCAATTGCCGGTGGCCTTTGGGGTTGAGCAGGCCGCGGTCGTCATGCTGGCCATGGATTTCGACGCTCAGGGCGGCGATGTCGCGCAGCACCGCGGCCGACACCGCGGTGCCGCCGGCAAAGGCGCGGCTGCCGCCGTCGGCTTTGACCGTGCGCCGCAGCAGCAGCGGTTCGCCCGGGTCGCATTCGATGCCCTGTTCGGCGAGCAAGGCGTGGACCGCGTGGCCGGGCGGCATGTCGAGCTCGGCGGTGACCGAGGCGGTTTGCTCGCCGCTCCTGACCAGCCCGGCATCGACCCGCGCGCCCAGCGCAAGCCCGAGCGCGTCGAGCAGGATCGACTTGCCCGCGCCGGTTTCGCCGGTGAGCA
>JBDTRT010000037.1:0-8781 GCA_039931595.1 Sphingomicrobium sp.
TGACGTCGCCGTTGAACAGGCCCTGGTAGCTCACCCGGACATCGACCGGTCCGGCTTTGCCGCCGAGGCTGAGGCCAGCCAGGAATGCACCGCGCTTGCCACCTTCGGAGATGATGTCGAAGGCGCAGTCGTTGTCGCCCAGGAAGGCGGCATCGAAGTTCGAGCGGGTTGGACCGAACTGGTAGCGGTAACCAAGGTCGACCTCGGGAACCACGCCGCCGATGTCGCTGGCCCACTTGACGCCACCGGTCAGCGTCGTGCGCTTCTCGGTCGAGCCGTAAACCGTCAACTCCGGACCAACCAGGCCGCCCTCGGTGAAGCCCTTGAGCTTGGTGTTGGTGTAATCGAGGTTGAGGTACGGCGTGACCACCGAAGCCGCACCCATCGCAATCCGGTATCCGCCATGCAGGCCGAGGGTCCACAAATTGACGTCCGGGTTGCCCTGGAGCTGACCGACCACGGTCCCGCCGAACGGCCGGAAGTCGATGTTGCGTTTACTGTCGCCGTTGAACCAGCTGTAGGTCCCGAGCGCCTTCAAGTAGAACGCACCCGGATCGTACACCCCGTAGAGACCAACCTGGTAGCCGTCGGCCTTAATCCGGTTGTTCGACTGGTTGAAGGTGAGGCGGTTGGTGACCTTGCCGACGCTGGCACCGACGATCCCGGCGTTGCCGACGTTCATGTCGACACCGAGAACTGCAGTCCAACGGTCGGCATCGTTATGGCCGGCCTCAGCGTCTCCGTCGCTCTTGCGAGTCTGGAAGTCGATCTGCGCCCAGACGTGGGTCGGCGAGGTGCGGCATTCGAGCACCGAGCCGGCCAGTGCCGGGACTTCGCAGTCCGTCGCCTTGGCGAGGATGTCGTTGTAGTGGACACCCAGCGAGTTGAACGACTGCAGGTAGCTGGCGTAGGCCGCCCCCGCCAACTGGTCGAGCGCCTCGGCGTAATCGGTCGCGTTGAACGTGAACAGATCGGCGAGCACGTCGGCCATCCCGCCGGTCAGGGTCGGGTCGAAGATGCACTCGAGACCATCCGAGGTCGACTGCTGGTTGTGGGTCAGCCCCGGAATTCCGTTGAACGGCGTGCGAGTGATGCCCAGATCGACGTTGTCGCTGGCGTCGTAGATGCAGGTCAGCGTGAGGAACGCCGAGTCGCTGTAGGTGCCGTCGAGCCCGCAGGTGTCGAAGGTGCCGGTGAGCGCGTTGGAGTCGATCACGTTGTCGTAGAAGTAATTGTCCGCGAACAGGCCGTTCGCAGTCGACGGACGAACCAGCAGATTGCCGTCGGTGATGTCCGCAGTGTCGGTGAAGATCTGCGGGTAGGTGCCGACCGGCTGCGTTCCGCCGGTGTTCGACGTCGGCAGTTCGTAGATCAGCGTCGCGCCGGCCTCGAGGTTGAGGCTCTCGACGAACGCGTAGGACGGACCGTCGTACGAGTTGGCGAATGCCGCCTCGTCGGCGCGGTTGCGCAGGAACAGGGCGCCGTCGGCAGTGATGTTGAGCGGGCCCTGGCCGAACAGACCGGTGTCGAGGTCGGCTTCGGTCACGCCACCAACCGGCAGGAACTCGGGGTTGATGATGCCGTCGAAAGCGGTCTCGCCGTTGTCGACGTTGATCACATCGCCCGAATTGATGTCGATGTTGCCGTAGATGTTGCCGCCGCCGAGCAGGTTGATGACCGACGGGTTGGGCGCCTGCGAGACGTCGATCGCCATGCCGCGGGTCCACGACGCACCGCCATCGCCGCTCTGGCGAACAATCAGGCCGCCCGAGTTGTTGATGGTCAGGATGTCGGTCAGGGCCGGGATGCCGCCAGTACCGTTGGACACGACGATGATGCCATTGGCCGTGGTCGAGCCGCCGTTCTCGGTGATCGCATCGACGTTGATCGAACCCGAGTTGTTGATGGTCAGGCTAGTCAGCCCGGAGTCCACCAAAATGCCCGTGGCCGTCGCCGTGCTCTTGGCGAAGGTGTTGGTAACGGCGGTCGTGCCGGTCCCCACCACCGTCGTGAAGGTGCCACCCGCGGCGTGCGCAACGACGTTGATCGCGCCAGCATTGTCGAGCGTGCCCGTGAGCGCGCCGGTGCCGGTTCCGCTTCCAAGCGCTTCGACGCTGGCACCAATTGCGTATGCGTAGGCCGTACCCGCCGGCGCAGTCGCGCTAGCGGTGACGTTGATTGAGCCGTTGGCCGTATTCTCGAACGACAGGCTCTGGTCGCCGCCGAGGCTGAAGTTCGTGTAGCCGTAGGCATAAGCCGACGCCGTCGCGGACGAGCCCGTCGCAACATTTGCGACAGCATGGGCGGCGACGTTCAGATTGCCGCTGTTGCTGAAGGTGAAGGTCGACGGGCCAGTTAAGAAAGCCTCCTGCCAGGCGCCTGTTGCCGAAGCGTAAGCGTAAGCGAAGTCGATGCCGCTCGCGCTGGCGTTGGCGGATACATCCACCAGGCCGCTGTTGGTCATCGAGAGGTTGGCTGCCCCAGCAAAGGCCACCCCCTGGCCCATGCCGGCGGCATAGGCGCTGGCAGTCGCGTCGCCGACCGTCGTCGCAGTGGTCCCGACACCGGTCACGGTGCCGTTGGCGATCGCCGTGGCGTTCGCATGAGCGCTCAATGTGCTGCCGTTACTGATCGATACATTGGCGCTGCTGACGAAAGACGCCGCCTGATACAAGGCGGAGTACGCATAGGCGTAGGCCGAAGCGCTGCCCGCACCCGAAGCGAGCGCATTCGCGTTGAGCGCGACCAAGCCGTTGTTGTTGATTACGAGATTGGCAGTGCTGGCAAAGCTACCGTGCTGCTCAATTCCGCTGGAAGCCGAAGCGGTGGCCTGGGCGAGCCCCGAAGCGGCGACCGCCGTCGCGTTCGCCGACAGCGAGATGGCGCCGCTGTTGGATGCCACAGCCGTAACAGCGCTTGCGCCGCTGACCGCTTGGTAGATGCCATCGCTGGCGAGGGCGAAGGCGTAAGCCGAACTGCCGCTCGCGTTGGCGTTCGCATTGAGCGCGATCGAACCCGAGTTGTAAGCGCTCGCATAAGCCGTGCTGCCGGCGTTGACCACCTGGCTGATGCCGCCGGTGACTGACGCCGAGGCGCTGGCGTAGGCGGTGCCAACCGCGGTCGCGGTCGCGTTGAGCGCAATCGTGCCGGAGTTGGAAGCGAATGCACTACCGGTTCCGCCGCCGGATACGTTCTGCTCGATGCCGCCGTAGATATAGGCGTAGGCGTAAGCGCTGCCGCTGTCGGCAGTCGCCGCCGCGATCGCGTTGAGCGCGATCGAGCCGCTGTTGACGTAAGACGCGCCGGCGTTGCCGGTCGCGGTCGCGCTCTGGACGATGGCATTGGTGATCGACGCGGTCGCGGTGGCCGAACCGCCGAGCGTGTCATGGGCGGCGGCCGACGCGGTCATGCTGATCGCGCCGCTGTTGGTCATGCCGACAAATGCGTCGCTGCCGAGGCTGGTGGCGAAGGCCGGCGCCAGGCCGATAGTGGACGTGCCACCCTCGGTGATGGACGCGCCGGCGACGGCATGTTGAAGAATGCCGCCGTTGATGAATGCGCCCGCATAGGCATCGCCGGTGGCGGCGGCCGTGGCGTGGATCGCAATCGTTCCGACATTGACCGCCGTGATCGACGCGTCGCCCGCGGTCGCGCTGGCGAACTGGTCGATGGCGTTGTTGACCTCGGCGGTTGCATCAACCGTGCCGGACGCGACCGCAGTGGCGTTGGCGCCGATGTCGAGCACGCTGTTGTTGGCCAGGCTGAGGGCCACGGTCGCACCCGTTCCGTGCTGGTAGATTGCGGTCGATACGGTGGCGTTGGCGTTGGCGGCGGATGTGCCGGTCGCATTGGCGCTCGCGAGGAACGCCAGGGAGCCGTCATTGACGATCGCCAGCGAGACGCTGGAGCCGGTTGCCGCTTGATGCAGCGCGTTCTCGACCCGTGCATTGGCGTCGGCCGCACCGGACGTCGCGCTCGCGTGAGCGACCGCGTCCATGAGCAGGGAGCCGGTGTTGTTGATGGTCAGGTCGGCGTCGCCGGTGCCGGCGAACTTGACCTGATAGCCGACGAACAGGGCCGAAGCGGTCGCATTAGCGAAGGTGGAGCCGGTGGCGCTCGCAATGGCGCCGACCTCGGCGCTTGCACCATTGTTCATCACCGCGGTCGTGCCGGTCGGCTGTTGGCGGAACTCGCCGTTGCTGAAGAGACTTACAACTGCCGTCGAGGTCGGCGAGCCTTCATCGATGATTCCGAAAAAGCAGGGGTCGCCGGCCGGCGTCGCGAGATCGCAAAGCTCGATCGTATCGTCGGTCGTCGTGAAGCCCGGATAGGTACCCGGCGTCAAAGCGTCGTGCGGGGCCGCAAGGGCAGGAGCGGAAATTCCCAGAGCCGCAATCGAGGCGCCAGTGAGAAGCGCAAAACGCCGGTGTGAGGTCTTCATGGAAACATTCCCCTGTTTGCCGCGGCCGCGGACTTGAGTTTCAGTAGGACGCCCCGCCCTCTTTGGCGCGTATTCGCCACCCTAAGGCGACAAATGCAGCTCGAGCCCCCAAGGAGGTCGAAGCAATCCCGTAAGCATGGCTTATGCCCGCAAACCGCCAAAAGCAAAGACGAAAAGTTCATCCGGATTGGAATTTATCTCGGCTAATCCGCCAACTGTGTCGATCGGGACACAGTAAGCAAACACGCGTCACTTTCCCTTTCGCGCGCGCGCGCGAAGGCGCGAGGCCGATCGCAATCGGGTTCAGTCGCCAGCAAGCTTGGTTGGGCAAAAGAGCCCGACGTGTCGACGCTGTCGGCGCGACCCGCTATCACATGTGCGAACGCTCGGTAGACGAGATCATCGGTTCAAAAAGGGAGATTCAAGTGTCGCATTCATTGCTTTCGATCGCCGCGCTGGTTGCGGTTTCCGCGACCACGCCGGCGCAGTCCACAGCGCCCTCGGTTACGGCCCCGCTGCGCCTCGCTTCGGCCCAGGCCCCGGCCGCCAAGCCGGCCCCGCGCCCAACCACTCGCGCCGACATGATCAAGCAGGCCGAGGTCAATTTCCAGAAGGTCGACACCAACAACGACCACAGTCTGTCCAAGGCCGAGATCGACGCCGCCCAGGCGCGTGCCCAGCAGCAGACGTCGGCCAACATCCAGCAGCGGCTGAGCCAGGAGTTCACCAAGCTCGATACCGATCGCAACGGCCAGCTGAGCCTGGCCGAGTTCCGCGCCGCGGCGCCCGCGGTGCGCGCCAATGGCACCGCCAGCGCGGCCGCGATGCAGCGGCTCGACGCCAATAAGGACGGCAAGATCAGCGTCGACGAATATCGCGCGCCGATGCTGGTCGGGTTCGACCGCATCGACACCAACAAGGACGGCACGATCAGCGCCGACGAGCGCGCCCGCGCCCAGGCCGCGCGCACCGCGTCCAAGAAGTAAGCCGATCGGCCCGGGCGGCGGTATGCTCCGCCGCCCGTCATCGGCCGGTCGATAATTTCCAGCGCAGCGGCGCGCCGCCACTGGCGCCGGCGCCGGCATCCGCCTAAGCAGTCCCAATCCCCGGGGAGCCAGCTCCTGCCCGAGATATTTCGAAGGCAGGCAAACCGGTGGCTGAGAGGAGCGCGTTGCGGCGCTCGACCCGTCGAACCTGATCCCGTTCAGACGGGCGTAGGGAGAGGACGCGCGCAGCCGGTCGAGTGACTGGCGAGCACGGCCTCCGCCCTCCGGATTTGGAGACGCTAATGGCCGACGCACCTGCCCGCACAGAACTCAAAGTGACCACCGGGCCGATCCGCGGATCGCGCAAAATTCACGTCGGTCCCAATCGCGTGGCGATGCGCGCGGTCGATCTCGAGCCGTCGGCGGGCGAACCGCCGCTCAACCTCTACGACACCAGCGGTCCCTACACCGACCCCGCGATGCGGATCGACATCATGGCCGGCCTGCCCGAGCTGCGCGCGCAATGGATCCGCACTCGCGGCGATGTCGAAGAGGTCGCCGCCCGCGAAACCCGGCCCGAGGACAACGGCCAGCTCGGCCCCGACCGCTCGGGCGGCGTCGCGCCCTTCCCCGCCGTGCGCAAGCGAGTGCTGCGCGCCCGCCCCGGCGCCAACGTCAGCCAGATGCATTATGCCCGCCGCGGCATCATCACGCCCGAAATGGACTATGTTGCGACCCGCGAGAATATCGGCCGCGAAGCGATCGCCAATCACGTCCGCGACGGCGAAAGCTTCGGCGCCGCCATCCCCGATTTCGTCACCCCCGAATTCGTCCGCGATGAAGTGGCCAGGGGCCGCGCGATCATCCCCAACAACATCAACCACCCCGAAACCGAGCCGATGGCGATCGGCCGCAACTTCCTGGTCAAGATCAACGCCAATATCGGCAACAGCGCGGTCGCGTCCGACGTCGCGGCCGAGGTCGACAAGATGGTGTGGTCGATCCGCTGGGGCGCCGACACGGTCATGGACCTCAGTACCGGCCGCAACATCCACGACACCCGCGAATGGATCATCCGCAACTCGCCGGTCCCGATCGGCACCGTGCCGATTTACCAGGCGCTCGAGAAAGTCGGCGGAGTGGCCGAGGACCTCAACTGGGAGGTCTATCGCGACACTTTGATCGAGCAGGCCGAGCAGGGCGTCGATTATTTCACGATCCACGCCGGGGTCCGCCTGCCCTACGTGCCGATGACCGCCAACCGGGTCACCGGCATCGTTAGCCGCGGCGGCTCGATCATGGCCAAATGGTGCCTCGCCCATCACCGCGAAAGCT
This sequence comes from Sphingomicrobium sp., assembly GCA_039931595.1. Classification (GTDB taxonomy): domain Bacteria; phylum Pseudomonadota; class Alphaproteobacteria; order Sphingomonadales; family Sphingomonadaceae; genus Sphingomicrobium. The sequence continues at coordinate 6,763 of JBDTRT010000037.1, forward strand.
TCCTCTACGAACGGTTCGACGAGATTTGCGAGATCATGAAGGCCTATGACATCGCCTTCAGCCTCGGCGACGGCCTGCGCCCGGGCAGCATCGCCGACGCCAATGACGAGGCCCAGTTCGCCGAACTCTACACGCTGGGCGAGCTGACCAAGAAGGCGTGGGCGCACGACGTCCAGGTGATGATCGAGGGCCCCGGCCACGTGCCGATGCACAAGATCAAGGAGAATATGGACAAGCAGCTGGCCGTCTGCGGCGAGGCGCCGTTCTACACATTGGGCCCGCTGACGACCGACATCGCGCCGGGCTACGACCACATCACCAGCGGCATCGGCGCGGCGATGATCGGCTGGTTCGGCACGGCGATGCTTTGCTACGTCACGCCCAAGGAGCACCTCGGCCTGCCCGACCGCGACGACGTCAAGGTCGGGGTCATCACCTACAAGCTCGCCGCCCACGCCGCCGATCTGGCCAAGGGCCACCCGGCGGCGAAACTGCGCGACGACGCGTTGAGCCGCGCCCGCTTCGACTTCCGCTGGCGCGACCAGTTCAACCTGTCGCTAGACCCCGACACCGCCGAAGAATTCCACGACCAGACGCTGCCGGCCGAGGGCGCCAAGACCGCGCACTTCTGCTCGATGTGCGGGCCGAAGTTCTGCTCGATGAAAATCAGCGCGGAGGTCAGGGAGTTCGCCGCCAAGCAGAATGCGCAAACCGACGCTGAGAAGTTGACGGTTGCTGAAGCCGAAGCCGGGATGACCGAGATGAGCGAGCGCTATCGCGAAGGCGGCGACCTCTACATGCCGGCGGAGGGTTAAGCGCAATGACCAACGACAAGGTCACAGGACCCGCCTCCTATTTCCCGTCGATCGAGGCCAAATACGGCCAGCCGATCGGCCATTGGCAATCGCTGGTCCGCGTCCGCCTGCCCGCCAAGCATGGCGAACTGGTCGCACATCTGAAGGACGACCACGGGACGGGCCACGGCCATGCCAACGCGGTGGTCGCGCATGTGCTGAAACACGGCTGAGCACAGGTTAGCGAAGGGGGCGACCTTTCCGCGCCGATCGGCTAGGCCAAGGCTGCACCGGCGGCCGGCACTTGCTGGCGCAGTTGGCGCCGGTCCTGCCTTCTTTCGCCCTCCCGTCCAAGGAACCCCACATGTCGCAATGCGTCATCGCCGAATTTCACGCCGCCGAGGGCAAGCTCGACGAACTCACGGCTGCATTGAAGCAGGCGCTGCCCGAGACCCGCGCCTATGACGGCTGCATCAGCCTCGACTCCTGGCTCGACCAGGACCGCGCGACCATCGTCCTCACCGAGCAGTGGGACAGCCACGACCATTACGACCGCTACCTCGCCTGGCGCCGCGACACCGGCGTGTTCGACGTCCTCGCGCCGATGCTCGAAGGCGGGGTGGCCGGGTTCGTGCCAAGGAAATGCGTCGCGGCTGGGTGCTGAGGGGGGCAATCGATGGCCGACCTCTACCTCAAGCGGCTCGAAGCCGAACGCAAAACCCTCTGGGCCACATGCCGCCTCAAGGGCCTCGCCAAGGACACGCCGGAACGCCAGCGCATCGCCGCCCTCGACCAGGCCATCGCCGGCCATAAGGGGAAGGGGAAGGGGCAAGGATCGGAGTGAAGGGGCACGCAATTGCCCAAACCCTTGTTTGCGCTCGCCGTCAGGCCCAATCTTCCGCCGCCAACAGAGTGCAGACCGTGCCAGACCTAACCGCCGAAGCCATCGCCCTCGGGCGTGACGAGCGCCTGAGCGCCATCCTCCGCGACATCTGCGCGACCACCGGCATGGGCTTCGCGGCGGTCGCTCGCGTGACCGAGCAGCGCTGGATCGCGTGCCTGGTCGAGGACCGGATCGAGTTCGGGCTCGATGCCGGCGGCGAGCTCAAGGTGCATGAGACGATCTGCGACGAGATCCGCGACAGCGGCGAGGCGGTCGTGTTCGACGATGCCAGCGACGACATCAAATGGTCGCGCCACCCGGTGCCGGTGATCTACGGCTTCA
>JBDTRT010000038.1:0-20889 GCA_039931595.1 Sphingomicrobium sp.
ATGGTCGCCGGCTTCGACCGCTATTTCCAGATCGCGCCGTGCTTCCGCGACGAAGATGCCCGCGCCGACCGCTCCCCAGGCGAATTCTACCAGCTCGATTTCGAAATGAGCTTCGTCACGCAAGATGATGTTTTCGCTGCGATCGAGCCGGTCCTAGCCGGCCTGTTCGAGGAGTTCGCCGAGGGCAAATCGGTAACCCCCGCCGGCACCTTCCCACGCATTCCCTACAAGGAAGCGCTGCTCAAATATGGCAGCGACAAGCCCGATCTGCGCAACCCGCTCTTGGTCCACGACCTCGGCGAGCGCTTCCGCGGCTCGGGCTTCGGGCTGTTCGCGAAGATCGTCGACGGCGGCGGCGTGGTCCGCGCCGTGCCGGCGCCGGCAACCGCCGACAAGAGCCGCAAATTCTTCGACGACATGAATGAATGGGCGCGCGGCGAAGGCTTTGCCGGCCTCGGTTACGCCACTCGCAAGGCGGGCGAATGGGGCGGCCCGATCGCCAAGAACCACGGCAGCGAGGGGATGGACGCGCTTGCCGCGGAAATGGCGCTTGGCCCCGACGACGGGATATTCTTCGCCGCCGGCAAGGAAGCCGAAGCGGCCCGTCTCGCCGGCCTCGCGCGGACCCGAGTCGCCGAACAGCTCGACCTGATCGAGCAGGGTTCGTTCCGCTTCTGCTGGATCGTCGATTTCCCGATGTTCGAATACAATGACGACCAGAAGAAGGTCGATTTCTCGCACAACCCGTTTTCGATGCCTCAGGGCGAATTGGAAGCACTCGAGACCAAAGATCCGCTCGACATCCTCGCCTGGCAATATGACATCGTCTGCAACGGCGTCGAACTGAGCTCGGGCGCGATCCGCAACCATCGCCCGGACATCATGTACAAGGCGTTCGAAATCGCCGGCTACAGCCGAGCCGAAGTCGATACCAGCTTCCCCGGGATGATCGGCGCGTTCCAGTACGGCGCTCCGCCGCACGGCGGCTCGGCGCCAGGCATCGACCGCATCGTCATGCTGCTCGCGGGTGAGCCCAATATCCGCGAAGTGGTGATGTTCCCGATGAACCAGAAGGCCGAGGATCTGATGATGAACGCCCCGGCGCGGGTCGAGCCGAAGCAGCTCAAGGATCTGTCGATCAAGATCGTCGAGCAGGGCTAGAGCGACCCCGCACTGGTCAATCCGGCGTCAGGCCGGCGGCGGCGCGTAATTGATCGCCACCACTTCGTAGCTCTTTTCGCCGGCCGGCAAGCGCACGACCCGTTCGTCGCCGACTTTCGCTCCGATCAGCGCTCGCGCGATCGGCGCGCTCCAGCCGATGCGCCCGGCGGTGGAGTCGGTTTCGTCGTCACCGACAATCGTCAATACGCGCCGCTGGTCGTCTTCGTCGGCTAGTTCGACCGTCGCCCCGAACCGCACCTGCCCGGGGTCCTGCGTCGCCGGATCGACGATCTTCGCCGCCTTCATCACCCGCGCCAGATGCGCCAGCCGGCGGTCGATCTCGCGCAGCCGCTTCTTGCCGTAGAGATAATCGGCATTCTCGGACCGGTCGCCGAGCGACGCCGCCCACGACACGATTTCGACCGTCTTGGGCCGCTCACCGCCGAACAGTTCATCGTATTCGGCGCGAATCCGCGCGAATCCCTGCGCCGTGATGAAACGGGGAGCGTCAGCCATGGACGCCGGCGATCAGCCCGGGCGGTCCTTGCCCAAATAGTGCGAGACGTGGAACGCCGATTGCGGGGTCTGCGCCGGCCGCATCGAATCATACACCACGCTGTTCTCGATCACCCGCTGAACATACCCCTTGGTCTCGGTGAACGGGATCGCCTCGATCCAGCGCAGCACGTCGGTGCCGTTGCGCGGATCGCCATTGGCATTGATCCATTTCCGCACATTGCCGCTGCCCGCGTTGTAGCTTGCCACCGCCAGCGGGATATTGCCGTTCCATTGGTCGAGCAGTCGCGCGAAATAGGACGAGCCGAGCATCATGTTATAATCGGGGTCGCTGGTCAGCCGATAGCTGTCGTAGCGCATGCCCATCTTGCCCGACTGCTCGCGCGCGGTGCCGGGCATCAACTGCATCATGCCGCGCGCTCCGGCGTGGCTGACCGCGCTGCGGTCGAACGAGCTTTCCTGGCGGGTGATGCCGTGGGTCAGCGACCACAACCGGATCGAGCCGGCGTTGGCGACCGTTGGATAGGCTTGGCTGACGTAATAAGCCGAGCCCTTGTTGCGCGCGGCGCGGGCGACCCACACCGGTACGTCCTGGCGCCCGATCTGCTGGCCGAACTCGACCACCTGTACGCGTTCGGAATCGGATTTAAGCGATTCGGCCAGCGCTCGGATGAACAGCGCTTGCTCGTCGCGCTGGCCCTGCTGGCCGAGCAGGCGCGTGGCGCGGACCAGGCGATTGCCGTTGAACAGGATGCGGTCGGTTTCGGTCACCGCCGGCGCGACCGTCGGCGGGGCCGTCACCGAGCGCCCGATGCGCTCGAGCGCGAGCTGGCCGTAGAACAATTCGGGGTAGAGCGCGGCGTTCTGGAAATAGAGCCCGGCGTCGGTCGCGCGGCCCGCGGCGAGCGCGGCGCGGCCGGCCCAGTAGAGGCCCTTCGACGTCACCTGGAGCGAGCGCCCGCCGCGCGAGTAACGTTGGAACATGCCGATCGCGTCGGACGGCCGGCCGAGCGCGTCGAGCGCGGCGGTTCCGGCGAGCCAGGTCAGCGAGGTGTAATCGTCGCGCACGCCGAGCGGCTTGAGGCTGATGTCGGTCCCGGCCGGGAATGAATCATCGACCTGGCGGGCGATGTCATAGGCGGTCCGCCATTGCCCGGCGGACGCCACGGCGCGCGCCAGCAACAGCTGCATTTCATAAAAGCGCTCGGGATCGCTTGGGCGATAGGTGAATGTGTGCGGCCGGGCGAACAATTGCTGGGCGGCACTGTCGAAACCATTGTCACGCAAATAGCGGGCACGATCCATCATCAGCCCGGCGTCGCTGGTCACACTCGCCATCAGCGGCTGGTAGCGCGCCTCGGCGTCGGGCGACTTGGATTGCATCGCGACCCGCGCGGCGAAGCTGCGCGCGCGCTCCGGGCTGACCAGCGCAAGGAAGCGATAGGCATCGCTGGCCTTCTTGGCGAACAGCAAGGCGTCGGCGCGGCGGTCATGGTCGGCGCGCGTGAAATTGGTCCCGAACCGCGCGTAAACTGAGGTTTCGTCGGTCGCGCCGAGATCGGCCGAGGCCCACGCCTCGCGCGCTGCGGCGATCGCTTCGGCCTGGCGCCCGCTGGCCAGCAAGGCGTCGGCCAACCGGGCGTAGCCGCCGCCGGTGACCGGTTGCGTGTCGCGAAAGAAATTGAGCACGGTGATCGGGTTCTCGCCCGGGCGCATCGCTGTCTCGGCAACGCGGCGCAGGGTCGCGTCGCCCGGCCAGCCGGGGTTGGTGATGAGGAATCGGGCGTAATCGGCGAAGGTGTAACTGTCGCTCTGGCGGAGGCGCCGCCAGTCGCCCAGCGCCCAGTTGATGTCGTTGGTCAGCGCGGCCGGCGAGGCGTACGTCACCGGTCCGGCGGCAAGCGGGACTTGCTGTGGCACGGTCTGCGCCGAGCTCGATGCCGCCAACGGCAGCAGGGGCAGGAGAATTGCGGTACGCCTCATGCTAGACATCTTGCAGCCATGGTCCTTATCAGTCGCTGAACGGAGCATGCCTCACTCTTGGCTTGCCGACACGTCTTAAAGGCTTGAATTCATGTTTTTTGGGTCGATCCCGGCGCTGGTGACACCATTTGTCGACGGGCGTGTCGCCGAAGACACATTCCGTGATCTGGTCGAATGGCAGATCGACCAGGGCAGCACTGCACTGGTGCCGTGCGGCACCACCGGCGAAGTCGCCACGCTGAGCGCGGACGAACACCGCCGGCTGGTCGAGCTGGCGGTCGACCAGGCGCGCGAGCGGGTGCCGGTGATCGCCGGCTGCGGCAGCTATTCGACCGCTGTCTCGATCGAGCGGATGGCAGCGGCCGAAGCGGTCGGGGCGACCGCCGCGCTGGTCGTCGTGCCGTATTACAACAAGCCCAGCCAGGCCGGCATCGCCGCCCATTTCCGCGCCCTTGCGGAGGCTTCGGACCTGCCAATCGTGGTGTATAACGTGCCGGCGCGGACGGTCGCCGACATCTCGGTCGAAACGCTCGCCGAAATCTCCCATTTGCCGACCATCGTCGGGGTCAAGGACGCAACCGGCAATCTCGCCCGGGTGACCGCCCAGCGGCTCTCCTGCGGCGAGGAATTCTGCCAGCTGTCGGGCAATGACGACATGGCGCTGGGCTTCAACGCGATGGGCGGGGTGGGGTGCATTTCGGTCACCGCCAACGTCGCCCCGCGGCTCTGCGCCGACTTCCAGGACGCGATGCGCGAGGGCCGTTGGGTCGACGCGCTGGACCTTCAGGACCGGCTCTATCCGCTCCACGCCGCAATGTTCAGCGACGCCTCGCCCGGCCCGGCCAAATATGCGCTGGCCAGGGTTCGTGCCGGCTTCCCGACCGAGCTCCGCCTGCCGCTGACCGAGCCGTCGCCAGGCGCGCGCGCCGCGATCGATGCCGCGTTGGCCCACGCCGGTCTCGCCTGACCCTTCATGGGCAAGCCGCTCCCGCCGCCGTTCGACAAGGTCAAGGTAGTCGCCGAGAACCGGCGCGCCCGCTACGATTACTTTGTCGAGGATCGGCTCGAGGCGGGCATCGCGCTGACCGGGACCGAGGTTAAATCGCTGCGCGGCGGCGAGGGCTCGATCGCCGAAAGCTATGCCGCGGTCGAAGGCGAGGAATTGTGGCTGATCAACAGCTCAATCCCCGAATACAGCCACGGCAATCGCATGAACCACCAGCCGCGGCGGCCGCGCAAACTGTTGCTCAAAGGCCGCGAGATCGCAAAATTGCAGGGGGCGGTGACTCGACAGGGGCTAACGCTGGTCCCGCTTTCGATCTATTTCAACGGCAGCGGACGCGCCAAGGTCGAGCTTGCGGTCGCGCGGGGCAAGAAGATGCACGACAAGCGCGAAACCGAAAAAGAGCGCGACTGGAAGCGCGAGCAGGGGCGGCTGCTGAGGAACCATGGCTGACATCGCGGCGGTCCTTGGCCGCTTCATGGTGCGTCACACGCCATCGCGCGACGAGATGCTCAGGAGCCGCTGGCTCAAGCCGTTCGGCGCGCGCATCCGCCAATCCGACTTGTGGCGCTTCACCCGCCGCTCGGTCCCGCGCGGCGTTGCGATCGGCCTGTTCGTCGGGATTTTCCTGATGGTCCCGGGCTTGCAGATCGTCGGTGCGGTGCTGGCTTGCGCGCCGTTTCGCGGCAACATCCCGCTCGCCGCCGGAATGACCTTCCTGTCCAACCCGGCGACCACCCCGTTCATCTTCATCGCGGCGATCACGATCGGCAATTGGTTCGGCTTCCACGCCGATCTGGCGACTTTTGAAGTGCTCGCGACGACCCATGCCAGCGTCGGCCGCTGGTTCGCCTGGCTGTTGTCGGACGCCGCCCCGGCGGTGGTCATCGGACTGACCGTCATCGGCCTGGTCGTGGCGTTCGCCGGATATTGGGTGTCGCTCGTCGGATGGCGCTGGTGGGTAGCACGGAAATGGCGCCAGCGAAGCAGCCGATTGCAATAAAGCTGTGCGCCAAGGCGCCGGCCAGGCTTGGAGAATGGAAAAATGGTTCGATTGATCGTGGTTCTCGCTGCGGGGACAGCGCTTGCCGGATGTGCCGGACAGACGGCCATGCCGGCCGAAATGGCACCGCCGATGGCCGAAGCGCCCCCGCCCGCGCCGGCGCCGGCGCCCAAGGCGCAGATCGGAACCTATGGATTCGACACCGCCGGAATGGACCCGAGCGTCAAGCCGGGCGACGATTTCTACCAATTCGCCAACGGCACCTGGGCCAAGAACACCGCGATCCCGGCCGACAAGTCCAATTACGGCTCGTTCAACGTCCTCCAGGACCTGAGCCAGCAGCGCGTCCGCGAACTGCTCGACGCCGCCAAGGACGATCCCAACAGCAAGATCGGCATCGCTTACTCGAGCTTCCTCGATGAAGCGGCGGTCGAAGCCAAGGACCTCGCCCCGATCGAACCGTGGCTCGACGAAATCCGCGCGCTCAAGAGCCGCGACGGCTATGCGACCTTGTCGGCGCACGCCGCGCGCAACGGCGTCACCGGCCTGTTCGGCGGCGGAGTCGCCCAGGATGACCGCAACAGCGAAGCCTATATTGTCGGGCTGGGCCAGGCCGGCCTCGGCATGCCCGATCGCGACATGTATTTGCTCAACGAGCCGACCCTGGTCTCGCTGCGCGCCGCCTACCTCGAGCATCTGACCAAGACCCTGGCGCTGGCCGGCGAGGCCAATCCGGCTGCCCGGGCCAAGGCCGTGCTGGCGTTCGAGACCGCGATCGCCAAGGTGTCGTGGACTCGCGAAGACAGCAGCGACGCGACCAAGACCTATAACAAGCTGACCGTTGCGCAGCTCGCCAAGCTTGCTCCCGGCTTCGACTGGGCGACTTACCTGCGAGAGGGCGGGGTCGACGTCAACGAGCTGCTAATTGCCCAGCCGAGCGCGTTCACGGCGATTGCCGCGCTGGCCCACAAGGCGCCGCTGTCGGTGCTTCGGGACCAATTCATCGTCCGCTCGCTCGACACTTACTCCGACGTGCTGCCCAAGGCGGTGACCGATGAGTCGTTCGCTTTCTACAGCACCAAGCTCAACGGCACGCCGGAGAACCAGCCGCGGTGGAAGCGCGCGGTCGACTTCACTACCAACACGCTGACCGACGAAGTCTCGAAGATTTACGTCGCGAAATATTTCCCGCCCGAATCCAAGGCGGCGATGAACGAGCTGGTCGGCAATCTGATCGCCGCGATGGGCCGCCGGATCGATAATCTGGAGTGGATGGCGCCGGAGACCAAGGTCAAGGCCAAGGCGAAGCTGGCGGTCTTCAAAAGTCGCGTCGGCTATCCCGACGAGTGGCACGATTATTCGGACATGGCGCTGGCCCGCGACGACCTGTTCGGCAACGCCCTGCGCGCCAACCAGTGGGCCTATCAATGGAACATCAGCAAGCTCGGCAAGCCGATCTATCGCTGGGAGTGGGGTCTCGACCCGATGACGGTCAACGCCCAGGCCAATTTCGGCCTGGTCGCGATCACCTTCCCGGCGGCGATCCTGCAGCCGCCGTTCTTCGATCCCAATGCCGACCCGGCGATGAACTATGGCGGGATCGGCGCCGTGATCGGCCACGAAATGAGCCACCATTTCGACGACCAGGGCTCGAAATACGATGCCAAGGGCAATCTATCGGATTGGTGGACGCCGGCCGATGTCGCCAATTTCAAGCGCTTGTCGGAAAACCTTGTGAAGGAATATGACGCCTACGAGCCGTTCCCCGGCGCCCACGTCAAGGGCGAGTTTACGCTCGGCGAGAATATCGGCGACCTTGCCGGCCTGCAGACCGCTTATGACGCCTATCACGCCACGCTCGGCGGCAAGGAGGCGCCGGTGATTGACGGCATGACCGGCGATCAGCGCTTCTATTTGGGCTGGGCGCAGGTCTGGCGGCGCAATTACCGCGAGGCCAATTTGCGCGCCCGCCTGCTGACCGATCCGCACGCGCCGTCGGCCCAGCGGACCTGGATCGTGCGCAACTTCGACGCCTGGTACCCGGCGTTCGGGGTCGAGCCCGGCCAGAAGCTCTATCTCGCACCCGCCAACCGGGTCCGTATCTGGTAGATGCTCTATCAGGAGCTTCCACCGATCGATGTGACGCCGCTCAATGCGGCGTCGCGCTGGCTGACCCCGGCGCTGGTTGGTGGAGCAGCTCTGACGATTGGACTGCTGCTCTTGGTCGGCGGTTATCCGCTGACTGCGGCGCTGTTCGCTGCGGCGGGGGTAATCTGCGTCCCGGCGGTGATGCTGTTGCAGGCCCGCTCGGAACCGCTCCCGGTGGCCTCGCTCAGCCTCGCGCCGGATTACGCCGTGATCGGCTCAGCGCTCGGCCTCAGCCGCGATCCGGCCGCTGTCACCAACGGCGAAGGCAGCCTGCTGATCGCCAATATCGCCTATCGCGACCGGTTCGGCGGGTCGTGCCCGCCGCTGACGCTGGGGGTCGACGAGGATTCGCTGCAATCCTTGCGGCTGGTCAAGTCGATGGCGTGGCGCGACGGCGGCGGCTGCGTCGCCGGCGTCGCCACCGCCTCGGGCCCAACCGCGGTCGAGGTCGAGCGGGTCGGGTCGGGCGGCGACTTGCTGCTGTGGGGCTTCCCCGAAGTGGCCGCGCCGGACCCGATGATGGTCTCCGCCAAACGCCTCGCCGGACCGATCGGCGAGCGGCTCGCGTCGGCCGGGCTGCTCGCTGCTTTGGTCGACGAAGACGGCATGCTGATCGCTGCCAACCGCTCGTTCGCAAGCCGCGCGGTGAGCCTAGAGCAAGAAGCCGAGAAGCTGCGCTTCGCCGACCTCGTCGAATTTTCGGAGGACGGGCAGGTCCATTTGCTGGCCGACGGCGAATCCGCCCGGCCGATGCAATTGGTCCATATCCCGGTCGACCCCCGCCAGGACGGCGGCGCCGGCACCTATCTGCTGGTCGATTCCCACACCAAAGGCTCGCTCGACAGCGCCGACCTCCAGGCGCTGCTCGAGATCCTCCCGATCGGGCTTGCCCTGGTCGATCGCGATGGACGCTTCCTGACCATGAACCGCGCCTTCCGGGTCGCCGGCGGGATCAAGGGCACGGCGATGCCGTCCTATCCCGGCGACCTCGTCGTCAAGGAGGACAAGGCGCCGGTCGCCAATGCCGTTCGGCGCAACGCCCGCGGCCCGGCAATGTCGGGCGACCTCGCGGTCCGGCTGGCGCGTGAAAATGCCGAGCCGGTCGCCTTGACCGTGGCCGGCGTTCGCAGCCTCGGCGATGCCGCGGTGCTGCTGTTGCTCAAGGACAATAGCGAAGAGGCCAAGCTCAAGCGGCAGATCGCCCAGGCGACTAAGATGCAGGTTGTCGGCCAGCTCGCCGGCGGCGTGGCGCACGATTTCAACAACATCCTGACCGCGATCATCGGCCACTGCGACCTGATGCTGATGCGTCATACGCCGGGCGACAGCGATTATGACGATATCCAGCAGATCAAGAGCAATTCCAACCGTGCCGCCGGCCTGACCCGCCAATTGCTCGCATTCTCGCGCCAGCAGACGCTGCGCCCACAGGTGCTGCAGCTGCCCGACGTCGTCTCCGAAGTCTCGCATCTGTTGAAACGGCTGCTCGGCGAGACCGTCAAGCTGGTGGTCAAGCATGGCCGCGATCTGGGGCCGGTGCGGGCCGATCCGGGCCAGCTCGAGCAGGTCATCGTCAACCTCGCCGTCAACGCCCGCGACGCAATGGCTCCGGAGGGCGGCGGCACGCTCACTATCCAGACTTATGCGGTCCGCGCCGATCAGGTCGCCGAATTGGGCTCGGAAATCCTGCCGGTCGCGGATTATAGCGCGCTGTCGGTCACCGACACCGGCTCGGGCATCGCGCCAAGCGTGCTCGGCAAGGTGTTCGAGCCGTTCTTCACGACCAAGGAAATCGGCAAGGGCACCGGCCTCGGCCTGTCGACGGTGTACGGCATCGTCAAGCAATCGGGTGGATTCATCTTCGCCGATTCGAAGGTCGGCGAGGGTACTCGCTTCGTGATCTATCTGCCGGTCCACCGCGAGGAACTGACCGCCGACAAGCAACGCAAGCTGGCCAAGCCCAAGGAGCATGAGCTGTGGGGCACCGGGACCATCCTGCTGGTCGAGGACGAGCCGATGGTCCGCGGCGTCGCCGAGCGCGCGCTGACCCGCCACGGCTATACCGTGATCACCGCCGACAATGGCGAAGAGGCCCTCGAGGTGCTCGCGAAGGGCGAGGAGATCGTGCTGTTGATCAGCGACGTAGTGATGCCGATGATGGATGGCCCGACCATGGTGCGTGAGGCGCGCAAGTCGCGGCCCGACCTCAAAATCCTGTTCATCTCGGGTTATGCCGAGGAGCAATTGCGCAACTCGATCGACATCGACAACGTCGCCTTCCTGCCCAAACCCTTTTCAGTTCAGGAACTTGCAGAAGCGACCCGGCGGGCGGTGGCCGCGAAATAACCGTTGCTCTTGCGTCCCGGTTCAGTATTCCGGCGCTTATGACCGAGGGGCGCAGCATCCTGATCGTCGAAGACGAGCCGCTAATTGCGATGATGCTCGAGGATTTCCTGGAATCCCTCGGCCACTCGATTTCGGCGACCTGCGACAACGTCCCGTCGGCCCTGGCCGAAGTCGAGAAGGGCGGTTTCGACCTCGCCATCCTCGACGTCAATCTCAAGGGCCACAACGTGTGGCCGGTGGCCAGCCGCCTGCGCGAACAGGGCGTTCCGTTCGTCATCGCCAGCGGTGGCCATGTCGATCCGCCGCCGCCCGAATTCGCGTCGGTGCCGCTGATCGAGAAACCCTATACGGTCGACCGCGTTACCCCTGCAATCGACGCCGCCTTCGCCAATTAGTCGAAACGGACTGCCGTGATCGCCGGCGGTCGGAATGCGCGTCATTCCGGTCGTCGCTGGTCCGTCCGTAGCTTTCTCACCGCCCGTTGCTGGATTGCCCGCCCTGATGTTCGACCTCGAAACCCAGTTCATGTTTCCGGTTCATGCCGTTGCGCCGCCCGGGCCGCTCCCGCGCGGCGCCGAGCGCGTGACCATCGCCGGCGCCGGCAAGACCCAGCTGCACGGCATTCACGTCCCGCCCACGGTCCGCTCGCCGGGACCGCGCACGTTGATCCTGGGATTTGCCGGCAACGCCTGGAACAGCGCCGATGCGGCGACTTTCCTCCACAGCATCTATCCGGCCGAGGACATCGTCGCGTTCCACTATCGCGGCTATCACCCCTCGACCGGCACCCCGTCGGCCGATGGGCTGATCGAGGACGCGCCGCTGGTCTATGATTTCGCGGTGTCGCACATTGATCATGACCGCACGGTCGCGGTCGGGTTCAGCATCGGCACCGGGGTCGCCGCCAGCCTGGCCATGCAGCGCCCGCTCGACGGGCTGATCCTGGTCACTCCGTTCGACAGCCTCAAGGCGGTCGCCAGCGGCCATTATCCGTTCCTGCCGGTCGGCTCGATGCTGCGCCAGGACATGGATGCGGCGGCGGCGCTGGCCGGCAGCGACGTGCCGACCGCGATCATCGCGGCCGAGCTCGACGTCATCATCCCGTCGCTGCGCACCGATGCCCTGCGGCCATCGGTCGGCAATTTGGTGTTCGACCGCACCATCCGCGGCGCCGGGCATAACGACATCTACCACCGGCTCGAATTCCGCAGCGCGATGGACGACGCGCTCGCGGCAGTGACCAACTCGGGACGCTAGTGGCAGCAAGACCCCTTGCCGCCGCGCCCCTCTCAATCCATATTCCCGAGCAGAAGCGCAATTGCACGCGGGGGCTCGTTAAGAATGCGAGAGTTTAATTGTGCAATAAAGCGGGCTAGCATGGCGCTCCATTGGGGGACGTCGAAGGCCGGATGATAGGACTGGAATGACCAAGCTTTCAGGCGGCGACAGCAAGAGCACGCTCTACTGCTCGTTCTGCGGCAAGTCGCAGCATGAGGTGCGCAAACTCATTGCCGGGCCGACCGTATTCATCTGCGATGAATGCGTTGAACTGTGCAACGACATCATCCGCGAGGAATCCAAGTCGGCACTGGTCAAGACTCGCGACGGGGTTCCGACTCCGGCCGAGATCTGCAAGGTGCTCGACGATTATGTGATCGGCCAGAACCGCGCCAAGCGCGTACTGTCGGTGGCGGTCCACAATCATTACAAGCGGCTCAACCACGGCGCCAAGACCGGCACCGACGTCGAGCTCGCCAAGTCTAACATCCTGCTGATCGGCCCGACCGGCTGCGGCAAGACCTTGCTCGCCCAGACCCTGGCGCGGATCCTCGATGTACCGTTCACGATGGCCGACGCGACCACGCTGACCGAGGCCGGCTATGTCGGCGAGGACGTCGAGAACATTATTCTGAAGCTCCTCCAGGCGTCCGACTATAATGTCGAAAAGGCCCAGCGCGGGATCGTCTACATCGATGAGATCGATAAGATTTCGCGCAAGTCGGACAATCCCTCGATCACCCGCGACGTGTCGGGCGAGGGCGTCCAGCAGGCGCTGCTCAAGCTGATGGAAGGGACCACCGCATCGGTGCCGCCGCAGGGTGGCCGCAAGCATCCGCAGCAGGAGTTCCTGCAGGTCGACACGACCAACATCCTGTTCATTTGCGGCGGCGCGTTCGCCGGCCTCGAAAAGATCATCGCCGACCGCCTCCAGGGCAAGTCGATCGGCTTCGGCGCCCATGTCGCCGCGCCCGAAGACCGCAAGACCGGCGAAGTGCTCCAGCATTGCGAGCCCGAGGATCTGCTCAAGTTCGGGTTGATCCCCGAATTCATCGGCCGCCTGCCGGTTATCGCGACCCTGATGGACCTCGATGAGGAAGCCCTGGTCAAGATCCTGGTCGAGCCCAAGAACGCCCTCGTCAAACAATATCAGAAGCTGTTCGACATGGAGGATGTCGAATTGGCCTTCTCCGAAGATGCGCTGCATTCGGTCGCGTGCAAGGCGATCGACCGCAAGACCGGCGCGCGCGGGCTGCGCTCGATCCTCGAAGGCATTTTGCTCGACACGATGTTCGACCTGCCGTCGATGGACGGGGTCGACGAAGTCCATATCGATCGCGACGTGGTCGAGGGCCGCAAGGAGCCGGTCCGGGTCTACGCCAAGAAAGGCAAGGCGGGCGACGCCGCCTGATTCAGTCCAACGCTGGCTGGATCAGCGCCGACGCCCGCGTCAGCCGCTAGTTGCTGGTCACCGCCGCCATGTTCTGCTCGCCGAAATAGCGTTCGATCACCGCCGGGTCGCGCTTGTACGGGTCGGGCCGGAACTCGATTCCCTGGGGCCCAGCGGCAACCGTCAGATAGGTCACGTAGACCGGCACCGGGTCGGGCAAGTCGACCTTATCCGGTCGGTCGGGATCGTGCGGTTGGGGCAGGCCGCCCATCAGCCACTTGCCGAGCCGCGGCGCATCTTCAAGGCGGATGCAGCCATTGCTGATCCACCGATTATCCTCGGCGAACAGCTCCTTGTGGGGCGTATCGTGGAGGTAGATGCCGAAGTCGTTGGGCATCATATATTTGACCTTGCCCATCGAATTGGCCGGTCCCGGCAACTGGCGCACGCGGACCACCGCGCGGCCTTCGGCGGCGGCCTTCCAGTCGACCGTCGAAGGGTCGATCGCGGCGGCTTCGTCGCTCCAGTCTTTGAGCACTTCGTAGCGGCGGTCCTTGAGGTAGGTATAGCCCTGCTTGACGACGTTGGGCGCGATCAGCGAGACGACCAGCTCGGGCGGGACGTTCCAGTACGGATTGACGCTGGCGTAGCGCATCAGCGCGGCCATCATCGGGGTCGCGGTCTGTTCCTTGCCGACGACCACCTTCATGCTGTCGACCGCCCGCCCGTTCTCATACATGAACAGGCGCGCCGAGCCGACGTCGACCAGGATGTAGCGGTGGGTCTCGGTCGCCAGCGGCAACCGCCGCGCGCGCTCGAGATTGACGATGATTAGCCGCTCGTAATAATTGGCGCCGAGGTTGAGCGAGGCGATCGTCCCGCCGCCCGCAACACCGTCGGCCTTGAGCCCGTGGGCCTGCTGATAGTCCTTGACGGTGGCGGCGAGCGCGGCGTCGAATTTGGTCCCCGGCGCGAGCCCGAGCCGTTGGCGCAGCGCCGCGACATTGGCCCCCTCGGCGCCGAGCTTCATCACCGGCCCGGTGGGCATCTGGAACTGCGGCAGGTCGCCCCAGCGCTGCTTGTAGCGCACCAGCCCGCGCCTCAGGTCGGTGTAGATCGGGTTAACCGGCAGGAACATGTCGAGCGGCGCGCCGGCCCATTCCTCGAAGGAGATCTGGTGCAGCGCGACATTCTGGTCGTTGAGCCGCGGCGCGATCTCGGGGTCGATGTAGATCATGTCGACGCCCTGCTCGACGCTCGGCGGCAGGTCGATCGGCTCGATCGGCTGCGGCCGCTGGGCCAGCGCCGGGGCCGACAGCCCCGCGGCAAGGCCAAGCGCGGCGACGGACAGGAACAGGCGAAAAGGCGTAAAGCGGCGGGTGTTCATAGGCTCTTGCTTAGCATGGATATGTGAACGCGAGCCGAATCGGTGATTATTTCGCGGCGCCATTCAAACGGGTCGTTCCCGTCGATCACTCGGTTGGGCGCGATTGGGCCCGGGCTGTGCCGAAACCGGGCAAAGTCTGGGGGTAGTTCCGGCCGCTTTGTTGCGTGGCGGCGGGGCGCCGCCCATATAGGCTACATGACACGATTGCTCCCCATTCTCCCGCTCCGCGACATCGTCGTATTCCCGCAGCGGATCGTTCCCTTGTTCGTCGGCCGCGAGAAATCGGTCGCCGCGCTCGAAGCCGCGATGGGCGCCGACAAGGAACTGTTCCTGGTCGCCCAGCTCGATCCGGGCGAGGACGATCCCGACCGCGACGCGCTCTACGACCTCGGCGTGGTCGCCACCGCGATGCAGCTCTTGAAGCTGCCCGACGGCACCGTACGCGTGCTGGTCGAGGGCTTGCGGCGGGCCAAGCTGGTCGACCTGGTGGCACGCGACGGCTACATGGCGGCCGAGGTCGAGGACGTCGAGGAGCAGGCCGCCGAAGGCCCCGAAGCCCAGGCGCTGATGCGCTCGGTGATCGACCAGTTCGAAAATTACGCCAAGCTCAACAAAAGACTGCCGCCCGAAACCGGCATCCAGCTGGGTGAGATCGAGGATCCGTCGGTGCTGGCCGATGCGGTCGCTTCCAACCTCTCGGTTAAGGTCGCCGACAAGCAGGCGCTGCTCGGCGAATTGAACCCGGTACGGCGGATGGAGATGGTGTTTGCCTTCATGGAAGGCGAATTGGGCGTGCTCCAGGTCGAAAAGAAGATCCGCAGCCGGGTCAAGCGCCAGATGGAGAAGACCCAGCGCGAATATTATCTCAACGAGCAGTTGAAGGCGATCCAGCGCGAACTCGGCAACGAGAGCGAGGAGGGCGGCGACGAGCTAGTTGAACTGGCCCAGAAGATCCGCAAGACCCGGCTGTCGAAGGAAGCCCGGGGGCGCGCCACGGCCGAGCTCAAGAAATTGAAGGCGATGGCGCCGATGTCGGCCGAAGCGACCGTCGCACGCAATTATCTCGATGTGCTGCTCGGTCTGCCGTGGGGCAAGAAATCGCGGGTCAAGAAGGACATCGCCGAGGCCCAGCAGGTGCTCGACGAGGACCATTACGGGCTGGAGAAGGTCAAGGACCGGATCATCGAATATCTCGCGGTCCAGGCCCGCACCAACAAGTTGAAGGGGCCGATCCTGTGCCTGGTCGGCGCGCCCGGCGTCGGCAAGACCTCACTCGGCCGCTCGATCGCCCGCGCTACCGGCCGCGAGTTCGTCCGCCAGTCATTGGGCGGAGTGCGCGACGAGGCCGAGATCCGCGGTCACCGGCGGACCTACATCGGCTCGCTGCCGGGCAAGGTTATTGCCAACCTCAAGAAGGCCGGGACGTCCAATCCGTTGTTCCTGCTCGACGAGATCGACAAGCTCGGCACCGACTTCCGCGGCGACCCCGCGGCGGCGCTGTTGGAAGTGCTCGACCCCGAGCAGAATTCGAAGTTCCAGGATCACTATCTCGAGATCGATTACGATCTGTCGGACGTGATGTTCGTCACCACCGCCAACTCGCTCGACATTCCCCAGGCGCTGCTCGACCGGATGGAGGTCATCCGGCTCGAAGGCTATACCGAGGACGAAAAGGTCGAGATCGCCAAGCGCCATTTGATCCCCAAGCAGATGGAAGCGCACGGCCTCAAGGACGAGGAGTTGCAGTATAGCGACGGCGCGCTGCGCGGCATCATGCGCCACTACACGCGTGAAGCCGGGGTGCGCACGCTCGAGCGCGAACTGGCGAAGGTCGCGCGTAAATCGCTGCGCCAGATCCTCGAAGGCAAGGTTACTTCGGTCGAGCTTACCGAAGACAATCTCGGCGAGTTCCTCGGGGTCATTCGCTACCGCTACGGAGTCGGCGAGGAAGAGGATCAGATCGGCGCCGTGACCGGTCTCGCCTGGACCGAAGTCGGCGGCGAATTGCTGACCATCGAGGCGGTCACCGTGCCCGGCAAGGGCATGGTCAAGACCACCGGCAAGCTTGGCGAAGTGATGCAGGAATCGATCCAGGCGGCGATGAGCTTCGTCAAGGCGCGCTCGCCCAGTTATGGCGTCAAGCCGTCAATCTTCGCGCGCAAGGACATCCACGTCCATCTGCCCGAAGGCGCGGTGCCCAAGGACGGCCCGTCGGCCGGCATCGGCATGGTCACGGCGATGATTTCGACGCTGACCGGAATCGCCGTTCGGCGCGATGTCGCGATGACCGGCGAAGTCACGCTGCGCGGCCGCGTGCTACCGATCGGCGGCCTCAAGGAAAAGCTGCTCGCTGCCTTGCGCGGGGGCATCACCACGGTGCTCATCCCGGCCGACAACGAAAAGGATCTGGCGGAGATTCCGGCGTCGCTCAAGGAAGTCCTCAAGATCATTCCGGTGAGCCATGTCGACGAAGTCCTGGCGCTCGCGCTGACCGAGCCGATGCGCCCGATCGAATGGACCGACGCTGACGAGCATGCCGCGGAGCCGCCGGCCCACCCGATCGTGCCCGAAACTGGGACACCAGTTCGGCACTAGACTGCAGCGGGTGCTCGCGAGCAGCGTCGAAGGGCTTTGACTTCGTGTCCAGTTCTTGCCTTAAAGACACGCGGTTGAGGCGTGCGAGTCTCGCCGCCAGTTCGGGAGCAGCGTGTATATGAATAAGCAGGAACTGATCGGTCATGTCGCTGATCGCGCCGGGCTCAACCGCAATGACGCAGTGCGCGCGGTCGAGACTTTGCTCGAAGTCATTACTTCGGCCTTAAAGCGCGGCGACGAAGTCCGGCTGGTCGGGTTCGGCAATTTTTCCGTGACTCGGCGCAAGCCGTCGACCGGGCGCAATCCGCGCACCGGCGAGCCGATTCAGATCAAGGCCAGCTCGCAGCCTAAGTTTCGCCCGGGCAAGGCATTGAAGGACGCCGTTCAGTAGCGCTGGACAGCCCCATCACCCTCCTCTAATCGGCCCCGTTCCGGCGCCAATATTTGGCGAGAGGCGTGGGCGCGTAGCTCAGTGGTAGAGCACTGTGTTCACACCGCAGGGGTCGCAAGTTCAATCCTTGCCGCGCCCACCACGCTTCGTCCGCCGGATCGTCGTTTCCCTTCAATCTGCCGTTGGTCGAAGCAGACTTCGACCAAGCCGCTGCTCCGCTCGTCGTATCGACCAGCGGCGGATAGTCGGCCGGACGCCTTGTGACTTATTCTCCTTGGGCTTGCCCAGAGGAGAAAACCAATGCGCGTTCAAACCTTCGCAATCGCTCTCGCCGCTGCCGCCTTGGCCGTCGTAACCACCTCGGCATCCGCGTCGGAGGAAGCTGCCGCGGCGCCGAAAAAAGAGGCGCCGACCGGTAAGAAAACCTGCCGCCTGTTCGAAGCGCCGACCGGCTCAATGATCAAGCCGCGCATCTGCTTGACCGAAGAGGAATGGAAAAAGTTCGACAAGGATCAGGCTGACTGATCGACGAGGGTGCTTGCTCCGGGCGGTTGCTCCGGATTGGCTGACTATGCCGCGGTCAGACGCGTTCCGTGCTCGCTCGGCTGGAGCGACGCTGCGGCCAGTTGCGCGGCTTCTGCGGCTCGCCGGATCTGATTGATCCTGCGGCGCAGCGCACGCTCCTGGTCGGGGGCGACCATGCGCACCACGCGCCACGCCTGGTCGCTGGTGTCGGTCGCGTGCAGGCCATTATATTGCGCGCGGCGCTCGAGCCCGCCGATCATCCGTTTGCGCGCTTCTTCCTTGGCGCAGATGATCTGCCAATCGTCGCACTCGCGCATCCTGCGCTTTTGCTCCGGCGGCACCGGCAGCGGGTTGCGGTTGAGCGTGATGACGATGCAGCCGGGCCGCCCGCCGTCGACGTTCCACGGACCCTGGCCCCAATTGCCGCCGCGGAACTCGCGCCCGACCATAGCCCGCTCATGCTCCTCGAGATCGAGCACCAGCAGCGGGTCGAAGCCATGCTCCTCGAGCGTCGCCAGGATGGTGCCCTTGAGATTGTTGGTCAGCGCATGCTCGCGAATAAAGAAAGCGGCGACGCCGGGACCTTCGATGCGTTGGCCGATCTGGAGCTCCGGAAATGCGCGGTGCAGCCACGGAGCCCATTCCGCCGCTTTCTCGATCAGGTCGCCGGCCGGCCGCCAACCGTGCGCGCCGAGCAGTTGATCGAGGCTTTCGTGGGTCAATTTGCGGGGCAAGGCGACGTCGGCCTCCGCCGCCAGCTGCTTGAGCACGCGCTGATGATCAACGCAGGTCGCGCACTGCGACTTAGGATCGGACCATGAGCAGCACGCGCCTTCGAGATAGGCCGCCCGGTAAGCGCGCGCGAAAAAGGCGTCGCGCGCCGACGGCACCTTGGCCTGGCCGGTCCCAGCCTGGGCGCGGTCGAGGATGCCATTGGCCAGATGGTTGGGAAACAGCGCGATGCGGTTGCTGCCACACTGCTTTGCAAGCGGCGAGATATAGGCCGTGCCGGGCCGCCCCGACGGGGTGTAGAGCCTGATCGGCAATCCAACCGGCCAGCGCGTCGTCTGCGGCTGGACAAGGTCGCTGGCCCAATCCGAGATCAGCACTTCGGGGCCGTTCGCATTGCCCTCGAGCACAGCATAGGCAATCGCGCGGGCGTCGAGATGCTCGATGAAATGCGCGAAGCTCAGGCCGGGCACCAGAAATTGCCGGTTCGCCGGGTTCCACCGGCGTACCAGGAAGGACCGGGCACGCTTGGGCAGGTAATTGGCGAATGGGTAGATAAACCGAGCGATCGCATTCATTTGATGAGCAGCCCAACCCCAGATCCGGCCACCATATAACGCTAAATTAACGGAATCCTACAGGGTAAAGGCATCGAGCGTGCCAAAGCCGGACAGAGGCCCGTGAAACCGTCGCCGGCCCTCGGAACTCGCCGGCGATTGAGGGCTATAATTGCTCGTCCTGGTCGATCCGCGCGGCGTACCAGGCGTTGGTCAGCGCAAGTGTCTCGACCATGTCCGGAGAAGGGCACCAGCCGCGCGCCGACAGATAGCGGTCGAGATCATCGAGGGTGATCGGCACCTCGATCCCGAGCTGGGCCGCGAGCGTGCCGAGCGCGTGGACATAATCATGGCCCGGCGTGGACTTGGGGGTGAGCCCGGGCAGCGACGTCGGAAGCCCGCACTTGAGCCCCTTTTGGTAGACCGCGTGATAAGCCAAGCTGTGGAAATGGTCGTCGGCGTCCGGCACCATGCAGCAATCTTTCAGCCGGACCGTTCGCTCGAGCATCGCCGCCGCTTTTTCGGGCGGCAGATAGGGCAGGCCGCGATACGACGTCCCGGGCAGCCCGCTGACCGAAAACACATCGCACTGGATCGCGTCCGGCGCATGCTCGAACAGATCGGCAATCTTGGCGGCATCGCGGTCGTCGACCAGCAAGTCTATATCGCCGTCGGTCTCGCCCTGCGGCAGCCCGTCGAACCAGCGCAGCACGAGGTAGCGAGCGCCGCGCCGTTCGAGCTCGGTGAACAGGTCGGCGACGCTGAGGCCGGCGCGCAGCCCACGCCCCTTATTGTCGCGCGGAAAGCTGTGCGCCGGGCGGGGCGGGCGCCCCAGCAGCCTATTCAAAAAGCTCATATGACGACCCTGGGTGCGTTGCCCGTCGAAGACTTGATGCTCAGTTTGATCATTCGAGGTAGCTCGGCTGGAAGCTCGCCAGGCGGCGCATTTCGGACCAGTCGCGGAACTGGATTTCACGACCGCTGCGCTCGATCAATCCTTGCCGCTGGAAATCCGCGAATTCGCGATTGACGTTGACCGAGGTCTGGCCGGTGATGTCGGCGATCTGCTGCTGGGTGAACGGGTTGATCATCTTCCCGTCCTCGTCGGTAATGCCGCCGCGCGCCGCAGTCTCGCACAGCAGATGCGCGACCCGCGCGGCGGAATCGCGGCGGCCGCAATTGACCAGCCATTCGTAACTGATCTTTTCGTTGCGCTGGACCAGGCGCCAGACGAACCGGCACAGCTCGGGCTGTTTCTCGACCACCCGCGCGAAATCATCGTCGCGGCCGACCATCACCTCGCTGCGGACAATCGCCTGGATGCCATAATCGGCCGACCCGTCGCCCGGCAGGATGCCTTCGCCCTGGAACCGCAGCGCGACGATCTGTCGCCGTCCGGTGCCGTCATTCTTATATTTGCAGAGGATTCCCGAGCGCACGAAAATGACCTCGTTGCGACGCACACCCGGTTCGCGGAACGGCCGCCGCGGCTCGACCTTGACCAGCTTGTGGGGCATGTCCTCGAGGTCGGATGCGGCGCCCGGATCGAGCCCGGCGGCGATAAGGCTGCGCCGCAGCGAAACATTGCTCGCCGCCGCCGCCGCGGTTCGCCAACTGTCGGGCATCGCATTCTCCTCTCGAAACACGCGCCTGTGTAGCCGGGCACGCATCATCGCCGCCCCCGATTCCTCCTTGATCAACCGAATCGGTTTTGCAAGTCGTCGCGCAATCGGTTGATTTGATCTGCCGTAAGTGCGGTCGCCGACTTGAGGTCGGGCGGCCCCGGCCAACCCTGGTCGGCGAAGGTCAGCCCGTCCCATTGGCGCTCGCCCGAGTAGCGCGGGAAGACGTGGAAGTGGACGTTGGGGTCGACCATC
>JBDTRT010000039.1:0-8037 GCA_039931595.1 Sphingomicrobium sp.
GGAACGGGGCGTAGCTGGCATGGGCGCCGGTGCGGCGGATGGCGAGCATGAACGCGGCTTGCTTGGGATCATTCGGGTCGAGCCCGCGCTCGCGCTCTGCGAGGCTCATCGGCTTAGGCCAGTCGACGCCAAGCGCCTTGGCGCTCTGCCGCAGCCTGCGCACCGCATAATCGTCGGGTTCGGGCATGATCCGGAAGATCCCGGTGCCGCGCTCGCACAGCGCCTGACCGATGGCCAAATTGGCAGCGAGCGACAAAGCCGCATTGGCCTGCTCCATCGCGTTCATCGGCCGAAACTCGAGGGCGAAATTGCCGTCGGCCTGCTCGACCACCTGCTGCTGCGGCGGATCGACCCGGGCCGCGCCGCGTGCCTGCTCGGCCGCCGCGATGCGCCGCGACAGTTCGGTGAACCCAGCCGGCAGATCCTCGGCGCGGACGGTTGCATAGCCGAGCTTGGCGCGGCTGCGGATGATTGCCCGCTCTGCCCCGTCGAGGCTCGATGTGCCGTCCCCGGCGATCCGCACGGTGTACAGCACCGCCGGCTTGTCGGCGTCCGGCAGCAGGCTCGCGGCGCCCTCGCTCAGCGACGCCGGATATAGCCGGACCTTGTCGTCGGGCAGGTAGATCGTCTCGCCGCGCTCCCACGCTTCGGTGTCGATCGGGCCGCCGTTGGTGACGAACCAGCCGAAGTCGGCAATCGCATAATAGAGTATCAGGTCGTTCCCCGACGGCTCGATCGCCAGCGCCTGGTCGAGGTCGGTCGAACTCAACGGGTCGAGGGTGACGAAGCCGATCGAGGTGCGGTCGGCGTGGGCCGAAACCGGCTTGCACGCCGCGGCCTCAGCCTCCGCCTCGACCTCGGGTGAAAAGTCACCCGGCAGCTGAAAATGCGCCCGGATCGCCGCCAGCCCGTCACTCAGCGCCCGCGGGCGGTCGTAAAGCGCCTTCACGACTTGACCATCGTGACCTGCGCAACGTCGATCGCGCGGCCGCGAAACCCGCCCTCGCAATACATCAGATAATAGCGCCAGAGCTGGTGGAATTCCTCGCCGAAGCCGGTCAGCTGGCCACCCGCGATGGCGCTGTCGTAGCGCTCCCGCCAGCGGTGTAGAGTCGCCGCATAATCCAGCCCGAACCCGCAGCGCTCCTCCCACGACAAATGGCGTTCGACCGCCAGCGCGGCGAATTGCGGCTCATCGACCAGCATTCCGCCGGGAAAGATATAGGTCTGGATGAAGTCGGCGCTGGCCGCATAACGCTCGAACAAACGGTGATCGATGCTGATAAATTGCAGCGCCGCGCGGCCGCCCGGCTTCAGACTGCGCGCGATCGCGTCGAGATAGGTGCCCCACCAGCGCATCCCGACCGCCTCGACCATCTCGACCGAGGCGACCGCGTCGAATTGCTCGCCGATCTCGCGATAATCCTGCAGCCGGATCTCGACCAACTCGGCCAGCCCGGCCGCCGCGACCCGCTCCTCGGCCAACGCTTTCTGCTGCTCGGACAAAGTCAGCCCGACTACTTCGACCCCGCGCCGCGCCGCTTCGATCGCAAGGCTGCCCCAGCCGCAGCCGATCTCGAGCAGCCTTTGCCCCGGTTCGAGTTGGAGCCGATCGAGCAGCAACCCGATCTTGCGCAGCTGCGCGGTCTCGAGCGGCTCGCCGGGCGAGGCGAAGCGCGCCGCCGAATAGGTCATCGTCGGGTCGAGCCAGGCGGCGTAGAAATCATTGCCGAGGTCGTAATGCGCCGCGATGTTGGCCTTGGCCTTGCCCGGCGCATTGTCGCGCAGCCGGTGGGCGATCGCATTGACCCAGCGGAACGGCCCCTTGGCCCGCGCGGCGTCGCCGAGCGCCATCGCGTTGGCGGTGAACAGCTCGAACAGCGCGACCGGGTCGGGGCTCGACCATTCGCCCTGCGCCCATGCCTTGTACCAGCCGACCGAGCCCGACGTCGCCAGCCGGACCAAAGCCAGCCAGCTGGTGAGTTGGACGATGGCGGTCGGCCCGGGCGCATGAAACCCGATCCGCCGTCGGCGATCGTCGGGCAGCGTGGCCTCGATCCCGCCGATCCGCAGGCTGGTATCGAGCCGGTCGAGCACCCGCGCAAAGACCGGCGAGGCGAGCCGCGCGATCATTCCGCCGCCGACCGCAAACCCGCGGTCCGCCTTGACCAGATGCTCGCCGCGAGTGCTCATTGCGGCGAGGTATGGACTGGCCGGTCGAATGTCGAGGCGCGCGCTAGCAGTGCGGGCCGCCGAGCGGCAATTCCGATTCCCGCGCCAGCCGCGACCGCCGCCCCTCGCCGTAGCGGGCGTCGCCGATCGCGACGTGGACCAGGCAGTGATCGCGTTCGACATCGGCCTGCGGCAGGACCGACCATTTGAGGAATTTGCGCAGCTTGGGATCGCGCCGGATCGCCTCGCGAACCAGCGGGTCGTTCATATGGCTCGGCGAACAAGCGCTGACGCCGCGAAACCCGCCGCCAAGCGGGTCGTAGGCCGCGCGCCGATAGCAATCGCCCTCGCGCCACACGAGGTCGCGCCGCCACGACGCAACCGGCGGCGGCGAGGCGAACAGCGCCTCGACCGGACGATTGCCCGCCCAGCCATGCACCGCGGCCGTGGCGCGTTCGGTGATCAGCAAATTCACGCCGATATAGGCCAGTACGATCGCGATCGCCGCCTGCGGCACGCGCCGCCAGTCGCGTCCTTTTTCTTCGCGCAGCTTCGACACGACGATCGCGCTTCCGAGTACCAGCCACAGCCAGACGTCGATGATGAACAGCCCGTCGGCATGGTACCAGGCGTTCGAAAAGGGCGACAGCAACTGCACCGAATAGGTCGTCAGCAAGTCGAGCAATGGGTGCGTCACCGCGCCCAGATACGCCACCGCGACCAGCCAGCCGAAGCGCATCGGCAGCCCGCTCTTGAAGGTCGTGCCGCGGCGCAGCTGCCATCGGTCCAATAGCCACAGCAGCCCCGCCAGCATCGGCGGCATGACCAGCACCCCGCCGACCAGCCCATGGGTAAAGCCGCGATGGATCGCCAGCGGGTCCCACGGCGCCTGTCCGAAAAAGATGTCGATGTCGGGCATGTTGGCGCCAAGGATCAACGCCGCCATCCCCTTGCGGGTCTTGGCCTTCAGTCCGGCCTGGCCAAGCGCCCAGCCGGCCAGTGAATGCGTGATATTGTCCATTAATGCGCGCGGCCGGTCAGAGCTTGTGCGGCTCCTTTTCGACCATCCAGCTCTGGCCCTTGGACACCAGCGCTTGGAGGTCGGGCGTCTTGCCCTTGGCCGCCGCAAGGTTCTGCTCGACCACGCTGCTCTCGAAGGTCGGCCGCGGGTCTTCGTAGATCACGCCCAGCGCGACCGGGAATCCCTGGTCGGGCATTTCGATCAGCATCGCTGCGACACCGCGGTTCTTGGGGTCGTGGACGAGCACCGCTGGATCGTCGGCTTCGACCACTTTCAAGACCAGCCGCTCGGCATCCAGCGCGATGCCTTTGGTGCCGCCCGCGAACAGCATCTTCTCGCCGGCGGCGAGCCACAGTTGCCGCTCGGCGGAGAAATCGCGCGCGGTGAACGAAGCAAAAACGTCGTCATTATAGACGATGCAATTCTGGTAGATTTCAACGAAGCTGGCGCCTTTGTGAGCATGCGCCGCCTTCAAGACGTCGGGCAGGCTCTTGTGAACGTCGATCCCGCGGGCGACGAACCGCGCGCCCGAGCCCAGCGCGAACATGCACGGCGAGACCGGCCGATCGACCGATCCGAACGGAGTCGATGGGCTGCGCGTACCGATCCGGCTGGTTGGCGAATATTGCCCCTTGGTCAGGCCGTAAATCTCGTTGTTGAACAGCAGAATCTGGCAGTCGAGATTGCGCCTCAGCACGTGCATCGTGTGATTGCCGCCGATGCTCAATGCGTCGCCGTCGCCGGTGATGATCCACACATCCAATTCGGGGTTGGCGAGCTTGATCCCGGTCGCGAACGCCGGCGCGCGGCCGTGGATGGTGTGGAAGCCGAAGGTCGCCATGTAATAAGGAAAGCGGCTCGAGCAGCCGATGCCGCTGACGAATACGGTTTTCTCGCGCGCCACGCCGAGGTCGGGCATGGTCCGCTGGACCGCTTTGAGCACCGCATAATCGCCGCAGCCCGGGCACCAGCGCACTTCCTGGTCGCTCGCCCAATCCTTGGCGGTGGTGACAGTCGTCATCTCGTTCATCGGCCGGCACCCCATAGCCAGGCGATCAGCACGACCACCACGATCAGCATCAACAGCATCGGCCACGGATTGATCGGTCTCATGCCGCCGCTCCTTCCAGCATGCCGTCGATCGCGGCCTCGATCTCGGCGATCCGGAACGGCTGGCCGCTGACCTTCGACAGCAATTGCGCATCGACCAGATAATGGTCGCGCAACACCGTCTTCAACTGCCCGCTGTTCATTTCGGGCACCAGGATCTGCTTGAAGCCCTTGAGCAGCGCGCCGAGGTTATTTGGCATCGGCACGATGTGGCGGATGTGGATGTGGCTGACGTTCAATCCGCGCAGCCGCGCGCGCCGCACCGCCTGGTGGATCGGGCCGAAGGTCGAGCCCCAGCCGACCACCGCCAGATCGCCGCTGTCATCGCCCAGCGAAACCCCCTGATCCGGAATGGAATCCGCCACGCCGGCAACCTTGGCCGCGCGCACGCGGGTCATTTCGGCATGGGCTTCGGGGCTGTAGTCGATGTTGCCGGTGCCCGGCGCTTTCTCGATCCCGCCGATGCGATGCTCGAGCCCGGGCGTGCCGGGCTTGATCCACGGCCGCGCCAGCTCGGCGTTGCGCGCATAAGGCAGGACCGGCTCGCCCTCGCCCGGCGGCTGGTCGAAGAACTGGACCGGGAACGGCGCGTAGCCCGACATGTCGGGCACCTTCCACGGCTCGGCGGCATTGGCGATATAGCCGTCGGTCAGCAGCATCACCGGCACCATGTAGCGGGTCGCGATGCGCACCGCCTCGATCGCGCATTCGAACGCGTCGGCCGGCGAGCAGGCGGCGATCACCGGCAGCGGGCTGTCGGCATTGCGGCCATAGACCGCCTGGTAAAGGTCCGACTGCTCGGTCTTGGTCGGCAGGCCGGTCGACGGGCCGCCGCGCTGCGAATTGACGATCACCAGCGGCAGCTCGGTCATCACCGCCAGGCCAATGCCCTCGGTTTTGAGCGCGATCCCCGGCCCCGACGATGAGGTCACCCCCAATTGCCCGGCGTAGGCCGCGCCGATCGCCGCGCACACCGCCGCAATCTCGTCCTCCGCCTGGAAGGTGGTGATACCGAACTCCTTGAGTCGCGCCAGATGGTGCAGAATCGCCGATGCCGGGGTGATCGGATACCCGGCGAAGAACATCTTGAGCCCGGCCAATTGCGCCCCCGCGACCAGCCCGACCGACAGCGCCTCGGCGCCGGTCACGGTGCGGTACAGCCCCGGCTCGGCCGGCGCGGCGTCGATGTGGTGGCGCCGCACAGGTGTGCCAATCTCGACTGTTTCGCCATAGGCGTGGCCGGCATTGAGCGCCGCGATATTGGCCTCGGCCAGCTCCGGCGCCTTGGCAAACTTGGTTTTGAGCCAGTCGACAACCGGCTGGCGGTCGCGGTCGAACATCCACAGCGCAAGGCCGAGCGTCCACATGTTCTTGCAGCGCAGCGCTTCCTTGTTGCCAAGGCCGACATGTTTCACTGCTTCGACCGTCAGCGCCGAGATGTTGAAGTGGACCAGCTGCCATTTGGCCAGGCTGCCGTCCTCGATCGGGTTGGCGGCATAGCCCGCCTTGGCCAGATTGCGCTGGGTGAACTCACCCTCGTCGACGATGATCAGCCCGCCTTCGCGCAAGTCCGCCACGTTCACTTTCAGCGCCGCCGGGTTCATCGCGATTAGCACGTCGGGCTGGTCGCCGGCGGTGTCGATCGCGCAACTGCCGAAGTTGATCTGGAACGCCGACACTCCGAACGTCGTGCCCTGCGGAGCGCGGATTTCCGCCGGAAAATCGGGGAAGGTGGCGAGGTCGTTGCCGGCCAGCGCGGTCGACAGAGTGAATTGCCCGCCGGTCAGTTGCATGCCGTCGCCGCTGTCACCGGCAAAGCGGACGACCACCGCTTCGATCGGCGGATGGGCGGTTGCTTCCTGTTCGGTGAGGAGATGCGTCGCAGTGGCCATGACGACCATTTAGGCCGGTCGGTCGCCTTCCGCTACCCGTTTGCCTTTGCCTGGCCGACATTGCACAAGCGCCGCCAGGCCTGCGCGGGGGCGGCAACCGATGGGTCAACGTTTGGCGAACTTCTGGGCCGAGTGGAGCTGGCCGAAGATCATCGGCGAGACGCTGATCATCGTGGTCGGCGTATTCCTCGGCCTCCAGGCGTCGAACTGGAACGACGCCCGGGTCGAGCGCGCCGAGACCATCCACGTCCTGCGCGACCTCAAGCCCGAGCTCCGCAATCTGATCGGCAATTTCAAGACGCTCACCGACTATTACGCGTTAACCCGCAAATATGCCGACACCGCCTTCGCCGGCAGGCGCGGCGACCCGGGCGTCAGCGACCGGCAATTCGTCATCGCCGCCTACCAGGCGAGCCAGAACACCTTCACCGGAATCAACAATGGCAGCTGGTCGCAGATCTTCGGGAGCGACCGGCTTCGAAATCTCGACGACCAGACGCTGCGCGATGAGCTGGCGATCCTCATGACGACCGACTTCACCGTGCTCGAGCAGGAACTGTCCACCGATTATCGTAAGCATGTCCGGCAGGTGATCCCCGAGGATGTTCAGGATGCGATCCGCGCGCAATGCGGCGACCAGCGGGTCGGCAATCTGGGCTATATCCGGCTTGCGCCAACCTGCACCATCAGCCTTCCCGACGATCGCTTCGCGGCCGCCGCCAAGGCCCTGCGCGCGGAACCCGGACTGGTCGGCGAATTGCGCTGGCACTTCGCGGCGGTCGCCAGCTACGTCGGCAATCTCGACAATCTCGCGGTTATTTCGCGCCGCGTCTTGCAGCGCATCGAGAAGATCTGACGATGATTTACAAGCGCGCCATGGCCAAGCTCCGCGCCCAGGAATGGACCGCGATCCTCATCGAATTGTGCATCGTCATTCTTGGTGTTTTCATCGGCACTTTGGTCGCCAATTGGAACCAGGAACGGCTGGAAAAGCAGGCGACCAATCGAATGCTCGAGCAACTGCGGCCCGAGATCCAGAACCAGTTCGACTTTTTCGAATCCGCGCGGACCTATTACCGGACAACCAAACCCTATTCCGATCAGGCGCTCGCGGGATGGGCCGGCAACCCTCAGGTCAGCGACAATCAGTTTGTCATCGCCGCTTATCAGGCGAGCCAGATCTACGGGATCGGGATCAACGCCCAGAATTGGGCGCTGACCTTCGGCGGCACCGAAATGCGCGACATCAGCGACCCCAGGGTTCGCCGCAACCTCGCCGTGGTTCTCACTGCCGACTACGACCCGGTCGGGTTCGGTGCCGTTGCGACCCCCTACCGCGAGCACGTCCGCCAGATCATTCCAAACTCCGTGCAAGATGCGATCCGTGCCCGGTGCGGCGATCGCAACGTCGCCCGCGAAGGCACTCAATATCTCGTCGTTCTGCCGGCCGCATGCCCGCTCAAACTCGATCCTGCCGAGGCAGCCAAGGCCGCCGCTGCGCTGCGCGCACACCCCGAGCTGGTGCGCGAGCTCAACTGGCACCTCGCTTCGGTCGCCAACTATTTGACCAACATCGATGGCCTCGAAGGCGCATTTCGAGCGCTCTACAAAAGCCTCGAAGGCTATTCCAGAAACTAGCGGACGCCGGCCGCCTCAGCTAGGCGCGCGGCATGGCCAAGGACGACAAATACCGCCGCGGGGTCGGCGTCATGCTGCTCAACGGCCAGCGCCAGGTGTGGGTCGGCAAGCGCATCGATAATAGCGACGAGGCGTGGCAGATGCCGCAAGGCGGGATCGACAAGGGCGAGGAGCCGTGGGCGACCGCGCTGCGCGAGCTCGAGG
>JBDTRT010000040.1:0-7082 GCA_039931595.1 Sphingomicrobium sp.
TGCCGCCGGCGCGGCATTCCTCGATGAACTTGAGCGCCGCCGGATCGCTTTGCGCAATCGCCAGCGCCAGCGGGTGCTCGGCCGCGATCGCGACGAAGCTCGCGCCGAAGATCGTATCCGGCCGGGTGGTGAAGACTTCGATCTGGCTGATTTCGGCGAGCGGCTGGGCAAGGCGGAACGCGAATTGCAGTCCGCGGCTCTTGCCGATCCAGTTTTCCTGCATCAGCCGGACCTTGCCGGGCCAGTCATCGAGCGTTGCCAGGCCGTCGAGCAGGTCTTCGGCGAAGTCGGTGATCTTGAGGAACCACTGGGCGAGCTTGCGCCGCTCGACTTGTGCGCCGGAGCGCCAGCCCTTGCCGTCGATCACCTGCTCGTTTGCCAGCACGGTGTGGTCGACCGGGTCCCAATTGACCTCGCTTTCCTTGCGATAGACCAGGCCGGCGTCGAACAGGTCGAGGAATAGCGCCTGCTCGTGGCCGTAATAATCGGGTTCGCAGGTGGCCAGTTCGCGGCTCCAGTCGAGCGCGAAGCCCATCCGCTTCAACTGGTCGCGCATCGCCGCGATATTGGCGCGGGTCCACGTCCCGGGATGGACTTTGCGCTCCATCGCGGCGTTCTCGGCCGGCATCCCGAACGCGTCCCAGCCCATCGGGTGGAGCACTTCGTGGCCCTGCATCCGCCGATAGCGGGCGATGACGTCGCCCATGGTGTAATTGCGGACGTGGCCCATGTGGATCCGGCCCGACGGATAGGGGAACATCTCCAGCACATAGGTCTTGGGCTTGGCGCTGCTGCTGTCGGCGACGAAGCTGCCGGCCTCGTCCCATCGCGCCTGCCAGCGGCGCTCGGCGCCGGCCGGGTCGAAGCGGCCGGTCATGGCCGGGCCGTCAGGGTCGGCCGTCATGCCAACCGGCTACCCGCTGACGGCGGTGCGGCGAAGGTCGCGGGCGCGGGTCAGGATGATGTCCTCGAGCTTCTGCACGGTCGCCGCCGCGACCGGCGCATCGACCCAAGTGCCGCCCTGGTTGACCTGGCGCGAGGCCGCCACCCGCAGCGCATCGGCGCGCAGGTCCTGGTCCATGATCGCAACCGTCAGTTTAACCCGCTCGCCCGGCGAAGTGGGGTTGGTGTACCAGTCGGTGACGATCACTCCACCGTTCGAGTCCGCCTGTAGCAGCGGCGCGAACGACACGGTGTCAATGGCCGCCCGCCACAAATAGCTGTTGACCCCGATCGAGGTCGTCCGCGAGGGCGCCAGCTGCGACGGGATATCGCGGTTGCGGGAGCAACCCGGCGTCGCCAGAGCGAGAATCGTAAGCGCGGCGGCAGTAAAGTGCAGGCGGGACATCGAAGTTCCTTGAAGCCAGGTGCGTCGGGGGGCGTTATAACGGTCGATGTTGCTCCGCAAGCATGTCCCGCTTCGGCGCAGGATTGTGGTGCATCGGCAACAGGGGGCTGGCGAATCGAATCCAGTCATGGAACCTTCAGGTCGCAACAGCTATATCGAGTCGTGAACAGGGAGTTCGCAGGTGTGTTGAAACTGGGTCGGTCAACTTCAGCCAAGCTGGTCACGGCAATTGCCGCGGCCGGAATTGTGCTGACTCCGGCCTTCGCAGCAAGCGAAACCAAGAAGCGTCCGCCCGCGGTTGCGGTCAGTTTCGACCCGGTCGCCAACTTCACTCCGGCCAACGCCGACCCGCGACTCGCCGCCTCATTTGCCGGTCGCAGCAATTCGCTGAGCGATTTCAAGTTCACTCCGGCCGCAGCCAAGGGCCGGCCGTCGCAGGTCCGGGTCGCGATTCGCGCTAGGGCCGATGGCCCTGCCGCGACCGTCGCCGACGCCGGCGCGCTGGCCTCGCTCAACGCTTTGACACCGGCCAGCTATAATCTGGGCGTCGCGGTCGGCTGGCGCCGGTTCGCGGTCGCTGGTGACGTCGCCAAGTCCAAGGACGGCAATCCGGCGCTGGGCGGACGCGAGAGCGCTGCACTGGGCCTGAGCTACTCGGTCAACCGGCGCCTGACGGGCCGGGTCCTCGCCAACGCCGAACGCGGCGATGGACGGGCGCTGACCCCGCTGCGCAAGGCGGACAATTATTCGCTCGACGTCGGCGGCGCGTATTCGCTGACCCGCAACATCGCTTTGACCGGCGGCGTTCGCTATCGCATCGACCGCGAGAAGGAGACGGCGCTGAAGGACGATCGCCGTGACAGCCAGGCGGTCTACGTCGGCACCGCCTTCAAGTTCTGATCCGCGGACAGTATCTGGCGCGATGAGCGCCGTCGACCGACTCCACGCTATTCGCACCGAAATCGCCAGTGCTGCCAAGCTCGCCCGGCGCGATTCCGGCGACGTGACCCTGATTGCGGTCAGCAAGACCCGGTCGGCGGACGCAATCGAGCAGCTGATCGCGGCCGGCCAGCGCGACTTCGGCGAAAGCCGGGTCCAGGAAGCGCAGGCCAAATGGCCATCGCTGCTCGACCGTCATCCCGGCATCACCCTCCACGCCATCGGCCGGCTGCAATCGAACAAGGCGGCCGACGCGGTGCGCCTGTTCGACGTGATCCACTCGCTCGACCGCGCGTCCCTGCTCGCCGCCTTGGTCAAGGAAGCCGATCGGCACGGCCGCCACCCGAGCGTCTATGTCCAGGTCAATATCGGCGAGGAAGAGCAAAAGGGCGGCTGCCCGATCGGTGAGGTCGGAGCGCTGGTCGAGGCCGTTCGGGAATCGCCATTGCCGCTTGCCGGGCTGATGGCGATCCCACCCCAAGGCGTTGAACCGTCACCCTTTTTCGCGCTGCTGGCGGAGCTTGCGCGGCGTCATGGCGTCACTGGCCTGAGCATCGGCATGTCGGCCGATTTCAAGGCCGCGGTAATGCTCGGCGCAACCGCCGTGCGGGTCGGCTCGGCGTTGTTCGAGCACTGAACGACGCCTTGGACGCGCTCATTCTTGATTTCGACGGCGTGCTTCTCGACAGCGAGTTCGAAGGCAATCGCCATCTTGCCAAGTTGCTGACCGACCTTGGTCATCCAACCACCGTCGAGGAGGCGCTGACCCATTTCGTCGGGCTTAGCGGCAGCGATTTTGTCGCCGCGCTTGAAGCCATGATCGGCGCCAGGCTTCCGCCCGAGTTTTACGAACGGCGCGGCGCCGAGGATGCCCGAGTGGTCCGAGACGGAATGTCCGCGGTCGCAGGCGCCGTCCAATTCGTGCGCGCCCTTCCACCGGGGCTCCTCAAGGCCGTCGCGTCGTCAAGCTCCACGCATTGGGTTGCAACCCATCTGCGCCACCTTGGGCTCGAAGCCGATTTCGGCGATCATATCTACAGCGGCAAAGAGCACGTCCGGCGCGGCAAGCCCGCGCCCGACCTGTATCTGTACGCCGCTGACCAACTGGGCGTACCGATCGGAGGCTGCACGATCATCGAGGATTCCGAGGTCGGCGCCACGGGTGCGGTCGCGTCGGGCGCCCGGGTCATCGGACTGACTGCCGGCTCCCATTGCCTTCCCGGCCACGAAGACCGGCTGCGGGCGCTCGGCGTGCTTGAAATCGCCCACAGCTTCGACGAGGTGACGCAATTGCTTGGCCTAACCTAAATGCCCGCTCTTGCTGCGCTTGACCGCGAGATAGTCGGCGTTGTGGGGGTTGGCCGGCATGTGGTGGGCGACCCGTTCGACCACCGCGATCCCGGCCTGCTCGAGCCCGGCCTGCTTGGCCGGGTTGTTGGTCAGCAGCCGGATCCGGTCGATGCCGAGCGCGCGCAGCATCGCCGCCGCGCTGGCGTAATCGCGCTCGTCGTCGGCAAAGCCAAGGCGGGTATTGGCTTCGACCGTATCGAGCCCGCGGTCCTGCAGCGCATAGGCGCGCAACTTGTTGGCGAGGCCGATGCCGCGGCCTTCCTGGCGCAGATAGAGCAGAACCCCGCCGCCGGCGGCGTCGATCAGTCGCAGCGCTTCCTTCAATTGCGGCCCGCAATCGCATTTGAGCGAGCCGAACACGTCGCCGGTCAGGCATTCGCTGTGGAGGCGGACCAGCGGCGGTTTTCCGCCGAACGCGCCGATCACCAGCGCGACATGCTCCTGCCCGTCGGCACTCCGGAAGGCGACGATATTGGTGTCGCGCACGCCCTCGAGCGGAAGGCGGGCGCGCGCCACCAGAGTGACATCTGAAGTCAGGCCCGCGATGTCCTCGACCATGACTGCCGCCGCCTCGACCGACCGGTCGAGCAGCCATAGCGCGGGCAGCAGCCCGGCGGCGCGCGCCAGCTCGAGTGCCGCGCGCGCGCGCGCTTCACCCTCGAGCGCAATCGGCCGCAGCGGACCGATCGGCGCGCGGGCTCCGTCCTGCCCCGGATCGGCCAGCGCCAGCGCCGCCTCGGCGTCGAGCCACGGGCAACGTTCGACCAGCACCGGGCGGGCGGGATTGGCGGCGTCGCGCTCATTGCCGAGCGACAGCGCCGCCGCCCGCGCCCCGCTCAGTAGGAGTGGCGCGCGCGCCTCGGGATCGAGCAGGCGGAGCAAATCGTCGGTCGCGGTTTCGACCGGCAGGATGGCGACTGCGCTGTCGCCCTGCGCGATCCGCAGCGGCCGGCCGGCCTTGAGCGCCGCGATCGCTCGCCGGATCCGGACCGGGTCGGTCACAGGTCGACTTCGCAGATCAGCGGCACATGGTCCGACGGGCGCTGCCACGCGCGGCACGGCTCGAGCACCTGATGGCTGGCGACCTGCGGCCCGAGCTCGGGCGAGGCCCACATATGGTCTAACCGCCGCCCGCGGTCGTTCTTGGTCCAGTCCATCGAGCGATAGCTCCACCAGGTGAAGCAGCGCTCCGGCGCGGGGACGAACTTGCGGCCGATGTCGACCCAGTCGTGGGCCTGCTGCAACCGGTTCAGCGCCTCGACCTCGACCGGGGTATGGCTGACGACGTTGATCAGCGCCTTGTGGCTCCACACGTCGCATTCGAGCGGCGCGACGTTGAAGTCGCCGACCACCAAAGTCGGCTCGCGCAACTTTTCGGACCAGCGGGTCATCCGTTCGATGAAGTCGAGCTTCTGCCCGAACTTGGGATTGACGGTACGGTCGGGGATGTCGCCGCCGGCCGGGACGTAAACGTTCTCGATCCGCATTCCGCACTCGAGGCGAACGCCGATGTGGCGCGCCTCGCCATTGTCCTGCCAGTCGTGGCTGCCCGGTTCGTGCAGCGGCAGGCGGCTGACGATGGCGACGCCATGGTGCATCTTCTGGCCGTTGAGCTGCTGGTGGACATAGCCGTGCTTGCGGAACAGCTCGGCCGGGAAGACCTCGTTGAGCGCCTTGGTTTCCTGCAGGCACAGCACGTCCGGCTGCTGTTCGGTCAGCAGGCGCTCGACCAGTTCGGCGCGGGCCCGCACCGAGTTGATGTTCCACGATGCGATCTTGATCCTGGTGCTCACGGTGTCGCCCCTAGCCCGAGACGGGCGCCACGCAAAGAAATGGCCCTCGCTCCGGGGGCGTGGAGCGAGGGCCGCCTAGCGTTCGTCACGCAAGGGATCCTGCGAGCCCGGGTAACAGGGGGAAACCCCAAGCAAAGTGCAGGATCGAACCTTATTTAGGAAGCCATGGCTGACGCCACAATGAACAGGTAGCGATCGGCAACTATTTCTAACCGCGCTTCTTCGTCGGTTCGGCGTAATTGAACGCTGCGTCGGGCACCGCGACGTTGTAGCGCTGGTTGGTCAGCTTGACCGTGGTCCGCTTGTTCTGGGCGTCGATCGCGGTCCAGCCGTAGAGCATGAGCCCGCCGGGGGCCGAGGGCGCGCGGAGGAAGGCGAGGATCAAGGTCCCAAACTGGGCTGGGTCGCGGGCGCGCACGACCACGACGCGCGGATCGTTGCTCGGCATGATCGTCGCCCGGCCTTTGAGGTCGGGGCTGCCGGACAGCAGCAGGCCGAGCGGGGTCTTGTTGAGCGGCCAGCTCGATTTCTGGCCGACCTGGTAATCGACGAAGGTCAGCTTGCTGCCGTTGGCGACCAGCACCAGGTCGCCGCTGCCATATTGGAAGCGGACCCGGCCCGGCCGCTTGAGCTGCAGCGTGCCGGCCGACGAGCGCCCGCGCTGGTCGGTCTGGACGAAGTTGGCGGTCATCGACTGGACCGCCGCAATGTGGCTGCGGAATTTGGCGAGGTCGGCGGATTCTGCCGCTGCCGCCGCCGGAACGGGTGCTGCGACGACCGCGATCGGCACCGCGATCGCGAAGGCGGCACGCGCGAAACGGGTTGGGAAAGGCATGACTTGCTCCTGGATCAATTTGCGCCCGCTATGGGGGCCCGGCATTGAATGCGGTGTGAACCCGCCGGTTCCTTCGGGTTCAGGGAACGGGCGGTCGCGGCCTCGGGCCGCTAGATCGGGTGCCCTTCGGTATCGATCAGCACTTCGCGCCGGCCGACATGGTCGGGCTGGCCGACCTTGCCGTCCTTCTCCATCCGCTCGATCAGCCGCGCCGCGCTGTTGTAGCCGACCCGTAGCTGGCGCTGGAGGTAGGACACCGACGCCTTCTGGCTCTCGGCGACGACCTGGACCGCTTTCTTGTAGAGCTGGGTCTCGGCATCGTCCTCGCCGGTCGGCTGGCCGTCGAACAGATAGCCGCCGTCCTCGGGCTCCTCGGTCACCGCCTGGATATATTCGGGCGTGCCCTGCTTGCGCCAATGCTCGGCGACGGCGCGGACTTCCTCGTCGCGGACCAGCGGGCCGTGGACCCGCACGATCTGCTTGCCGCCCGGCATGTAGAGCATGTCGCCCTTGCCCAGCAGCTGCTCGGCGCCCTGCTCGCCAAGGATCGTGCGGCTATCGATCTTGCTCGTCACCTGGAAGCTGATTCGGGTCGGCAAATTGGCCTTGATCACGCCGGTGATGACGTCAACCGAAGGTCGCTGGGTGGCCATGATCAAGTGGATTCCGGCCGCGCGGGCCTTTTGCGCAAGCCGCTGGACGAGGAACTCGACCTCCTTGCCGGCGGTCATCATCAAGTCGGCCAGCTCGTCGATCACCACTACGATCTGCGGCAGGACGTCGTATTCGAGCTCCTCGACCTCATAGATCGGCTGGC
>JBDTRT010000041.1:0-7509 GCA_039931595.1 Sphingomicrobium sp.
CGCCAGAACGGGCTCGACAGGTTGCGGACGTTGGTCACCGGCCGCGATCCGGCCGCGGCCGGGCCGGGGAAGCCCCATTTCATCATCTCGAGCGCGAGCCCGCCGCCTTGCTTTCGGCGCAGGATCGGCGCCTGATGACCGGGATAGATTTCGTCGAACGGCGGAAGGTTCGCCGTGTCGCCGTCGAACGGCCCGAAGATTCGCCGCAGTTCGTCAACCGTCGCGGTCATGCTGTAGAGATTACACATGGGGTCTCAAAGCGCGTCGCCTACTTTTCGTGCGGTTCGTCGTTAACAGCCTTATTGTCGATTAACAGGCCCTCGCTCTTGGCCTGTTCAGCGGGCATCGCTGCGGCATCGGAGCGGTGGCGCCGGGACCGTTCGGGCCCGATCGCCCTTTGTATCGGTTGAATGACGAGAACAGGGAGCTTGTTACCAATGCACAAAGTCATGCTTGTCCTTGCGGCAGGGTCGCTGGCCGTGCCCGCCCTTCCCGCGCAGGCCGGCTCGGGCAATTCCTACCGGGGCAAGGTGTGGCGCGATTCGAACGGGCGGCTGCGGTGCAAGCGGCCCGACGGGACCACCGGCCTGATCGTCGGCGCG
The DNA here is from genome assembly GCA_039931595.1 of Sphingomicrobium sp. GTDB lineage: Bacteria > Pseudomonadota > Alphaproteobacteria > Sphingomonadales > Sphingomonadaceae > Sphingomicrobium. The sequence continues at coordinate 603 of JBDTRT010000041.1, forward strand.
GCCGGCGGAGCGGTGCTCGGCCGGGCGGTCGACCGCCACGGCAACCGCGCCACTGGCACCATCCTCGGCGCCGCCGCCGGTGCGCTGGTCGGCCGGGAGATCGAACGCAGCCGGTCGCATTGCCGCTGAGCGCATTCGCCGACTGACCGTCTTGCTGTATTGACAATGTAACACACCCGTTCTATTCGCCGCTGCGACTGCAAGGGGAACGGATATGTACAGCCAGAATGAGCTTGATGACGCGGTTGCAGCCGGCGCCATCACCGCCGAAGCCGCCGCCGCATTGCGCGCCCACGTCGAGCGCCAAGGCTCCGGGTCGAGCGTCGATGACGAGCAATTCCGGCTGCTCACCGGGTTCAACGACATCTTCGTTTCGATTGCCGCCGCCATCCTGCTGTTCGCGGTGGCGTGGATCGGCCAATGGCTGGGCAGCAATGTCGGCCTGACCGTCGAGCAAGGCGGTCCGTCTCCGCTCGCACCGCTTGCGGTGGCCGCGACGAGCTGGGGGCTGGCGCTGTTCTTCACCGCCAAGCGGCGCATGGCGCTGCCCTCGATCCTGCTCCTGCTGGCGTTCGTCGGCAGCGTGTTCGCGACCGCCGCGTTCGGCCTGGTGATGTCCGCCGGGATCGAACAGGTCGACCATAATCCCCAGATGTTTGGAATCCTTGGCGCCATTGCCGGCGCCGTTGCAGCCGGCGCCGCTTGGCTCCACTGGAAGCGCTTCCGGGTCCCGATCACGATCGCCGCCGGCGCCGCCTCGGTCGCCGCGATCGCCATCGGCCTGTTGCTTGCCGCGCTTGGCGGCGACCCCGAGGATTCGCGCAACCTGATCCTCGGCTTCGTGCTCCTGCTCGGCATCGGCACCTTCCTGTTCGCGATGTGGTGGGATGCGTCGGACCGCGCCCGGGTCACGCGCCGCGCCGACGTCGCCTTCTGGCTCCATCTGCTGGCGGCGCCGATGATCGTCCACCCGATCTTCACTCTGCTCGGCCTCAACAACAACAGCGCGACCGTCAGCGAAGGCTTCGTGGTGATCCTGCTCTACGTCGTGCTCGGCATCACCGCTCTGGCGATCGATCGCCGCGCATTGCTGGTCTCGGCGCTCGCTTATGTGCTGTTCGCGCTCCAGCAGCTGTTCCGTGAATTTGGCGCGGTCGAGCTCAACGTCGCCTTGACCGCATTGGTCATCGGCTCGGCGCTATTGCTACTGTCGGCGTTCTGGCACCAAGCCCGCGCGGCGGTCGTCCAGCCTTTGCCCAGGGGCCTGCGCGAGCGCCTGCCGATCGTCAACCGGCCGCGGGCTAGCCCGCAACAAGCCGCATAAGCCGCCGCTCGAGCGGGGCCAGCACCAGGCTCAGTTCCTGGCTCCGCTTGACCATCGCGCCATGCTCGCTGATCAGCGCGAACGCGCCCTGTCTCAAGCGTAGCGCGGGGCGCTTCTCAATCCGTACTTCGGGCCGTTCGGAGCTTCGCCGGAAGGCCGCGAAGACCGCTGCATCGGGCGAGAAGGAGATCGCATAATCGCGCCAGTGGCCGGCTGCGACCATGCGCCCGTAAAGATCGAGGATGCGGGTCAACTCGGTGCGGTCGAAGCTGGCGATCAGGCGCCGGTCCCGGGGGTGCGGGAACGGCGCGACCACGCTCAAGCGCGTTTCGCCTTCTGTGCAATGTCCTTGGCGGCCGGCTGGCACACCCGCTTGAGCGACTGAACCTCTTTGCGCAGCGCGATGATTTCGTGTTGGAGCTCGGCGATGCCGGCCCGCGACGGGTCGACATCCTCGCCGCACGGCGTGCCGTAAGGGACAAAGCCGGGGCTGTAATGGACGGTGTCGATCGGCACCGGGCGGGCCGGGATGCCGACCACGGTGGCGCCGGGCGCGACGTCCTTGGTGACGACCGAATTGGCACCGACCTTGGCGCCCTCGCCAATCTCGACCGGACCGAGGATCTGCGCGCCGGAGCCGATCACCACCCGGTCGCGCAGCGTCGGGTGGCGCTTGCCGCCGACCCCGGTCGACGGGTTGGTGCCGCCCAGCGTGACGCTCTGGTAGATGGTCACGTCATCGCCGATGTCGGCGGTCTCGCCGATCACCGTGAAGCCATGGTCGATGAAGAAGTTACGCCCGATGACCGCGCCCGGATGAATGTCGATTGCGGTCAGGAAGCGCGCGATGTGATTGACCAGGCGCGCCAGGAAATAAAGGTGACCGCCGTAGAGCCAGTGGCCGATCCGGTGCAGCCCGAGCGCGAGCACGCCCGGGTAGAGCAGGATTTCCCACCGCGACCGCGCCGCCGGATCGCGCGACTTGACCGAGTCCAGATAGGCGAGCAGCCCAGAAACCACAGGAACCCCTTGTCCTTGTTCGACCCGACCAACTCGCGGCCGGCAACACAATTTAGTTGCGAGCCGTCAAAATTGCCACCCGCTCCGAAACACTCGCCACCGGTTTCGCTTGCGGTGGGCTGCTCGGTTCGGCACATCGCCTCCTCGACAACGGGTTGGAGAGTGAAATTCTTCCGTCATTTCTGAGCGATCCGGCCGTGTTCCTGCCGTTCATCCTGATCGGATTCGCCGCCCAGATGATCGATGGAGCGCTCGGCATGGCGTTCGGTCAGATCTCGAGCACCCTATTGGTCAGCATGGGCGTCCCGCCCGCCGCGGCGTCGGCCGGGGTCCACACCGCCGAGACCTTTACCACCGCGGTGTCGGGGATCAGCCACGTCGCCCATGGCAATGTCGACTGGCGATTGTTCTTCCGGATCGTCATCCCCGGCGTCATCGGCGGCGTCACCGGCGCCTATCTGCTGACCCAGATCAGCGCCGATACCGCCAAGCCGGTGGTGCTGTGCTATTTGACCGCGCTCGGGGTCTATCTGTTCTATCGCGGGATCATGCACCGCCACACCGAGCGCCGCCCGCGGGTGGTCGAGCCGCTCGGGCTGATCGGCGGTTTCCTCGACGCCGCCGGGGGCGGCGGCTGGGGCGCGATCGTCACCTCCAACCTGCTGGTCCAGGGCAGCAACCCGCGCAAGACTATCGGCACCGTCAACACCGCCGAATTCTTCCTCACCATCACCATTTCGCTGACCTTCATCCTCGCCCTTGGCTGGGAGGCGTTTACCGTCGCCACGCTCGGCCTGCTGATCGGCGGAGTCGCCGCCGCGCCGTTCGGCGCGCGGATCGCCAAGCGCGTCAATCCGGACGTTCTGCTGACCTTCGTCGGCGCGCTGGTCACGCTGACCAGCGGCTATGCACTGTATCGCGCGCTGAGCTAAGCGCCGCGCTAGCTGGCTTCGATCGTCCTGCTTGCTTATAGGTAGCAGACTGATTGGATTTATCGATTAACCAATGACCGTCCAGAAGCCGACCATCAAGCAGCTCCAGTATCTGGTCGCGCTGCGCGAGCATGGCCATTTCGGCAAGGCCGCCGACGCCTCCTACGTCACCCAATCGACCCTTTCGGCCGGCCTGCGCGAGCTTGAAACGCTGCTCGGCGTGACCCTGGTCGAGCGCACCCGCCGCGTCGTCCGTTTTACCGCGCTCGGCGAACGCATCTCCGACAAGGCTGTGCGCGTGCTGCGCGAGGCCGAGGAACTGGCCGAGATCGCCCGCGCCGAAGGCCAGCCGCTCCACGGCGAGCTCAGGATGGGCGTGATCCCGACCATCGCGCCGTTCCTGCTGCCGGCCCTGCTGCCGCGGCTGCGCGACGCCTGGCCGAGCCTCAAGCTTTACCTGCGTGAGGATACCAGCCAGGCGGCGTGCGAGGCGCTCCAGCGCGGCCAGCTCGACTGCGTCCTGCTGGCGCTCCCCTACAGCTGCGGCGAGGTCGATTCAGCCGCGCTTTTCGACGATCCTTTGCTGATCGCCTTCCCGCGCGGCGAGGCGCCGGCCGGCGACGCGGTCGATGTCGCCGCGATCGACGAGAACCGCCTGCTGCTGCTCGAGGACGGCCACTGCCTCAAGGACCATGCGCTGTCGGCCTGCAACCGGCCCGACCTGCGCGCCCATGCGGCGATGATGGGCACGTCGCTCCACACCCTGGTGCAGATGGTCGACAACGGGCTTGGCGTGACTTTCGTCCCGTCGATGGCGATCGAGGCCGGGATCCTCGACGGAACCCGGGTCGACGCCAGGCCGCTGCGATCTAACCGCGGGTTTCGCCGGATCGCGCTGATCTGGCGCAGCTCGAGCCCGCGCGAAAGCGAGTTTCAATTACTCGCCGACGCGCTGCGCAGGATCATGGGCGCGCTCCACCCGAAGCTCACCCCCGCGACCGCCTGAACTCAGGCGATCGCGCCGCGCGCCTCGTCAACCGCGATCACAAGGTCAAAGCGATCGGCGTTCATGACCTTGGTCCAGACGCGCACGAAATCGCGCACGAACTTTTCCTCATTGCCCTTTTCGGCATAGACTTCGGCGGTCGCACGGAGCTGCGAGTTCGACCCGAAGATGAGATCGGTGCGGGTCGCGTGCCATTTCTCCTGCTGGCCGCCGCGGTCCAGGCCGACAAACTCCTCATCGCCGCTGGTGTCGACCACGTCCCACGCCGTGTCCATGTCGAGCAGATTGACGAAATAGTCGTTGGTCAGCTGGCCCTTGCGGTTGGTCAGCACACCAAGCTTCGAGTCCTTGTAGTTGGCGCCGAGCACGCGCAGCCCGCCGAGCAGCACGGTCATCTCGGGACCGGTCAGGCCGAGCAACGATGCGCGGTCTATCAGCAGCTCCTCGGTCTTCACGCTGTGCTTGGTCTTGAGGTAGTTGCGAAAGCCGTCGGCGGCGGGCTCCATCACCTCGAAACTAGCGGCGTCGGTCCAGTCTTGCGACGCGTCGCCGCGCCCGCCGGTGAACGGCACCTCAATTGCACAGCCGCCGTCCCGCGCGGCTTTTTCGACCGCCGCGGTGCCGGCCAGGACGATCGCGTCGGCCATCGATAGATTGCCGCGCAGCCCGTCGATCTTGGCTAGGATCTGCGCCAGTTCCTCAGGCTCGTTGACCGCCCAGTCCTTTTGCGGCGCGAGCCGGAGACGGGCGCCATTGGCGCCGCCGCGATGGTCGGACCGGCGATAGGTCGAGGCCGACGCCCAGGCGGTCTTGACCAGCTGGCCGATGGTCAGTCCGCTGCCCAAGATTGCGCTCTTGAACGCGGCCACGTCGCCGTCCGACGGCTTGGTCCCGGCCGGCACCGGGTCCTGCCAGATCAGATCTTCCTGTGGGACTTCGGGGCCGAGGTAGCGCACCTTGGGGCCCATGTCGCGGTGGGTCAGCTTGAACCAGGCGCGGGCAAAGGCGTCCTTGAACGCTTCGTGGTCGTTGCGGAATTTCTCCGAGATCATGCGGAATTCCGGATCCTCACGCAGCGCCATGTCGGCGGTGGTCATCATCGTCGGAACGCGCTTGTTGGGGTCGTGCGCGGCCGGCGCCTTATCCTCTTCCTTCTGGTTGATCGGCTGCCATTGCTGCGCCCCGGCGGGCGAGCGGACGAGCTCATATTCATAGTCGAGCAGCAGCCGGAAATAATTCTCCGACCATTCGGTCGGCGTGTTGACCCACGCGCCCTCGATTCCGCTGGTGATAGTGTGCTCGCCCATGCCGCTTTCGTGGCCGCTCGACCAGCCGAGGCCCTGCAGCGCCATGTCGGCGCCTTCGGGTGCAGCGCCGACCAGGCTGGCGTCGCCGGCCCCGTGGGCCTTACCGAAGGTGTGCCCGCCGGCGGTCAGAGCGACGGTTTCCTCATGGTTCATCGCCATCCGCTCGAACGTGATCTTGATGTCGCGCGCCGACTGCAGCGGGTCGGGGTTACCGCCCGGGCCTTCGGGATTGACGTAGATCAGGCCCATCTGGATCGCCGCCAGCGGATGCTCGAGCTCGAGCTCGCGGTCGGGCTGGATGCGGGTCTCCTCGGCGTCGACCCATTTCTCCTCGGCGCCCCAGTAGATGTCACGCTCGGCCTCGAACACGTCCTTGCGGCCGCCGCCAAAGCCGAACACCGGCCCGCCCATCGATTCGATCGCGACATTGCCGGCGAGGATGAACAGATCGGCCCAGCTGATATGCTTGCCGTACTTCTGCTTGACCGGCCACAGCAGCCGCCGCGCCTTGTCGAGGTTGCCGTTGTCGGGCCAGCTGTTGAGCGGGGCGAAGCGTTGCTGGCCGCTGTTGGCGCCGCCGCGGCCGTCGGCCGTGCGATAGGTGCCGGCGGCGTGCCACGCCATGCGGATCATGAACGGGCCATAATGCCCGTAATCGGCCGGCCACCACGGCTTGCTGTCGGTCATCAGCGCGGTCAGATCGGCCTTGAGCGCCTGATAATCGAGTGCCTTGAACGCCGCGGCATAATCGAAGTCGGCGCCCATCGGATCGGGCGATCCACCACCCTGGTGGAGAATGTCGAGCGGGAGCGAATCTGGCCACCAGTCGTGGTTGGTGCGGCCCAGCAGCGAGCGTACCGCAGGGTTCATCGGGCAGTTCAGCGGGCTGCCGCTCGTCTTTGCGTCCATGGTTCGCTTCTCCTCAGCTTTTCATTTGAAACGACGCCTAGGCGCGCCGGCGCAACGAAGGAAACGATTAAACTCTATTAGTGAGACGCGAAAAATCGATTAGTCGCGGTCTCGCCCCGATCCCACTCAATCCATGTGGTGGATACCGGTCCGCAGATAATCGTAGCCGGTGATCAGGGTCAGCGCCGCCGCCGCCCACAGGCTGGCGAGGCCGGTGTCGTGAACCCACAGCTGATCGGGGAACGCGCCGCCGAGGATCAGCGCGCCGAGCGCAACCAATTGAAGCGTGGTCTTCCACTTGGCCAAGGCGCTGACTGGAACCGAGACCTGCGATCCGGCGAGGAATTCGCGCAGGCCCGAGACGATGATCTCGCGCAGCAGGATGATCAGCGCCGGGATGATGTGCAGT
>JBDTRT010000042.1:0-14724 GCA_039931595.1 Sphingomicrobium sp.
GCAAGCACATCGGCTGGTACACCAAGGGCCTGCCGGGCTCGGCCGAATTCCGCAATCGCGTCAACAGTCAGGACGATCCCGATATGGTGATTGCGATGCTCGGCGAATTCTACGCGCCGTGGCTGGCGCGGTCGGCCGCTTGAGGCCTATTGGCTGAGGCCGCCAGGCCAAGGCAAAAAAAGCGCCGTTGGTGCCAACGACTGTGTTTTTCATGCAACGCGACCGTGCTAGGGCCACAGTGATGGATGCGCGGGCCGCCGAATCGGCGCTCAACTCAAAAGACAATTGGCTGGCGCGGGAGCGGGCAAGCGGCCGCTTTTACACTTATGCGGCCTACGCCACCGGCGCCTTCCTGGTGGTCATGGCCTTGTTCAGCGCGTGGCTGCTGAGCCGTGCGGCGCGGCCCGGATCCTTGCTGTCGCCACCGCTGATCGGCCTCCTGCTGGTCGCCAATCTGATCCCGGCGATCGTCCTCATGGTGCTCTATACGAGGCGGATCGCGATGAGCCGGGCGGAGCAGGGCGGGCTCGGCAGCGGCCGGCTCCACACCCGCCTGGTCGCTTTGTTCTCGGTCATCGCCGCGGTGCCAACCGTGCTGGTCGCGATCTTCGCCTCCTTGCTGTTCCAGAGCGGGCTCGAATTCTGGTTTTCGGATCGCGCGCGCGGGATGCTCGAAAATACCGTCCAGGTGGCGCGCTCGACCTTCGACCTCGAAGCCGAGCGGGTCGCCAACGAGACCGTGACGATGAGCGGCGACCTCGCCGGCTACCTCAAGATCATCGCGATCGACGATCCGCGCTTCGCCGAGGCGTTCGGGCGCAACCAGGTGCTCAACCGCAATCTGTCCGAAGCGATCATCTTTACCTACGGCACCGACCACCAGATCCGCACGTTGGCGCTGGTCAATCCCTACGACCGCCCGCTCGACCAGGTGATCACGCCCAAGAAGATCGCCGAATTGAAGGGCAAGACCAGCGTCCAGATCAATTCGTCGGACCGCATCGGCTCGCTCACCCGGCTCGATTATCTGCCCGACAGCTATCTCTACGCGGCGCGGGTGTTCGAGCCGCGCTTCCAGGACCAGCTCAACCGCGCCAACGACGTGCTCAAGGATTATCGGGCGCTGCTGGCGCGATCGCGCACCAACCAGCTGAGGTTCAACGCCGCGCTGCTGTTCGGGGCGCTGATCATCGTCGGGCTGGCGATCTTCACCGCCTTGAAGCTCGCCGACCGGATGGTCCGACCGGTCGGCCAATTGGTCGCCGCCGCCGGGCGGATCGAGGAGGGCGACTTTTCGGCGCGAGTCCCGGTCGCCAACACCGAGGACGAGATCCAGACGCTGGCGACGGCGTTCAACCGCATGACCGGACGGCTCGACGAGCAGACCGGGGCGCTCAAAGCCGCCAACACCCAGCTCGAGACCCGCCGCGCATTCATCGAGGCGGTGCTGTCGAGCGTCACAGCCGGAGTGATCGCGCTCGACGCGCACAACCGCATCCTGCTGATCAACCGCTCGGCCGAGGCGCTGCTTCCGCAGGGCCTCGACCAGCTCGAGGGGACCGACCTCGCCATCGTCTCGCAAGACCTCGACGAGTTCATCCACGGCGACCAGCCCGAGGCGGATGTCCAGGTCAGCGTCGGCTCGGGCCAGCGCACGCTGGCGGTCAAGCGGGTGCGTTACCAGGACGGCGCGGTGCTGACCTTCGACGACATCACCGACCAATTGGCCGACCAGCGCCGCGCCGCCTGGTCGGACATCGCGCGGCGCATCGCCCACGAAATCAAGAACCCGCTGACCCCGATCCAGCTCGCCGCGGAGCGGCTCCAGCGCCGCTTCGGGGCGGAAATCCAGTCGGATCCGCAGACTTTCGGGCGATTGACCGAAACGATCGTCCGCCAGGTCGGCGACTTGCGCCGGATGGTCGATGAATTCTCCAACTTCGCGCGTATGCCCAAGCCGGTGTTCCGCGAGGAGAATGTCCACGAGATCGCGCGCCAGGCGTTGTTCCTGCACGAAGTGGCGCACCCCGGGATCAAGTTCGTGATCGAACCGGCCGAGAGCGAGTTCATGATGGTGTGCGATCGCCGCCAATTGTCGCAAGCGCTCACTAATGTGGTAAAGAACGCCGTGGAAGCCATTGAAATCAGGCGGGGTCGCGGCGAACATAGCCTGGCTGGCGACCGCGTCGACGGGCGGCTGAGGCGCGACGGCGACCAGCTAATCGTGGACGTCCTCGACACCGGCATCGGCCTGCCCGAGGACCGCGAGCGGCTGACCGAACCCTATATGACGACGCGCGTTCGCGGCACCGGCCTCGGCCTCGCCATCGTCAAGAAGATCGTCGAGGAGCATCTCGGCGAAATCGCCTTCCTCGATCGCCCGGGAGGAGGGACCCACGTCCGCATCGCGTTCGACGCCGAGCGGCTTGAGCGGCTCGGCGAAACCGCCGCCGGGCAAGCGGGCGAGCAGGGCCAGGATGGCCGCAATCCGGGCAGTGATGATGCAGAGGAACTAAGCTGATGGCGCTTGAAGTGCTGGTAGTCGACGACGAGGCCGACATCCGCGAACTGGTCAGCGGCGTGCTCGAGGACGAGGGCTATTCGGTCCGCACCGCCGCCGACAGCACGGCTGCGCTGGAAGCGATCGACGACCGCCGACCGTCGATGGTCCTGCTCGATGTGTGGCTGCAGGGTTCTCGCCTCGACGGATTGCAGCTGCTGCAGGAGATCAAGCGCCGCGACGCCAGCCTGCCGGTGCTGGTCATTTCCGGCCACGGCAACCTTGACACCGCCGTGGCGGCGGTGCGCGAAGGCGCGGTCGATTTTATCGAAAAGCCGTTCGAGGCCGAACGCCTGGTCTATCTGGTTGGCCGGGCGACCGAAACCGACCAGCTGCGGCGCGAGAATGCGACTCTGCGCAAGCAGTTCGGCCAGGACGAGCAATTGAACGGCGCCTCGGTCGCGATCAACACCGTGCGGGCGACGCTCAAGCGGGTCGCTCCGACCGGCAGCCGGGTGCTGATCACCGGCCCGGGTGGGGTCGGCAAGGAAATCGCCGCGCGCATGATCCATTTGTGGAGCCCGCGCGCCAAAGCGCCGTTCATCGTGCTGTCGGCGGCGATGATGAGCCCCGAGCGGGTCGAGGAGGAGCTGTTCGGCTCCGAGGCCGACGGAGTCGCCCGGCCCGGCCTGCTCGAACAGGCCCATGGCGGGACGATCTTCCTCGACGAGATTGCCGACATGCCGCTCACCACCCAGGGCAAGATCCTGCGCGTTCTGACCGACCAGAGCTATCACCGGGTCGGCGGCCAGCGGCCGGTCAAGGTCGACGTCCGGGTGCTGTCGGCGACATCGCGCACCCTGTCCGAGGAAATCGCCGCCGGGCGCTTCCGCGAAGACCTTTATTACCGGCTCAACGTGGTTCCGGTGAAGCTGCCCGCGCTGCGCGAGCGGCGCGAGGACATCCCCGAGCTGGTCAACCATTTCCTCGCCCGCTTCGCCGCCGAACGGCGGATCCCGACGCCGTCGCTGTCGGAAGAGGCGATGGCCGCGCTCCAGGCCCATGAATGGCCGGGCAACGTCCGCCAGCTGCGAAACATCATCGAGCGCACCATCATCCTTGCTCCGGGCGACCGGGTCGGCTGCATCGAGGTCGACCTGCTGCCGAGCGAAGTGCTCGACAACCACGGCACGATCGGGGTGACCAGCGCGACCATGACGATCATGGGCAGCCCGCTGCGCGAGGCACGCGAATCGTTCGAGCGCGAATATCTCAAAATCCAGATTCGCCGCTTTTCAGGCAACATCTCGCGCACCGCGTCGTTCATCGGCATGGAACGCTCGGCGCTGCATCGCAAATTGAAGGCGCTCGGCATCGGCGACAAGCGGGACGCCGAGGAATAAAGCCGCCGAGGATCGGGCGCGGACGAGCAGGCGGCAAACCATCGCAGGGGCGAAAGAAGGAGAGCGTACAGGCATGGCCGAGAAATCCCTCAGCCTGCAGGACCATTTCCTCAACAGCGTCCGGCGATCCAAGTCCCCGGTGACGGTCTTCCTGATCAAGGGCGTCAAGCTACAGGGCGTGATTACCTGGTTCGACGCTTTCTCGCTGCTGCTGCGGCGCGATGGCGGGTCGCAACTGATCTACAAGCATTCGATCTCGACCGTCATGCCGGGCAATATGCCCGAAGGCTTCGTCGGCACGCAGCGCGCGGGCCACGTCGGTCCGGGCGGCCGGGTCGCGCTGCAGGACCTGTTCCTCGCCGCCGCCGCCCGCGAACAGGCCGCAATGACCGTGTTTCTGGTCAATGGCGTCATGCTCCAGGGCGCGGTCGGCGGGTTCGATCAATTCTCGGTGCTGCTGATGCGCGGCGGGCAGGTCCAATTGGTCTACAAGCATGCCATCTCGACGCTCCAGCCGGGGCATGCGCTGACTCTCGATCCCGACCAGAGCGAACTCCCCGCGACCATCGCGGAGCCCGCCGCGGCCTCCGCCGAAACTGCTGAGCCCGCCGCTGAGGCGGTGACAGAGCCGAGCGTGGAGAGCGACGCTGGCCAATAAGCAGGACCAGGATTTGGTCGATGTCGTCCGCGGCGAGCGGGCGGTGCTGGTCGTGCCTGAGAGCGCCAGTCGCGAAAAGACCGGCGCCGGCTCGCGCCGCTCGGCCGAAGCGCGGCTCGACGAAGCCCAGGGCTTGGCCGAGGCGATCGGCATCCAGATCGCCGACCGGCGCTCGTTCCGGCTGCGCGTGCTGCGCCCGTCGACCCTGTTCGGCAAGGGCCAGGTCGAGGAGATTGCGGCGCTGGTCAGCGAGGCCAAGGCCGGGCTGCTGATCGTCGATGCGGCGTTGACCCCGGTCCAGCAGAAATCGCTGGAAGAGGGGGTCAAGGCCAAGGTGATCGACCGCACCGGGCTGATCCTAGAGATTTTCGGCGAGCGCGCCGCGACTGCAGAGGGGCGGCTGCAGGTCGAGCTCGCCCATCTCGACTACCAGGCCGGGCGGCTGGTCCGCAGCTGGACCCACCTCGAGCGCCAGCGCGGCGGCTTCGGCTTTTTGGGCGGCCCCGGCGAAACCCAGATCGAGGCCGACCGGCGGCTGATCCGCGACCGCATGGCCAAGATCAAGCGCGAGCTCGAGCAGGTCAAGCGGACCCGCTCGCTGCACCGCGACCGGCGCCAGCGCGCGCCGTGGCCGGTGGTTGCCCTGGTCGGCTACACCAACGCCGGAAAGTCCACCCTTTTCAATCGCTTGACGGGCGAAGCTGTGTTCGCGGAGAATTTGCTGTTCGCGACCCTCGACCCGACCATGCGCGACATCCGCATTCCCGGCTTCGACAAAGCGATCCTGTCCGACACGGTCGGCTTCGTGTCCGACCTGCCAACCGAATTGGTGGCGGCGTTCCGGGCGACGCTCGAGGAGGTCGCTTCGGCCGATTTGCTGATCCACGTCCGCGACATGAGCCATCCCGACCATGAAGCCCAGCGCGAGGATGTCGACGATGTGCTGGTCTCGCTCGGGCTGGGCGAGCAGGGGCCACCGCGGCTCGAAGCGTGGAACAAGGCCGATCTGCTCGACGAGGCGGAGCGGGCGGCGCTGCTCAACGAAGCGGCGCGGCGCGACGATGTGGTGCCGGTGTCGGCCCTGACCGGGCTCGGCATCGACCAATTATTGAAGCGGATCGGCGAACGGCTGACTCAGGACGACCAATTGCTCGAGATCAACGTGCCGTCACGCGACGGCAGCCGCATCGCCTGGCTCCACGCCCGCGGCGAAGTGCTCGACCAACAGGTCGGGGAGGACGGTTCAATCCATTTGTCGGTGCGCCTGTCACGCGACAATTGGGCGCGGTTTCAGGCCTTGGAGTCGGCCTAAGCCAGCTTGGCCAAATCCTGCTTGGCGCGCACCCACAGCGCTTCCATTTCGTCCAGTGACAGCTCGCTAAAGCCAGGCGCCGTCTCGATCGCGCGGAAGCGCGCTTCGAACTTGCGATTGGCCTGACGCAGCGCATTTTCGGCATCGACGTTGAGATGGCGTGCGATGTTGACCACCGCAAACAGCAAGTCGCCGAGTTCCTCGGTCCGGGCTGCTGGAGCGTTTTCGGCATCGAGCTCGGCCAGTTCCTCGTCGACCTTGGCCCGCGGACCGGCCGCATCGGGCCAGTCGAAGCCGGTTCGCGCCGCTCGCCGCTGCAATTTCTGCGCCCGTTCAAGCGCCGGCAGCGCCAGCGCGACGCCGGCCAGCGCGCTGGCGTCGGGCTGGTCTTGGCGCTCGGCCGCCTTGATCGCTTCCCAACCAGGGCTCGACGCCGCGCCGCCGAAAATATGCGGATGGCGGCGTTCGAGCTTGTCGCAAACCGCGCCAAGCACTTGGTCGAGCGTGAAAAGTCCGGCTTCCTCAGCCATTTGCGAGTGGAATACGACCTGCAATTGGAGGTCGCCAAGCTCGTCGGCGAGCGCCGCCATATCGTCGCGGTCGATCGCGTCGACGACCTCATAGGCTTCTTCGATGGTGTACGGGGCGATGGTCGCGAAGCTTTGCTGGCGATCCCACTCGCAGCCGGTCACCGGATCGCGCAGCCGGCGCATGATCGCAACCAGGCGCTCTAGCGACATTCCAAATCGCCACTGGCGGGGAGCACCGCAAAAAGGGCCGGATTTCCGCCGTTTCGACCCACGCCGCAAAGTCTGATAATATGTATTATGTAAAGTGATGTAGTAGTTGAAGGCGGCATCACGGCACCAGCACCAGCCAACGCCCCTCAACCCCCCAGCGCTGCAGCGACGACAGGAAGTTCATCCCGAGCACGTTGAGCTCGTCATTCTCGGCGACATGGACGGCGATGTTCTGGCGTTCGATTGAACCAATCGCCAGGCTGCGCGCGCGGCCGCTCGAGACTTTGATCAGGCCGTTGCCGGTGCGCACCACCTGGTCCTGGGTCGGGCTGACCACGACTCCGGTACGCTGGGCGGTCTTGCGGCTGATGGTGGTCATGGTCGCGCCGCTGTCGACCAGGAACTTGACCCGTTCGCCATTGACCCGCCCGTCGAGCCAAAAATGACCGTCGATCGCCATCGGGATGCGGATTTGCCGGCCCTGCTCGACCGGCTCGCCGGTGGCTTCGGCGCGCAGCCGCTGGGCAACAAAGCCGAAATCGTCGCGGAATGTGAACAGGACAAACCCCGCGGCGAAAATCGCGATCCACGCTAGAGACATGGTCAGCAGCTTTGCCAACGGCTCGCGGCGCGACATGAGCGAGCCCAGCACGAGCATCAAGGCCATCAAAATGTAGACGCCACCGAGCATCAAATCATTCGTCACAGGCTGATCTCCAGCCCGTCATACGCAGGAGCAGCCCAATCGGGCAGTTCGCCGAGCAAAGTCGCATAATCGAGGCCGTTGCCCATGTGGGTCAAATAGAGCTGCCCGACATTGAGCTCGGCCGCCCAACCGAGCACCGCGTCGAGATTGGCGTGGGTCGGGTGCGGCCGGCGCATCAGACAGTCGCAGATCCACACGTCGGTGCCCTGGTAGAGATTGGCCATTTCCTCGGTCAACTCATGGAAATCGATCGAATAGACCAGCGATCGATTGCCCTCCTCGATGCGCATCCCGAGCGAGGTGATCCCGCCGTGCGGCTGATCGACGAAGCGCAGCAGCGCTTTACCCCAGGCCAAGTCCTGCTCGAGCGCGACTGGGGTCACTACCGGCGGATAAATCCCCGCGGTTGCAAAGGCGTAGGCGAAGCGCTGCTGGAAGCGTTCGAGGTCGAGCCGGCGGGCGTGCAACGGCACCGGCCGGCCGAGCGCATAAGCCAGCGGCCGCAAATCGTCGATTCCGTGGACGTGGTCGGCATGGTCGTGGGTCACGATCAGCCCGTCGATCCGCCCGATGCCGCCCTCGAGCAGCTGCTGGCGAAGATCCGGGCCGCAATCGATCAGCAGGGTCTCGCCGGCGCTGTCGAGCACGACCGACGAGCGCAGCCGCCGGTTGCGCGGCTCGTCCGGGTCGCACTGGCCCCAGTCATTGCCGACCCGCGGCACCCCGGTCGACGTGCCGCAACCGAGGATGCGGACCTTCACGAGGCGCTGGTCGACGGGCTGGCGCGGCCGAACAAGCGGAAGAAATTGGCGGTGGTCGCCTCCGCCAGCGCCTCGAGCGGCTCACCGCGCAGCTCGGCGACGAACGCCGCGGTGTCGGCCACGAAGGCCGGTTCGCACGGCCGCCCGCGATGCGGCACCGGGGCCAGGAACGGCGCATCGGTCTCGACCAGCAGCCGGTCGAGCGGGACCTGTTTGGCGGTGTCCTGGAGGTCGCGCGCATTCTTGAACGTGACGATCCCGCTCAACGAGATAAAAAAGCCCATATCGAGCGCCTTGCGGGCCAGCTGTGCGCTGCCGGTGAAGCAATGGAGGACGCCGCTCACCCCGCCCTCGCCAGCCGCGGCGCCGAGCAGCTCGGCGGTGTCATCCTCAGCCGCGCGGGTGTGGACGATCAGCGGCAGGCCGGTGGTCCGCGCCGCCTCAATATGCGCCGCAAAGCGCTCGCGCTGCGCCGCGCGGTCGGACTTGTCGTAATAGTAATCGAGCCCGCACTCGCCGATCGCGACCACCTTGGCGTGGTCGGCCCCGTCGACCAGCGCCGCCGCGCCTAAATCCGGATGGACGTCGGCCTCGTGCGGGTGAACCCCGACGCTGGCCCAGACGTCGCCGTGGCGCTCGGCGGTGGCGAGGATGTCGCCCCACTCCTTCTGGCGCGTCGCGATGTTGAGGAAGCCCGCCACCCCGCGCGCCCGGGCGGCGTCGAGCACCTCGTCCTGACGCTCGACCAGGCCTTCGTAATTGAGGTGGCAATGGCTATCGATCAGCCTCATTTGGTCGCGTCCGCCGGTTCGAGCTCGAGCCGCGGGAAGATCGGCACCGGCTGGGCGATCGCCGCGCCGCCGCTGCCGCTCTCGATCAGCGCGATCAGCCGCTCGGCCGAACCCGGCGTGACCGGCGCGATCGCCTCGGCCAGGCGGCGAACCGCCAGCGCCAGCGTGCCCAGCACCGCCGTCATCCGGGCCGGATCGGTCTTGCGCAGCGCCCACGGCGCCTGGGCGTCGACGAACGCATTGCACGCGAACACCGCCTTCAACCACGCTTCGATCCCGACCGAGAAAGCGAACCGCTCGAACGCCTCGGGCACGTCGGTGTCAACCGCGGCGTCGACGACCGCGAGCAGTTCGCGATCCTCGGGGGCTTCGCCCGGCGCTGGAATGATCCCGTCGAGGTTCTTGAAAATCATCGACAAGGTACGCTGCGCAAGATTGCCGAAGCTGTTGGCGAGCTCGGCGTTGACGCGGTTGACGATCGCTTCCGGGCTGTAGCTGCCGTCCTGTCCGAACGGCACTTCGCGCAGCAGGAAATAGCGCAGCGCGTCGACCCCGAAGCTGTCCGCCAGCGCGAACGGATCGACCACATTGCCGACGCTCTTGGACATTTTCTCGCCGCTGCTGAGCAGGAAACCGTGGCCGTAGACCATTTTGGGCAAAGCGATTCCAGCCGACATCAGGAACGCCGGCCAATAAACGGCGTGAAAGCGGACCACGTCCTTGCCGATCAGATGGACGTCGGCCGGCCAGTAGCGCTCGAACAGCTCGGTCTGGTCGGGATAGCCGAGGCCGGTGATGTAATTGGTCAGCGCATCGAGCCAGACGTACATCACATGGCCGGGATGGCCCGGCGCCGGAACGCCCCAGTCGAAACTGGTGCGCGAGATCGACAAATCGCTGAGACCGCCCTCGACGAAGCGCAGCACTTCGTTGCGGCGGCTGTCGGGCTGGATGAAGTGCGGATCAGCCGCATAATGATCGAGCAGCGGCTGCTGATAGGCCGACAGCTTGAAGAACCAGCTCTCTTCGGCGGTCCATTCGACCGGCGAGCCCTGCGGCGAGAGTTTCTCGCCCCCCTCTCCTGCGGTCAGCTCGCTTTCGTCGTAGAACGCCTCGTCGCGGACCGAATACCAGCCCTCGTAACGCCCGACATAGAGGTCGCCTTTGGCCTCCATCGCCGCCCAGATCGCCTGGCTGGCGCGGTAGTGGTCGGCCTCGGAAGTGCGCAAAAAACGGTCGTACTTAACCTCAAGAAGATCGCACATCTCTTGGAATACATTCGACATTTTGGCCGAATAGTCGCACGGCTCCAAGCCCGCCTCACGCGCTGCCTGAACCATCTTCAGGCCATGTTCGTCGGTCCCGGTCTGGAACCGGACGTCGCGCCCGCGCGACCGCTGGAAGCGGGCGATGACATCGGCCGCGATCGCTTCATAGGCGTGGCCGATGTGCGGCCGCCCGTTGGGGTAGCTGATCGCGGTCGTGATGTAGAAGGGTTCGGCCATTGCCCGCGGGCACTAGCCTCCCCTGCGCGCGCCTTCAAGGAAGCGGGCGCGCTGCCACCGATGCGAGGATTCCGCCGAGCTGGAACACGGTCGAGGCTGGATCGAGCGACAGCCGCGGCGCCACTGCGGCAAGCTCGCGCGCCTGGGCATAAGCGTCGAGCGCCTGGCCAAGCTCGCGCCCGGCGAGCCCGCGCGCGCGCCGCGCGATCAGCGTCGGCACCAGGTCGAGGAATGCGATGTAGCGCTCGGCGGCGCCCTTGCGGCCAAGCTCGATCGCCAGGCTCGAGCGCCGGGCGTTGGTCGGGTCGCCGTCGGTCAGGATGCGGGTCGCGGAATCCTCGAGCTTGGCCAGGTCGAGCGCTGCGAAAGCCAAGGCGCGGCCGACCGAGCCGCCGGCGCGGGCGATGATCTTGGATCGCTCGGGCGCGGCCAGGTCGGGCCGCTGTCGTTCCAGCACCGACGCCATGACGTCATCGCCAAGTGGTTGGAAACTCAGCATTCTGCAGCGCGAACGAATGGTCGGGAGCAAGCGCCCGGGGGCGTGCGAGACGAGCAGGAAGACGCAATTGGCGGGCGGCTCCTCGAGCATCTTAAGCAGCGCGTTGGCGGCGTTCTTTTCAAGATCGTCGGCGGCGTCGATGACCACCGCGCGCCACGGCGACATGCTCGCGGTCAGGTCGAACAGCTCGGCCAGCCCGCGCACCTGGTCGACCGTGATGTTGCGCGCCAGGGCGCCGGTCTTGGGATGCTCGAGCCGCTCGAGCATCCGCATATCGGGATGGCTGCCGGCCTCGATCAGCCGCGCGGTGGGGTGCTCGGGCGGCGTCGCCAGGCCGGGCAAATCGACCGGCGGGCCGGCCGCTGCGGCCAGCACGCGGGTCGCCGCGGCGCGGGCGAAAGTTGCCTTGCCGACCCCCTTGGGCCCGCCGAGCAGCCACGCGTGGTGCAGAGTGCCCGCCCGCCGCGCGTTTTCAAAGCGCTCGACTTCTCTGTCATGCCCGCCGATCACGGCAGCAGGTCCGCGAGCGCGTCGAGCAGGCGCTGGGTGACCATGGCTGGGTCGCCCGAGGCGTCGATCAATTTCACTCTGTCCGGCTCTTCCGCTGCAATCAGTTGAAACGCGGTTGCGACCTTGTGGTGATAATCATCGGAACGACCGCCAATCCGATCGCTGCTGCCGCTGTCGCGAACGCGCGCCCGTTCGGCGCCGCCATCGAGCAGGAGAACCAGCGTACGGTGTGGAAAGCCCTCGTTGATGCCGAACGCATTGATCCGACGGACGGCCTCGATGCCCAAGCCTCCAGCGCCACCCTGATAGGCCAACGAGCTGTCGACGAAGCGGTCGGACACGACCCATTTGCCAGCCTGCAGGGCCGGGCGGATCAGCTTGTCCATGTGGTCGGTTCGAGCCGCTGCAAAGAGCAGCGCCTCAGCTTGCGCGCTCCATCGCTCCTCCGCGCCGCCGAGTAGCAGCTCGCGGATCGCTTCCGCGCCCTCGCTGCCGCCCGGTTCGCGGGTCTCAACGACATCCAGGCCGCGTTCGCGCAAGGCCGCGGCGAGTGCCTTGAGCTGGGTCGATTTGCCGACCCCCTCGCCGCCTTCGAGGCTGATGAACTTGCCGGTGGCGCTCACGCCATCCCGACGAGCTGCATGAAGCCGAGCCAGATGCGCCCGAACAGCCCGGCCTTGGCTACATCCTCGGCCGCGACCAGCGGCACCACCTGCGGCGGCGTGTCGGGCGTGCTAATGACCAGGTCGGCAATATGCTGGCCCTTGGCAATCGGCGCCATCACCGGGCCCTGGTAACGGACCTTCATGCCGGTCACGCCACTCTGCAGCCCGGCCGGCACGGTCACCGCGAGATCGCGCGGCGCGACGAGAGCGACTTCGCTGCTGCTGCCGAGCTGGACCTTGGCCGATCCGACCGTCGCCCCGGCCTTGTACAATGGCTTGGCGGTCCAGGCGGCAAAACCCCACTGGATCAGGCGAGTCGATTCCTGGACGCGTGCGTTCCAGCTCGGCAGGCCGGCGACGACTTCGATCAGGCGGCGGCCGTTCTGGTCGGCTGAGCCGGTGAAACCATAGCCCGCCTCATCGGTGTGGCCGGTCTTGAGGCCGTCGGCACCCGGGACATGGCCGAGGATCGGGTTTCGGTTCTGCTGGGTAATGTCCTGGCCCGAGCCCAAGGTCTTGCCCCAGGTGAAGCTCGGCTGCGCATAGAATTTCTTGTAGAGCGCGTAGTGGTTCTCGATCTCCGACCGCGCCAGCGTCGCGAGGTCGCGCGCGCTGACATAGGTCACGCCATTGTCGGGCCAGCCATTGGCCGTTCCAAAATGGCTGTTGGTCAGCCCGATCTTCTTGGCCTGCGCGTTCATTTGCTCGGCAAACGCCTGCTCGGTCCCGGCGATGCACTCGGCCAGCACGACCGACGCATCATTGCCCGACAAAGTGACGATGCCGTGGAGCAGGTTCTCGACGCTGACCTGCTCGCCGGTCGACAGGAACATGGTCGATCCCGCCTGCGGTCCATGCCATTTCTGCCAGGTCTCGGGCCGCACCGTGCACATCTTGTCGAGCGCCAGCTGCTTGTTGTCGATCAGCTCGAACGCGACGTCGGCGGTCATCATCTTGGCCATCGACGCCGGCGGCATGCGGACATCGGCGTCCTTGGCATAGAGCACCGCGCCCGACGACAGGTCGATCAGGAAAGCGACCTTGGCCGGGGTATCGAAGGTTGGCGCCGCGGCCGGTGCGGCGGTGGCGAGAATGGCGATGGCGGCGGATGCAAGCAAAGTGGAACGGATCATGGAGGTGAGCGGCCTATGATTTGAGTGACCGCCATTCTCTATCGCCGGACGAGCGCCTTAGCGAGAGCGATTTGGCCTTTCCGGGTTCAGCGCCCGGCGATCGCATCGGCCAGCAAGCCGACCGACAGAGCGTAATAATTCGAGCAGTTATAATCGAGGATGACGCGGTAATTGTTGGTCAGCAGATAGGCCGTCGCGCCCGGACCATCGGGCTCGAGCAGGGTCGCCAGCTCATTGTCCGGGATCGGCCGGCCCGCGTAGGGCATGACCCCGCGCGAACGCCATTCGGCCATCGTCAGCCAGCGGCTGTGGCGCTGATAGACCAGAGCGCATTTGGGCGGGTTGAGGGTCGAGCGGATCGCCGCCCGGTCGAGATTGGCCGGAGTGCGCACCGCAATCCCCCACGGAATCCCGCGCTTCCACCCGGCGTCGCGCAAATAATTCGCGATCGAGGCCAAGCCGTCATCCTCGTTCGACCACAGGTTGGCGTCGCCGTCGCCATCGCCGTCGGCGCGCAGCCGCAAGGCCATCGACGGCATAAACTGGGGGTAACCGGTGGCGCCGGCGTAGCTGCCTTTCAGCCGCCAGCGCGGAATGCCGAGGTCGATCAGCTTGAGCGTTGCAAGCACTTCGGTTTCGAAGAAATCGCGCCGGCGGCCTTCATAAGCGAGGCTGGCGAGTGCTTCGACCAGGTCGAAGCTGCCGGTGATCGCGCCATAGCTGGTCTCGTGGCCGTAGATCGCCATCAGAATCGCCGGGTCGACCCCGTAGCTGGTCTGGATCTGGCTCAGCCGCGGCCAGTGGGTGGCGAAGCGGCTTTGCCCGCGCCCGATCAGCGACGGCGTCACATGGTCGCGGCGGTAGGGCGCGAACGGCGCCATGTAGTTGGAGGTCCGCGGCCGCGGCTTCTGCGCCCGGTCGAGCTCGATCGCGCGGCTGTTGAGCTGGAGCCCGGGGATGGTCGCCTGGATGGTCGCCTCGCGAATCCCATCGCGCCGGGCGCGGCCGGCCAGCCAGATCTTGTAAGCGGCAAAGCTGTCCGGAGCCAGATAGCCCGGCTGGGCATAGGCCTGCAGACCATAAGCCGGCTGGGTGGCGCTGAGCGGCGGATAGATCACCCGCGCGACCGGAGCGGATGCTGGAGCCGGGGTCCGCGGCGGCGGCAGCGGCTGATATTGCGCCAGCTCGGTCGGCGCCGCGCGCGGCTCGACCTCGGCGCTCGCCGGGCCGATCCCGACGGCCGCAAGCCCGACCAATGTCCATCCCCTGATCAAACGCAAACTCGCTCTCCGTCCCGACCAAGCCTAGAAGAATCGACCCCCGACCGGCCAGCCGGGTTCACCGCATGCCTTGCACGGCCCGGCCCGGTCGCGATAGGCGGGTTCAGCTGAATGGCAGCTGCTGTGACTTGGATGGGTGGCCGAGCGGTTTAAGGCACCGGTCTTGAAAACCGGCGTGGGTGCAAGCCTACCGTGGGTTCGAATCCCACCCCATCCGCCACGTTGGGAGGCAATATTGAAGGTTCGGCTGACGGCGGTGTG
>JBDTRT010000043.1:0-12947 GCA_039931595.1 Sphingomicrobium sp.
CTCACCGCAGCCATAACGGCCCGGACGCTCCGACTTACCCCACGCGCTAACGTCCGCTTTCGACCCATTGCGGACGTTCGCCCTTCAACGAAAGTGTGGCCGCGAGTGGTGGTGAAGCCCGCGTCCGTTGTTAAGTTTCAGTAAAATTGAATAAAGACGTGCGTAGTTTAACATTCGTTGGATGGACCCAAGAATTCGCCGAGTAGCACTCTAAACCGGACCAAATAAACTTTCCCAATAGCAAGACCCCTTTAACCTGTCGGTGACTAGGTTCACGCTGTGAGTTTCACCAGGGAGCGAAGAAATCATGGCGACGATTTACGTTAGCCCGCTTGGCAGCGGGACTGGATCCGGCTTGTCTGCGGCAAACGCAAAGCCTTTCAGCTCACTCAATGGAGCGATCAAGGCCGCTGGGCCCGGCGGCTCGGTCCTGTTGCTCGCCGACCAGGGCAATTATGCCCCGACCTCAATGATCTCGCTCACCGCCGGCGGCCTGCCCGGGGCCCCGGTCACGCTGATGGGCGTCGACAGCTCGGGCCACCCGGTGGACATCCAGATCTACGGCACCCGGCCGCCCTATTCGGCCGCCACCGCCGGCGTTGGAACCAACGTCATTCGCCTGCTCGACGGCGCCAATAATCTTACCTTTCAGGGCTTCGACTTCCATAACGTGCAGAGCGCGTTCACGCTCGCCGCCACCCTCCAGAACATCACCATCCAGGACATGGAGGGGTATAACGTCCGCTACTTCATCAACAACAATGCGGCGCCGTCGAGCGCGGCCCCGACTGCGACGGTCACGGGGCTGACCATCCGCGACGTGGAAGTGCATGGTTTTTCGAAGAGCGTCGTCAAGCTGCAGTACGACACCAACCATGTCGTGCTCGACAATGTTTATGGCGACAGCGAATATCAGGACGGTGACACCTACGCGATGGGCGTGATGCTCTCCGGCACGGTCCACGACGTCCTCATCGAGAACTCCACGATGCTCAATTGCGTCGCCACCGGAGCAACCGGCAGTTACTGGAACGGCGACGGTTTCGTGACCGAGCGCGGAGTCTATAACGTGCGCTTCGAACACACCTACGCCGGCGGCAACGGGGACGGAGGCTATGATCTCAAGTCGTCCTACACGGTGCTGGTGGACGCCGTGGCCGAGGACAATAATCGCAACTTCCGGCTGTGGGGCACCAATGTGGAGCTGATCAACCCGGTCGGCATCGATCCGCACACGCGCGGGGGCTCCGGCAGCCAGGTGCAGGTGTGGCTCAACGATGGTGCAAGCGTCAAAATCACCGGCGGCTATTTCGTCGATGCGGGAAGCGCGACGCAGGTCTTCAGCAACACTGCCGGGTCGCTGACATTAAGCGGCACGAGCGTGTGGCACGCTTCGTCCGGTTCACTGAAATACGGTCCGGTCGGCGGTCTCGACCTGTCGCTGGTGCATGACGTAGGGGCGAGCGGTCTCTGGTCCACGGGCGGCGAAATGTACCTGCCGGACAGGTCCGGTCTGGCTGGGCCTGGTTCGGACCCGAGCGTCACCCCTGGCTACAAGACGATGACTGGAACCAGCGGCAATGACATCCTTGCCCCGAGTGCGGCTAATCATTGGACCGTCAACGGCGGTGACGGCAATGACCGCGTCACCACGCTGGGCGGCAATGACACGCTCAACGGCGGCAATGGCAACGACACGCTGTCCTCGGGCGCGGGCAACGACCTCCTCCGCGGTGGCGCGGGCGCCGACATTCTGACCGGCGGCGCCGGTAGTGACCTGTTCGACTTCAACGCGACCACCGAGTCGCCGGTGAACGCGCCCGATATCATCACCGATTTCGAACATGGCATCGACAAGATCGACCTGGTGCAAATCGATGCCAACGCAGGGGCCAGCGGCAACCAGGCCTTCACGTTCATCGACGGGGCAGCGTTCTCGGGCAAGGCGGGCCAGCTTCGCGTCGACCATTCCGATCCGACTAAGACCGTCGTCTACGGCGACGTCAACGGTGACGGCGTGGCCGATTTCGCAATCCATGTGGTCGGCAACGTTCCACTGAGTATTGGTGACTTCCTGCTCTAGGGGCGGTGCACTGATCCGTCGGCCGTGCTCATGGCGCCAGCTCGGGCGCGTCGAAAGGCCACGAACTGAACTTTTGCTTTCGACTCAATGCGGGGATCTAGCAGTCACCGTCACCGACCATTCATCCGCTATCTGCCAAGACGGGCCATCACCTGCGCTTCCAACCGAGCTATCCTGTGACAGAGAGACCGAACAGTGCTCTCGCTCGCAGGAGATGATCGTGGAAAAAGCTTATTGGCTAAGCCGTAAGAGGGCTTCATTGAAGCTGGCGCAGGACGCTGCCAGCTCCGAAGCCCGATTGATCCTTTACGACCTCGCCGGTCGTTATAGTATCAAGGCTATCTCAGCGGAAACACAGACGGAGGATGTCGCCGCCGCTGGACTTCCGTCGATCACTCCAAATTGCGGATCGCAGGCCCGGGCGGACCATGACGATGCATGAGGTCGCCCAATTCATCGGGTGCATATCGGCCGTCCTGCTTATCATTTCTATCGCTGTGTGGGTTAAGCTGTTCAGCGGTCCGGCCGTGCAGCGGCGGGGTGGAGATGCCGCATTGAAAGTCAGTAGCGTCGAGAATGCATCTCAGCTGCTAGTGGTGGCCGCGAGCTTGAGCGCAGTGGCTGCGTTCCTGGGGTTTGTCGGCTGGTTCGCTACGTAAGAAGGCCCGTCGTTACAGCCGAATTAGGCCAGGATCCCTCATCACAGCGTTGCTGACGGCTATTCATTGCAGCGCGTCGTGACGCTCGAGGGGTGGGCAAACGATTGACCAATTGAGCTGCGAATCCGAAGTGAAGCCTGATGATTGCCGAACTGGCCCTTGCCACCCTCATGGTTTTCATAACCGTCGCTATCCATGCTGGTGGAATTTACGGCTTGTCGCGCCTTTTGCGGCTGGAGGAACGAGAGGAGGCGGAGGAGCACGTCCATCCCCTCTCGCCACGCGGCCTTACCGCAACGATCATTGTCATCCTCGGCCTGATTGTGTTGCACGGCATCGAGATCTGGACTTACGCATTTCTGTATCTTGGCATCGGCGCGGTCGATGGCCTCCGCGAAGCCGTTTATTTTTCAACGATTACCTATGGCGCGATTGGGTATAGCGATGCCGCAATGGCGGAGAGATGGCGCCTCGTGTCAGCGATTGAAGGGATCAACGGCATTATCCTGATCGGCTGGTCCACAGCATTTTTCGTAACCTTGATCGCTCGGATGCGACGGACATAGAAACGATGGACGGCCGGTGCCGATCACTCGGCGTCGCGCTTTCCATCCAACCCTGCCGTGACGGTCGACCTGCTGTTGGCAGTCATGCAGACGATCGTCTGGCGGTCGTGCGTTGCACTGCTCCGTCGGCCTTGCTCATCAGCACGCCGAGGACGACGGCGACCAGAAGCAAGGCTGGAACGTCGCCCATCAAATGCCCCCGATGCATCGGGTCGCCGAGCGACTGCAGCGCCATCACGCCCGCGTGAACGACGCTCGACGCGACGGTGAACCAGATCAGGGAGGCGTTCGCTGCCGGGTCTTTTGCGGCCCGGATCAGGAACAGCCCGAGGGTCGCATAGACCGCCACGATCATCATGAAATAATTGTCCGCGGCGGGGCTGCCTTCGTGCCACGCCCAGCCCGATGGCCAGACAATCGCGAGCGGGTAAATCAGGCAGAAGATCACGCCAAAGACGATCAGCGCGGCGGCCAAGAGACGGTTGGTGTTGGGCATGATGCGATCCCCCCGATGTTATTCTCCCGTAGGGCTTTGATAGCATGGATCGAAGTCGCTGTCTCTTTCCGACCTAGAGTACGCTTTCCACCCTTCGCGGACCCTAACCCGATCGAACATCCTCGCCGCGGCCTTTGAAGCCCTGGGCGACGACGTACCATTCGGACGATTCCTTGCGGCTGGCCGGCGGCTTGGCGTGTTTGACGGCGGTGAAGTGGCGCTTGAGCTCGGCGACCAGATTGCTGTCGGCCCCGCCGGCCAGCACCTTGGCGACGAACGCCCCGCCCGGGCGCAGCGTCTCGACCGCGAACAGCAGCGCCGCCTCGACCAGCCCCATCGTGCGCAAATGATCCGTCTGCGCGTGGCCGACGGTGTTCGCCGCCATGTCCGACAGCACCAGGTCGGGCGCGCCGCCGAGCGCAGCGCGCAGCCGGTCGGGCGCGGCGTCGTCCATGAAGTCCATCTGGAAGATCGTCACGCCGTCGATCGGGTCGGTCGGCAGCAGGTCGATCCCGGCGATCTTCGCGGCCGGCAGGCGGCGCGTCACGACCTGGCTCCAGCCGCCCGGGGCGATGCCGAGGTCGATTACCGCCTTGACCCCTCTGAGCAGGCCGAAGCGCTCGTCGAGCTCGAGCAATTTGTAGGCGGCGCGGCTGCGGTAATTGTCGGCCTTGGCGCGGCGCACATAGGGATCGTTCAACTGCCGTTCGAGCCAGCGATTGGACGACACCGAGCGGCCGCGCGCGGTGCGCACGCGCTGGCGCAGGCCCTTGTCGCCGCGGGTCACGACCATGCAGCCCTCACAGGATGTAGCCGTCGCGCGCCATCAGCGAGCGCAGGATGCCCTCGCGGATGCCGCGGTCGGCAACCCCGAGGCTCGGCGCCGGCCAGATTTCGAGGATCGCCTCGAGGATCGCGCAGCCGGCGACGACCAGGTCGGCGCGGTCGCGGCCGATGCACGGCAGCTTCGAGCGCTGCTCATAGTCCATCTCGGCGATCATCGTGCTGATCTTCTGCATTTCCTCGGTCGGAACATGAAGCCCGTCGACCGCCCGGCGATCGTAGGACGGCAGCGCCAGATGGACGCTGGCGAGGGTCGTGACGGTGCCGCTGGTGCCGAGCAGCCGGATGTCCTTGGCGGTCCGCGGCAGGGTTTCGGCGAAGCGCGTGAACGAATGGCGGGCGCGCTCGCGCATGCGCTTGTAGGCGGCCACCCGGTCCTTGCCGTCGAGCGCTTCGCGGCCTTCGCTTTCGGTCAGCGAAACCACGCCCCACGGCGCGCTCCACCAGCTGCGGATCTTGGGCACGCCGTCGACCTGGTCGATCAGCACCAGCTCAGTCGAGCCGCCGCCGATGTCGAAGATCAAAGCCGGTCCGTCGCCCGGTTCGAGCACCTTGTGGCAGCCGAGCACCGCCAGCCGGGCTTCTTCCTGGGGGGCGATGATGTCGAGCGCGATGCCGGTTTCGCGCCGCACGCGATCGGTGAAATCGCGGCCGTTGACCGCCCGCCGGCAGGCCTCGGTGGCGACCGCGCGCGACAGCGAAACATTTCGGCGGCGCAATTTTTCGGCACAGATTGCAAGCGCCGCGACCGCCCGGTCCATGGCGTCTTCGGCCAGCTTGCCGCTCGACGCCAGGCCTTCACCAAGGCGCACGACCCGCGAGAAAGCGTCGATCACGGTGAACCCGCCGTCGACCGGGCGGGCAATCAGCAAGCGGCAATTGTTGGTGCCAAGATCGACCGCGCCGTAGCTAAGGCGATGACCATGCCGCCGCTCGGGCGGTTGGGGTGGCCCGCTCTGTGCGCCGTCCTCGGGCAGCAGAGCCGGCGCGTCGGCGACTCTCTCCGCCATGGGGTACGCCCGTTCTATCCTTGGCCGCTCGGTAAGGAACGGCTGACTTGATCCTGTTTAATCACATTAAGGCGGTCGAGGGCAAGCCACGCGG
The DNA here is from genome assembly GCA_039931595.1 of Sphingomicrobium sp. Lineage (GTDB taxonomy): Bacteria > Pseudomonadota > Alphaproteobacteria > Sphingomonadales > Sphingomonadaceae > Sphingomicrobium. The sequence continues at coordinate 5,752 of JBDTRT010000043.1, forward strand.
GTTTTGAGTTCGGGCGCCGGTGCGAGTGCGGGAGTGTGCGGCCAAGGCGCCGCCGCCAGCGGTGTGCCTCGCCGGAGCCGTTGCATTGACAGTGCTGGGGGGCCTTTCTATCCCGCGCGCTTCGCCGCTGCCCCGTCGTCTAATGGTAAGACTACGGACTCTGAATCCGTCAATCGAGGTTCGAATCCTCGCGGGGCATCCAGCTACGACTCAGCGCGCAACGCCTGCCCGCGGATCACCGCCGCAGGAGAATTGCGACGACGGCGGTCAGGACGCCGGCGATGAATGCGTAAATCCCGTACTTCTCCGTCCGGGTCAGTCGGTCGAGCATGCAATTCCTCTCACGCCACAGCTGTTGCGCCGCGAGTTTGCCGGGCTTGGGCGGCGAAGGCAATTCGCCGCGCCACTTTTGCGTAATCCGCAGGTGCGACTAAAAGCGGCGCGGTGAAGATCATCGGCAGCTTCGTCAGCCCCTATGTGCGCAAGGTGCTGGCGTGCCTTGAACTGAAGGGGCTCGACTATCGGGTCGACCCGATCACGCCATTCTACGGCAATGACGAATTCGAGCGGCTGAGCCCGCTGCGCCGGATCCCGGTGCTGGTCGTGGACGATCTGGTGCTGTGCGACAGCTCGGTGATCTGCGCTTTTCTCGAGGAGAGCTACCCGGACCCGCCGCTGCTGCCGCAATCGCCCAAGGACCGCGCCCGCGCCCGCTGGCTCGAGGAATTCGCCGACACCCGGCTCGGCGACCTGTTCATCTGGGGCCTGTTCTACCAGCGTGTGGTGCGGCCGGCGGTGTGGGGCGAGCCGAGCGACGAGGAGCGCATCGCCCAGGTGCTGGTCGAGGACGCGCCGGTCGCGCTCGATTATCTCGAAACCCAGCTGCCGCCGGCGGGGTTCCTGTTCGGCGCATTCGGGCTGGCCGAAATCTCGATCGCCAGTTTCTTCCGCAACGCCGAATATGCCGGCTTCACCGTCGACGCCGAGCGCTGGCCGAGGGTCGCGGCGTTCGTCGAAACCGCGCTGAGCCATCCGGTGTTCGCCAAATTGCTGGTCTATGAGGACATCCAGCGCGCCGCCGACATCAAGGGGCGGCGCCAGGCGCTGCTCGACGCCGGTGCGCCGTTGACCGATGAAACGCTCGGGGTACGCGAGCCGCGGCGCGGGTTGATGCGGCTTTAAGCGGTCAGGCCTGGTAGCCCGAGATCCAGTGCTCGAGCCGGGTCTTGAGCGACGGCCGCGACGGAATGAAACCATCCCGCTCGCCATAGGATTGCTCGACGTAGGGCTCCTCGGCCTGCTCGTAGAGCGTCAGATTGTCGGGCAGCTTGGGGCGCAGGGTCTCGCGCCCGCGCAGCATGTCCTCGGCCATCGCCAGGCTGCGGTGGACGTCCTCGGCGGTGAACGGCTTCATCAGGCAGCCGAGCGCGAGGTCGGGCATCGGGAAGCTTGGCGCCTTGCCGCTGACGAACAGGCACGGCACGTTGAGGTCGGCGAGCTTGACCGCGACCGAAAAACCGGTCGAGCCGCGGGCCAGATGCAAATCGACCAAGGCGATGTCGGGATCGTGTTTTTCGGCGGCTGCAATGGCGCTGTCGGCATCGTCGGACATTGCCACCACGCGGTAGCGCGGATTGTCTTCGACCAGATATTTCAGCGTCGTCGCGAGCTGTGAATCATCCTCGACGATCAGGATCTTGAGCACCGTGAGTCCTCCCTAACTCTCGGAAAAATCCGTAGGATCAATATGTCGCCCGAAACGAACTCGCTGCGAATCCCACCCTGGCCGGTTTTTCGACGAACCGAGTCCGGCGCGGGCCAGGCTGAGGTTTAGGCGCGGTAAAAGATGTGCGCGCCGATCTTTTCGGCCCGCGTCAGCCGGCGGCCCCACGACGGAGCGACATAATTGGCGTGATACCACAGCACATCGCTCGACAGGCTCGGCACGGCATTGCTGACCGCGAGGCGGGCGACCGCCTGCGCCTTGCGCCACGCGTCCGACCCGGTGTTGATCGCCGGGAAGCGGCCGTTGCGGACGAACGAGAATTGCCACGGCTGCTTGACCGTCGCGCACCAGCTCGGCGGATATTTGCCCGATGCGGCGCGGTTCATGACGACCCGCGCGACCGCCAATTGGCCTTCGGGGGATTCGCCGCGGGCCTCGAAATAGACCGCCGTGGCGAGGCACGCGGTTTCTTCGTCGAGCGGAGCGCCGACGCCGTAGCGGTCGACCAACGCCGAGAGCGGCCAGCCGCCGTGGTACAGCCAGGCGGCTTCACGCGCGATCGCCGGCGCGGCGGCCGACGACAAAGCGCTGGCCGACAGGCTGCGGGTGACCGCGGCAACGACCTGCCGGGCCGACTGCAGGACGCCGGCAACGGCGGTTGCCGGGCGGGCTGCGGTGGTGGTGGTCGCGGTCGCCGTTGCGGTCGGGAACGTCGTCGCCGACGGGCTGGCGGTTGCGGTGCGGTAGGTTGTGCTGGTCGCTGCTGCCGGCAGGACCTGGCGGACCGCGGCCTTGACGTCGTAGCCGCTCGCGGATGGCGTTACGGACTGCGCCTGGGCCCCGCTCGAGGCCAGCGCCAACATAAACAATCCCATCACCGCGGCGACGCCGCGGTTTTTCAAAATTCGAATCAATTTGCTCTCTTGCCTTGTGCGGCCGTTTCCCGCGTCATTCAGCGCAGTGCTGCGCCGCGTTCGCGGAAGGTTCGTCCGTCTTGCCCGGAGCCGGCGTCTTTAGGCGCCCTTGGCTCACTCGCTCTCAAATACTGAGACCGAGATAGGCGATCGGGCGGGGAATCCAATCGCTAGGCGGTGAACCGAGCCATGCGCGGGGTGGAATCCGGAACTCTTTCAGTTTATTCAGTTTTTCAGTCGTTTCGGCGCTTTTTCAGACCGTCTTTTGTCCCCCGCCGGGACTCTCTAGAGAGGGACCGAAGGAGCGCGTTATGGCCCGATGGCTGATGAAATCCGAAGCTTCGAGCTACGGTTGGGACGATCTGGTGCGCGACGGCGGGACCGATTGGGACGGCGTGCGCAACAATGCCCCCCGCCTCCACCTGCGCGCGATGCAGCCCGGCGACCAGGCCCTGCTCTATCACAGCATGGCCGAAAAAGCGGTGGTCGGGATCATGGAAATCACCGGCCCGGGCCAGCCCGACGGGCCCGACGACGCCTGGGTCAAGGTCCCGGTCAAGCCGGTCCGGGCGCTGACCCACCCGGTCACGCTGGCGGCGATCAAGGCCGACCCGCGGCTGGCCAAGATGGAGCTGATCCGCCAGTCGCGGCTGTCGGTGGCGCCGGTCCGCGACGAGGAATGGGCGGTGGTGCTGGAGCTGTCGAAACGCGGCTAGACCGACAGCCCGACGTCGCCCTCCAGCACCTGTTGCACTAGCTTCGGCGGCTCGCCTGCCCGCCACAGCTTGGCACTGTGGACGACGCGGTAGCGCAACGGGCCGCCGTCGGCGGTTTCGCTGCGGGTGATGGGGCGCGGGATGCAGACGAATTCGCTGCGCATCTCATCGCCGGTCAGGCGCACTGTCGCATAGCCGTGGCCGCCCATGTCGACGAATTCGAGATGCGGCGCGACGTCCGGATTGGACAGCGCGCGGGCGCGCGGCAGGTCGAAGGATTTGGCATATTCGAGGCACGAGCGGACGCCGTGCTTAAGCAACATATTGTGGGTCCAGTCGGGTTTCGCTGCTCCCGGCCGGTCGACCAGATACAGTTCACGCATCGGGAACTTGCCGGGCGGTCGGTGCTCAAGCGCCTCCATCGTCCCCGGGCTGGCGAGCGAGGCGCCGACGAAGCTCAATCCGACCGGCTCATACTTGGCCGGCGGAAGCTGCGCCGCGGCATAGCCCGCCCAGAAGCTGTGGCGGTCGCCGGAGACGATCGCGAAGCCGGTGATCCGGGCGTCGCGCACCAGATCGTAGATTTCGCTGCGTTCGATCCAGGCGGTGGCGTGATCGCCGCCGCCGAGATTTGCGAAGCCGGCGGGCCACGGCTTGGTGAAACCCGCCGGCAGGTTCTGCGGGTCGGCGCGCAAGTCGAGTGTGCCCTGCGAATTGCCCCAGATTTTCCAGGTCGCGGTGGCGCGCTTGAGCTGGTCCTTGAACCACGCTTTTTGCTCGGCGCCGAGGATCGTCTGCGGCGGCGCATCCTTTTGCGGATTGGGGATTCGAGACTCACCGAACACGAGCTCCGCCGGTGGATTGCCGCCATTGAACGCGCGCCCGCCGTCGAGGACCTGTTGCAGGGCGTCGGGGAACATGCCGCCGAACGCGCCCCAATCGCCGAGCTTGTTCAAGGAATCGTCGCTGAACGGGTCGGCGCTGCGATAGCTGTGCTGGTCGGTGATGATGAGGTCGAGATGGCGGCCGTAGCGCAACGCCCGATAGGCCTTGAGGCTGTTGATCGCGATCAGATTGTTGGGCTCCTGGCCAAGGCCGTGGTCGTCCCAATGCTCGATCGCGACGTCCTTGACCGCGGGCGGCCCGAAGGTGTCGAGCGACCCGCTCGGCGCCGCCACGCGCGCCGGAATATATTCGAACCAGGCCTGGTTCGCTGCGACCTTGATGCTCTGTCCTGGCCGGGGCGGGCCGCCGGCCTGCTGGATGCTCTGCCAGCCCTGCCACGAGAATTCATGATTGTCCCACATGCTCACGAACGGCCAGCGCGCGCGGGCGTCCTGAAGATCGGGATCGGCGAGATAGCCCTTATAGACGACGCGGTAGCCGTCGAGCGTCAGCGGGTAATGGAAATTGCTGAACTTGCCGCCGTCCGGAATGCGCCCGACATCGTAGATAATGCGGTCGTAGCGGGTCTTCACCTCGTCTGGATATTCGACCACCTCGTAAATGAAATCGCCGAGGTGGAGGACGAAGCCGAGCTGCTCGGCGGGGGCGGCGCGCGCGTCCTCGAAGATCATCCGGCGAAAGGCGTTGAGCTTGCCCTCGTTGACGCTTTGGCAGCTGACGAAGGCGAAATTGACGGGGCGCGGATCGTTCGGCTTGGGGGCGGTGATGGTCCGGCCGATGCGGCTGCCGTTGCCGTCGGCGTCGACGAACCGGTACCAGTAGGTGCGGCTCGGCTTGAGCCCGCCGGCGAGCACCCGGCAGGTCCAGTCGGACGATGCCGACACCGGCGCCGGAGCATGGGCGATGACGTGGCGAAAGCCCTCGTCCTCGGCGATTTCGACGGTCAGCAACTGGCGCTCGCCGTGATCGAACGGCCGCCGGGTCCACAGCATGATGCTGTCGGGTGCCGGATCGCCCGACGCGACGCCTTCGGGATAGAGGTCGCGGCGTTCGCGCCAGTTGGTCCGCGATGCCTTGGCCGAGCCCGCCCAGGCGAGCGATGCGCCGATCGCGGCGCTGGTCTGGAGGAATTGCCGGCGGCTGAGGCTCATGGATTCGACCTGTTCTGCTGACTGTTGGGTGGAACGCGGCGACGGGACCGTCACAGCCTGCCGCTGCGTTTTCGTGGTCGGCAACGGCGCAACGACAAGGCGTCTTGAACCATCGACCAACGTGGTACTTCATGGCCGTTGGCAGCAGCGGCGGCGCGGGCCTAGATGGCGCGAAGCCGGGATTAAGCCCAAGGAGAATTCGCGATGATCCTGATCGCCTTGGCGCTGGCCGCAGGCCAACCGGCCGAAAGCCCGCAGCATTTTATCGGGCGGATTTACGCCGGATACCGACAGCGCGATTACAACCCGCTCGACCGACTCGACCGGCTGTTTGCTCCCGAGCTGGCGGCGGCGATCCGGACCGACCGGCGGCTGGCCAAGGTCGAGGTCGGCTATCTCGACGGAGATCCGTTGTGCGATTGCCAGGATTATCAGCGGATCAGCGCCCGCGTCCAAAGCCTGAGTCGTCCGACCGCGCGCTCGGCGAGCGCCCGGGTCCACGTCACGCTCGGCCCCAGAGAGGCCAATGATGTGAGGCTCAGCCTGGTGTTGACCCGCGCCGGGTGGCGCATCGCCGACGTCGGTTCGGCCGACAGCCCGAGCCTGTTACGAGCGCTCCGCAAGGCGAACCGCGCGGCGGCGGCCCGTTAGGCAGCCTTGGCGCGGTTGGCGCGCTTGCGCTCATGCGGGTCGAGGTAGCGCTTTCGCAGGCGGATGGTCTTGGGCGTGACTTCGACCAATTCATCCTCGTCGATGTAGGCGATCGCCTGCTCGAGCGTCAGCCGCTTGGGCGGAGTCAGACGGATGGTGTCTTCCTTGCCGGACACGCGGAAGTTGGTCAGGGCCTTGGCCTTCAAGGGATTGACCTCGAGATCCTCGGGCTTGGCGTTCTCGCCGACGATCATGCCTTCATAGACCTGCTCGCCGGGCGAAACCATCAACGCTCCGCGATCCTCGAGCGTGTTGAGCGCGTAGGCCGCGGTCTTACCGGCGGCGTTGGAGATCAGCACGCCGGTCTGGCGGCCCTCGATCGTGCCCTTGTAAGGCGCATAACGCTCGAACAGCCGGTTCATGATGCCGGTGCCGCGGGTGTCGCTGAGGAATTCGCCGTGATAGCCGATCAGGCCGCGGCTCGGGGCCGAGAACACCAGGCGGGTCTTGCCGCCGCTCGACGGGCGCTGCTCGGTCAGATCGCCCTTGCGCAGCTGGATCTTGGAAACGACGGTCGACGCATAAGCGTCGTCGACGTCGACCACGACCGTTTCGAACGGCTCCTCGCGGCCGCCGCTGGCCGAATCGGCGCCGTCGCGGAACAGCACGCGCGGGCGGCTGATCGACAATTCGAAGCCTTCGCGGCGCATGGTCTCGATCAGCACGCCCAATTGCAGCTCGCCGCGGCCGGCGACTTCGAACGCGTCCTTGTCGGCGCTTTCGGTGATGTGGAACGAGACATTGCCCTCGGCCTCGCGCTCGAGCCGGTCGCGGATCATGCGGCTGGTGACCTTGGAGCCTTCGCGCCCGGCCATCGGCGAATCGTTGACGCTGAAGGTCATCGCCAGGGTCGGCGGATCGATCGGCTGGGCGTAGATCGGCTCGGTCACCGACGGGTCGGCGATGGTGTTGGCGACGGTCGCGGTGGTCAGCCCGGCGATGGCGACGATCTCGCCCGCCTCGGCGCTTTCGACCGCGACCCGCTCGAGCCCGCGGAACGCCATGATCTTGGTCGCTCGGCCTTCCTCGACCACCTTGCCGTCGCCGTCGATGGCGCGGATCGGCATGTTGA
>JBDTRT010000044.1:0-6953 GCA_039931595.1 Sphingomicrobium sp.
CTCCGGGCGCGGTCCAGAAGCTGGTCGACAAGCTGCGCACCCAGCGCCACATCACGATCCACCACGACACCATCCCCGGCGCCAACCACTTCTTCGCGCAGGAGCTCGATTTGCTGATGAAGAGCGTCGACAATTATCTCGACATGCGCTTGGACAAGGATTTGAAGCGCTAGAATCCTCCCCGGGACGGCGGAACTACAGCGTCAGGATCGCGACGTTGGCGACCAGCACGACCCCGGCGACGATCATCAGCACGCCGCGCACCCGGTCGCCGCGAGTCAGCGCCTGGCGCGCGCCCGCCGCCGCCAGCACGAACCCGGCGATCATCGCCAGCGCCAGCGCACCAGAGGTGAAATCGGTCACGCTGCGATCATTCCACCTAAGCCTTCACTAGTGTTTAACGAAGCTCGGGCACATTGCCCGCTATGTCTAGCGCTGAGCAGTGTTCCGCCGACGAGGTGCGTCTCGATGATGCTTTCGAGCGGATCGAGGTAACCATCCTGCCGTGCATCGCGATGATGCTCGAAACGCTGCTCGCGGCGTCGGCCGGCGCCGCCGTGACCGATCCGCGGACACTGGTCGCCGAACTCCAGACGCTGGCCGCCGAGCTTGAGCAACTGACCCGCGCGGTCGAACGCTCGAGCCCGGCCCATGTCGAGCCCGGCGAGTATAAGACCGCCGCCGGCTAGACCCGCGGCTCAGTCACCGCCGGTCACGATCTGTCCCGGCGACGATCTGCGCATGCAGCGCCGGATCGACATTCCCGCCCGAAACCACCGCCACCGTTCCCTCGAGCGGCTCAATCGCGCCCGACAGCAAAGCGGCGATCGCTACCGCCCCGCCCGGCTCGACCACCAATTGGTGCTCCAGCCAGGCGAACCGCACCGCCTCGCGCACCGCCGCCTCGCTGACCGCGACCGCCTGAGCCGCGCGCTGCTGGAGGATACCGAAGGTGATCGGTGACACGCGCGGGGTCTGCAGCGCGTCGCACAGGGTCGGCGGAGCATCGGCCGCGACCGGCACGATCGCGCCGCCGGCGAGCGAGCGCCGCATGTCGTCCCACCCGTCGGGCTCGACACAGACGATCTCCGCCGCGGGGCAGGCCAAGGCGATCCCCGCCGCCAGCCCGCCGCCGCCGGTCGGGACCACGATCCGCGCCGGCGCCGCTTCGCCCAGCCCGGCCAATTGGTCGAGAATCTCGAGCCCGACCGTGCCCTGGCCGGCGACGATCATCACATCGTCGAAGCTCGGCACGACCGTCGCCCCGTCCTTGGCCGCAAGCTCGGCCGCGATTGCCTCGCGATTGGCCGTGGCGCGGTCGTAGAAGACGATTGCGGCCCCTTCCGACCTGGTCCCTTCGACCTTTACCGCCGGCGCGTCGGCCGGCATCACGATCGTCGCCGGGATGCCCAGCCGCCGGACGGCGATGGCGACGCCGCGGGCATGATTGCCGGACGAGAATGCGACCACGCCGCGCCGCCGCTCGTCCTCGGACAGCTGGAGCAGGCGGTTGGTCGCTCCGCGCAGCTTGAAGGCGCCACCGATCTGCCGGCATTCGCACTTCAGCCAGAGCCGTACGCCGCCGATTTCGGCCGCGACCAGCGGGGTCGTTTCGACTGCTCTGGCGATCCGCGCCCGGGCCTCCAGGACGTCATTTCGGGTCACTTCGGACACATATTCAACCTTCTGAAAAATAAGCGAATAATCGACAGACTGTGGCCGTGCGGGGACAGGTCGCGGCCAGCGCGCTCGAGCGACCCCAAAAAACCTTTACTTAACCCCACCCCGTACATATATCGCGCTCCCGCTGCCCCATGGGACTTCCAACCGCAAGGCAGCTTTGTCGAACTTACCTGTTGGAGGTCCCTTGAGTTGCACAAACTTCATCGCGCGCTGGGGCTAGCGACCGCCCCGTCCGGCACCCGAGACGGTGCCGCTATCGCCAAGTTGCGCCCGGTTCAGCCGGTAACGCTGCTTCGTCCGCACGCCGCCCGGCGCGCGGCGCGCTTTTTCGTCGATAAATTCCCCGGCCGCTCGCTCTATGCGGTCAAGGCCAATCCCTCGCCGGATCTGCTGCGCATCCTGTGGGACGAAGGCGTCACTCACTACGACGTGGCGTCGATCGGCGAAGTGCGGCTGGTGGCGGAAACGTTGCCCGAGGCGGTGTTGTGCTTCATGCACCCGGTGAAGGCCGAGGAGGCCATCGCCGAAGCCTATTTCAAGCATGATGTCCGCGCGTTCAGCCTCGATTCGCTCGAGGAGCTCGACAAGATCATGCGCGCCACCGCCAGCGATGGCGTGGCCGCGACCGACCTTGCGCTGCTGGTTCGCCTTCAGGTCAGCTCGAAGCACGCCAAACTGAGCCTCGCCGCCAAGTTCGGCGCTCAGCCGCACGAGGTGAAGGCCTTGCTGTTCGCCGCCCGCCAGGCGGCCGATGCGCTCGGCATCTGCTTCCACGTCGGCAGTCAGGCGATGACCCCGGCGGCTTATTCCGAAGCGATGGCCCAGGTCCGCGACGCGATCGTCGAAGCGTCGGTGACGGTCGACATCGTCGATGTCGGCGGGGGCTTCCCGTCCTCCTATCCGGGGATGGAGCCGCCGCCGCTCGAAGCCTATTTCGACGTCATCCACGCCACCTTCGAAGCGCTTCCGATCAGTTACTCGGCCGAACTGTGGTGCGAGCCCGGCCGCGCTTTGTGCGCCGAATATGGCAGCCTGGTGGTGCGGGTCGAAAAGCGCCGCGGGTCCGAGCTGTACATCAACGACGGCGCTTATGGCGCGCTGTTCGATGCGGCGCACATCGGCTGGCGCTACCCGGTCAAGCTGCTGCGCGACGCGCCGTCGACCGTCCGTTCGATGGAATTCAGCTTCTACGGCCCGACCTGCGACGATCTCGACCATATGGCCGGACCGTTCGAGTTGCCGGCCGATGTCGATGCCGGCGACTATCTCGAAATCGGCATGCTCGGCGCTTATGGCTGCGCGATGCGCACCGGCTTCAACGGCTTTGGCGTCGAGCGCGCCGAAATTGTCGACGACGAGCCGATGGCGAGCCTCTATGGAGCCGTCACCGAGCGCAAGCGTTCGAGAGCCATGAAGCGGTAGCTCACCTCCGCTCGCGGGAGGGGCCGGGGATGGGCCTGTCCACCCCGCGACGGCCACATTCCCACCCCTAACCCCTCCCGCATGCGGGAGGGGAATGGAGACGCAAATGACCACCGAAACCCTGATCGAACCCGGCCAATCCAAGGTCAACGACACCCGCAAGCGCGAATTGCTGTCGAGCCCGGTCGAACATATCGACATCACCCAGTTCGACGCCCGCCCGATCGTCGAGGCGATGGGCAAGATGAGCTTCACCAGCCGCGACCTCGCCCGCGCCACCGGCCTCTACAATGCGATGCTCGAGGATCCCGATTGCTCGATCATCCTGGTCATCGCCGGTTCGACCTCGGCCGGCGGCTGCATGGACCTTTACGCCGAGCTGGTGCGGTCCAACATGGTCGACGCGATTGTCGCCACAGGGGCCACCATCGTCGACATGGATTTCTTCGAAGCACTTGGCCACAAACACTACCAAGCCAATGAAATCCCTGACGATGACACGTTGCGCTCGCTCTACATCGACCGCATCTACGACACCTATATCGACGAAACCCAGCTGCAGGATTGCGACTTCACCATCGGCAAGATCGCCGACAGCCTCGAGCCGCGGCCTTACTCGTCGCGCGCGTTCATCCGCGAGATGGGCAAGTGGCTCGCCGACGGCAACGCCAAGAAGGACGGCAGCCTGGTCCAACTCGCTTATGAGCATGATGTGCCGATCTTCTGCCCGGCGTTCGTCGACTCCTCCGCCGGCTTCGGCCTCGTCAAGCACCAGGTCGACGCGATGAAGCGCGGGGGCCATTACATGGTGCTCGACGCCATCGCCGATTTCCGCGAGCTGACCGATATCAAGGTCAAGGCCGGCACCACCGGGCTGCTGATGATCGGCGGCGGAGTCCCCAAGAACTTCACCCAGGACACGGTCGTGTGCGCCGAAATCCTCGGCCACGAGGACGTCGAAGTGCACAAATATGCGGTCCAGATCACCGTCGCCGACGTTCGCGACGGCGCTTGCTCGTCCTCGACGCTGCAGGAGGCCGCGTCGTGGGGCAAGGTGTCGACCGCGCAGGAGCAGATGGTGTTCGCCGAAGCGACGTCGGTGCTGCCGCTGCTTGCCAGCGACGCGTGGCACCGCGGCGCGTGGAAGACCCGCGCCAAGCGCCGCTTCGCCAAGCTGTTCGATTGATTTGCTTGCGGCACTGATCTGCCCCACACTGCCTCTTCCTGAGGGGGAGCTGATTCATGGAATATAGCCCGATCCTGGCGCCCGTCGTGGCGCTGGTCGCCTGGTCGCTGGTTATGCAGGTGTGGCTATACCTGAGCCGCTTCACGGCGATGAAGGCCGCCGGGATCAGCCTGAAGGGGAAGGTGGGCTCGCGCGGCAACGCGCTCGAGGGTGCGATATCCGATCAAGCCAATTGGAAGGCGCACAATTACACCCACCTGATGGAGCAGCCGACAATTTTCTACGCTATCGCGCTAACTCTGGCGCTGATGGGTATGGGCCACGGCATCAATATTTGGCTGGCCTGGGGTTATGTCGGATTGCGGATCGTCCACAGCCTCGTCCAGGCGACCGTCAACGTCATCACGGTGCGCTTCGCATTGTTCTCGCTGAGCTCGCTGTGCCTGCTTGGATTGACGGTTCACGCTTCCGCCCGAATTCTTCACGACTGCGGGCTGATCTAGTTTGCCGACGAGTGACACGTCGGAGCGCCTGCGGCTGCTGACCTGGGCGGCGGCGGTGTTGTTCGTCGCATATGGCATTGTTTACGTCACCGGGCTGGACTTCACCCATGCGCTTCCCCGCGACGGCAAGCTGCACGTCATTGGACGCGATTTCCTCAATTTCTGGATGTATGGCCGCGCCGCCGGGGAGCCCAATCCGGGGCGCTATTACGACCTCACCACATATTGGGCGGCAACCGACGCCATCACCGGCCCCGGCTATCCGCAGCAACTCTGGTCGTACCCGCCAACCGTGATGCTGCTCGCCGCGCCGTTCGGGTTCCTGGCCTATTTGCCCGCTTTGGCGCTGTGGACCGCGATCGCCATCGCCGCATTCATCTTTGGACTTAGGCTATGGACCAGGGACCCGCGCTATCTTGTCCCGTTGCTGTTGTCGCCCGCAGCGATCTTCGGGCTGGTTTCCGGCCAGTTCGCGCTGGTCGCCACTGCCGCTATGCTGGCCGTGCTGCGCTGGCGCGAGACGCGGCCGCTGCTCGCCGGGGTCATTCTCGGCCTGCTCACCCTGAAACCGCAGCTTGGCCTGTTCTTCCCAGTCATGCTGCTCGCCACCCGCAGCTGGCGGGTGATCGGCGCCGCGACGGTGACGGCAATCGTCCTCGCCGCGCTCACCGGAGTGATCTGGGGCAGCGACGTCTGGCTCGCCTATCTGAACCACGGGATCGCCAACCAGACTTTGGTCCTGACCGATCCCGACAACATCAGCGAACTGCACATGGCTACGTTGTTCATCAACGCCCGCTCCGCCGGCCTGCCGATCGGCGCCGCGGCCGCGGTGCAGGCGGTCGCCTCGTTGCTCGCAATCGTGCTGGTGTGGACCACCTTTGCACGCCGCCCGCCGGCCGACGATCTTCGGGCGAACGCGATCTTTCTCGCCTGCGCCGCCTTCGGCACGCCCTACATGATGTCGTACGACACGCTGCCGCTGGTGGTCGGCATGGTCCTGCTGATGCCGACCGGCGCCGCCGGCAGGTTGCTCACCTTGCTGGCGTGGGGCTTGCAGCCGTTGCAGTTCGCTTTCGGGCTGTTCCATTTGCCCGGACCGGCGCTGGTACCGATCGTAATCGCGCTTTACCTGGTGAAGCAGCCGGCGAGCTCGATATGGGTCGACCAGCGGAACTGGCCGACCGGCCGCACCCAGTCGAGCGCATAGCCGCCGTCGGCCAGCGTCCTGGCGTCGCGCGCGAAGGTCGCCGGATTGCAGCTGACATAAGCGATCCTGGGCACCGCCGAGGCGGCTAGATTGGCGATTTGCTCGGCCGCGCCGGCGCGCGGCGGATCGAGCACGACCGCTTCGAAATTGGCCAGTTCCGACCCATCGAGCGGCCGCCGGTAGAGGTCGCGATGTTCGACCGCCATTCCTGGGCCGGACGGACCCGCCGCCCGCTTGAGCGCCAGCACCGCGTCGCGTGACGCCTCGGCCGCATAGACCTGCCCCGGCAGCGCCAGCGCGAAGGTGCCGAGTCCGGCGAACAGGTCGGCGGCCCTTCTTGCTTCACCCACCGCCTCGCGCACCGCCGCGACCAGCGCCGCTTCGCCATCGGCGGTCGCCTGGAGGAAGCCGCCGACCGGAAACGGCACCGGCCGCCCCGATAAAGTCACGGTGACCGGCTCCGGCTCGTAGAAGGTCTCCGGTCCCAAGCCCTGGTCGAGGCTCATCCGGGCCAGTGGATGGCCGGTGCAGAAGTCGGTCAGGCGCTCGATTGCCTCGAGTCCCTCGACCCCGACGCCCTTGAGCATCACGTCGGCGCCCTGGTCGGCCAGCGCCAGCTGGATTTCGCCCGGCCGCCGCGGCCGCAGCAGCTTGCCGAGCAACGCGCGCAGTGGCGCAACCAGCCCAAACAACTCGGGCCGCAGGATGTGGCACTCGCGCATGTCGACGATGTGGTGAGAGCGCGCGGCGTTGAAGCCGACCACCGCGCACTGCCCGGCCCTCAATGCGCGCAGGCTGGCGCGGCGGCGGCTCTTGGGCGGCGACAGATGCGGCGCGCGGATCTCGGTGGCGAGGTCGTGCTGGGCCAGCGCGGCGTCGATCCGCGCCACCAGGTAGTCGCGGTAAGCGGCATCGTCGGCATGCTGCAGCTGGCACCCGCCGCATTCGG
>JBDTRT010000045.1:0-5641 GCA_039931595.1 Sphingomicrobium sp.
CGTCCACACCACTCCGAACGCCCACCCCGGCGGCTGGAAGGCGGGCTTGGCCAGGTCGACGTACCAGCCGTTCTCGAAGCCGCTGTTGGACACCACGCCCATCAGCGATCCGACGATGACGATCGCCGGGACGGTGACCAGCGCGATCTTCCACCAGGCGCGGCGTTCAACCTTCTCAGCCATTCTTAATCGCTCCCAATAGAAATTCGACATTGCCTTCGGGCCCGGTGATCGGGCTCTCGGCCACCCCCTGAACGGTCCAGCACTGCGAAGCGACCCATACGGCTGCCTCATCACACACCCGGCGGTGGACGGCGGGATCGCGCACCACCCCACCCTTGCCGACTTCGGCCCGCCCGGCCTCGAACTGCGGCTTGACCAGCGCCACCAGTCGGGCGCCCGACCTGGCCAGCGCCAGCGCCGGTCCGAGCACCTTGGCCAAGCCGATGAAGCTCGCGTCGCACACCACCACATCGACCGGCTCGGGCACGGTCTCGGCGGTCAGATAGCGGGCATTGGTCTGCTCGTGGACGATCACGCGCGGGTCCTGGCGCAGCTTCCACGCCAGCTGGTTGGTGCCGACGTCGACCGCATAGACCTTGGCAGCGCCGCGGCTCAGCAGGACGTCGGTGAAGCCGCCGGTCGATGAGCCGACATCGAGCGCCACCGCGCCCGTCACATCGAACCCGAAATGAGTCAGCCCATGGTCGAGCTTGATCCCGCCGCGCGACACCCACGGATGGTCGCGTCCCTTGACCTCGAGCGGAGCATCCTCGGGCAGCAGGTCGCCGGCCTTGGCGACGCGGCGATCACCGGTAAATACCGAACCGGCTAGGATCAGCGCCTGGGCCCGGGTCCGGCTCTCCGCCAGCTCGCGCGTGACGAGTAACTGGTCAGCCCGAACCTTCATTCAGGCGGTTCGGATCATTCGGCCGGGCAGCCCGAAGTGCGCGACGAGAAGGTCAGGTTCATCACCTTCCACGCGCCATTGTCCCGCACCAGGTCGAAATGGTCGATCCCGCAATTGGCGACCTTGCCGCCGATCCGGACGACGAACGGCGCCCACACCATGGCGACATCGCCGTCGACTTCGACCGCGGGGTCGCTAATGGTCTCGGTAAAGTGGTCGGCGGGCGTGACCCGCTGGGCGAACTCGGCCCAGCTCTGCTGGCGCAGGCCGCTGCTGCTGGCGCGCGTGCCGGTCGCAGTCACCCGGCCGTCGGGATAGACGAGCCGCAGCATCGCCGCCGAATCCCCCGCGGCAAACGTCGCCAGCAATTGCTCGACCGGCGCCAGCACATTGCTGACCCCGAAATCGGGCTGTGCGATTGGCGCCGCCGGCGGCAGCCGGCCCGAAGCAGTCTGAGCGGCGAGGAGAAGAGGCAAGAACAACAATAGGAATTCCTTACATGCGGAACAGGCCGAACTGCGCGCGCTCCGGGATCGGGGCGTTAAGGCAGGCAGCAAAAGCGAGGCCGAGCACGTCGCGGGTCTGGGCCGGGTCGACGATGCCGTCGTCCCACAGCCGCGAGGTCGCGTGCCACGGGTTGCCCTGCGCTTCATAATCCTCGCGGATCGGCTGCTTGAACGCTTCGGCCTGTTCGGGCGACCATTTGTCGGCGTCGCGGTGGACCGTGGCCAGCACCGACGCCGCCTGCTCGCCGCCCATCACCGAAATCCGGCTATTGGGCCAGGTGAACAGGAAGCGCGGGCTGTAAGCGCGGCCGGCCATTCCATAATTGCCGGCGCCGAAGCTGCCGCCGATCAACAGCGTGACCTTGGGCACCTGCGCGGTGGCCACCGCGGTGACCAGCTTGGCGCCGTGCTTGGCGATCCCTTCGGCCTCATATTTGCCGCCGACCATGAAGCCCGAGATGTTCTGCAGGAATAAGAGCGGGATGCGCCGCTGGCAGGTCAGTTCGATGAAATGGGCGCCTTTGACCGCGCTTTCGCTGAACAACACGCCGTTATTGGCGAGGATCGCCACCGGCATGCCCCAGATGTGGGCGAACCCGCAGACCAAGGTGCTGCCGTAGAGCGACTTGAACTCGTGCAGCTCGGACCCGTCGACGATCCGCGCGATCAGCTCGCGCACGTCATAGGGCTCGCGCACGTCGGCCGGGACCAGGCCGTAGAGTTCCTCGGCGTCGTGCAGTGGCGGCCGCGGCTCGCGCAGTTCGACCCGCGCGCTCTCCTCCGACCCCAGCGTGCTGACGATGTCGCGGACGATGGTCAGCGCATGCTCGTCATTCTCGGCCAGATGATCGACCACGCCCGACTTGCGGGCGTGGAGGTCGCCGCCGCCCAGATCCTCGGCGCTGATCTCCTCGCCGGTCGCCGCCTTGACCAAGGGCGGGCCGGCGAGGAAGATCGTGCCCTGCTCGCGCACGATGATGCTCTCGTCGCTCATCGCCGGGACGTAGGCACCGCCGGCGGTGCAGCTGCCCATCACGCAGGCGATCTGGGCGATGCCCTTGGCGCTCATATTGGCCTGGTTGTAGAAAATCCGCCCGAAGTGGTCGCGGTCGGGGAAGACCTCGGCCTGGTGGGGCAGATTGGCCCCGCCCGAATCGACCAGATAGATGCACGGCAGCCGGTTGGCCTCGGCGATCTCCTGCGCGCGAAGGTGCTTCTTGACGGTCAGCGGGTAATAGGTCCCGCCCTTCACCGTGGCGTCGTTGCAGACCACCATCACCTGGCGGCCCGATACCCGGCCAATGCCGGCGATCATCCCCGCCCCGGGCACTTCGCCATCGTAGAGGTCGAACGCGGCGAGCTGGCCTATCTCAAGGAACGGCGAACCGGGATCGAGTAGCCGTTCGACGCGCTGACGCGGCAGCAGCTTGCCACGCGACACATGGCGCTCGCGATGCTTTTCGGTCCCGCCCAGCGCCGCTTGCGCGACATCGGTGCGCAAGCGCTCGGCAAGCGCGCGATTGTGGGCCGCGCGCGCCCGAAACTCCTCGTCGTCGGTGGAAACCTTGGTGTCGATCCGGGGTGCGCTCATAGGCCCTGGCCTAGCCTCTGCGCCGGGTTTTGCAAACTACTGCGGACGCTTCGCGCGCGCCTTGAGATAGGCATATAAGGCGTCGCGTTCGTGCGGGGTCAGCCGGCTGAAGCGGTTCCGCGCGACGTCGACCATCAGCGGGTGGATTTTGCGCCCGCCCTTGGCGATGCCGTGCGTGATCAATTGCTCGAACTCGTCGCGCGAATAGGCTCCGGCGATGATCAGGTCGGGCGTGTCGCCCTTCTTTCCCTCGAGCCTGGGGCCGGGGCATTCGGCGCAGGTCACCGAAGTCATGTAGCGTCCTAGCGCATATTGCGGGCCGGCGTCGGTCGGCATCACGCCCCTGGTCTCGCTCACCAACTGGGCGGCAGGCTTATATTCGCCGGTCGCAATTTCCTTTTTGTCCGCCGCGCTCAGCACCGGCAGCGGGGTCGGCTGGCCGGTCGGCGGAACGGTCCGCAGATAGGCAATCAGCGCGGCCAGGTCGGGCGCGCTCAAATGCTGGAAAAGTTCCGACGGCATGATCCACAGATTGTCGCGGTCGGGATGCTCGCCGGTGCGCAGCAGCCGTTCGAGCGCGGCGTCGCTGGTGTGCGGCACGACCAAGGTCAGGTTGGACGCGTAGACCGGACCGTACTGGGGCTCGTCCTGGGTGAAGTTGCGCCCGGCAAGGTCCTTGCCGTGGCAACCGCGGCAACCGAGCACCCAGGTCAGCCGCTGGCCATGCGCGACCCGCGCGGCCGCTTCGGTCACGGAGGCCCCGTCAAACGCTATCGAAGCTGGCTTGGCGGCGGATTTGGGCTGCTGCTGGCAAGCCGCGGCGGCGAAAAACGCAACGATCCACCACAATTGCATCGGAGCCCCCTCCCGGCGCGAACCATAGAACTTCGCGCAGCGCTTGCGAACGCTACACCGCGACCAGCCGGCATGCTATGACGGGGACCCGTCGAACCGTGGAGTCAGGCCATGGCGCGGCAAGCCAGTTCGCCTAAACCCCGACCAGTTCGCGCCCGATCAGCATGCGGCGGATTTCGTTGGTTCCGGCGCCGATGTCGAGCAGTTTGGCGTCGCGGAAATAGCGTTCGACCGGCCAATCCTTGGTATAGCCCGCCCCGCCCAGTGCCTGGATTGCCTCGCCCGCGACCTTAACTGCATTTTCGCTCGCCAGCAGGATCGCCCCAGCGGCGTCGAACCGCGTCGCCCGCCCGGCGTCGCACGCCCGCGCCACCTGGTAGACGTAGGCGCGCGATGAATTGAGCGCGACATACATGTCGGCGACCTTGGCCTGCATCAGCTGGAAGCTGCCGATCGCTTTGCCGAATTGCTTGCGCTCGCGGACGTAGGGCAGGACCACGTCGAGGCACGCCTGCATGATCCCGATCTGGATCCCGGCGAGCACGGTGCGCTCATAATCGAGCCCGCTCATCAGTACCGCAGCGCCGTTATTCTCCTCGCTGATGACATTTTCGGGCGGGACGAAGCAGTCGTCGAACACCAGTTCGCTGGTCGGCGACCCGCGCATGCCCATCTTGTCGACGCTCTGCCCGATCGAAAAACCGTCCATGCCCTTTTCGATCAGGAAGGTGGTGATGCCTTTGCTGCCCTCGCCGGTCTTGGCGTAGACCACCAGCACGTCGGCGTGGCTGCCGTTGGTGATCCAGAATTTGGTGCCGTTGAGGCGGTAGCCGTTGCCGCTCTTTTCCGCCTTGAATTTCATTCCGACGACGTCGGAGCCGGCCCCGGCCTCGCTCATCGCCAGCGATCCGACATGCTCGCCGCTGATCAGCCTGGGCAGGTACTTGCGCTTCTGCTCGTCATTGCCCCAGCGGCGGATCTGGTTGACGCACAAATTGGAGTGCGCGCCGTAGCTGAGGCCGACCGAGGCCGAGGCCCGCGCCACTTCCTCCTGCGCCACGACATGCTCGAGGTAACCGAGCCCGAGTCCGCCCCATTCCTCCTCGACCGTGATGCCGTGCAAACCGAGTTCGCCCATCTGCGGCCACAAAGCGCGCGGGAATTCGTCCTTCTCGTCGATTTCGGCGGCGATCGGCGCGATCTTGTCGCGGGCGAAGCGCTGGGTGGTGTCACGGATGGTGTCGGCCATCTCGCCGAGGTCGAAGTCGAGGCCGGGGTCGGACATCGTGGGTGCTCCCTTTGAATCGAGCGGTTAGCACCCGCTCCGAGACTTGGACAAGCAGCCCCGAACCACTATGTGCACTGCACAAACAATCCCGTTCGTCCCGAGCGTAGTCGAGGGACGTGTCTCGACTTCGCTCGACACGAACGGAACAATTGGAGATTCGCAAGAGCCATGGCCACCACCCCCTCATCCGATCCGACCGTCATCCTTTCCTATGCCCGCACCCCGATGGGGGCGATGCAGGGCGCCCTGGCCGACGCTTCGGCGACCGACCTCGGCGCGACCGCGGTCAAGGCGGCGGTCGAGCGCTCGGGCGTCGCGGGCGGCGACATCGACCGGATCTACATGGGCTGCGTGCTCCCCGCCGGCCTCGGCCAGGCGCCGGCGCGCCAGGCGGCGATCAAGGCCGGCCTGCCCAAGTCGGTCCAGGCGACGACCGTCAACAAGGTCTGCGGATCGGGCATGCAGACGGTGATCATGGGCGACGAAGCGCT
>JBDTRT010000046.1:0-2402 GCA_039931595.1 Sphingomicrobium sp.
AGCTGCTGATGCCCGGGCGTGATCCGGGCGGCTGCATCATCACCATCCTGCTTGGAGTCGCCGGTGCCGTGCTCGCTGGTTTCCTCGGTCGCGCGGTCGGCTGGTACGGACCTGGCGATGGCGCCGGTTTCGTCGCCGCCGTGGTCGGCGCGTTCATCATCCTGTTCATCTATCGGCTGGTGATGCGCCGCCGATAAGCATTGCATTATCGTGCGGCTTTGACGTTCATGGAACAGCCATAGGGGTTGGGCAAACTCCCGTGGCGCTTGAACCATGAGGAAAACCGAACATGAAACATGCCTATCTGGCCGCCCTGGCGCTCGGCGGCTCAGTCCTGTCCGCTACCGCGCAGGCCCAGGCCCCGACGCCTTTTGTCCAGACCGTCGCCGGCACCCGGCTCGACATCAGCGCCACCGGTGAAGTCACCCGCGTCCCTGACATCGCGACCATTACCGCCGGGGTGATGACGCGCTCGGCGACGGCGACCGGCGCGATCGCCGACAATGCGACCCGGATGGAGCGGGTGCGGGGGGCGTTGAAGCGCGCCGGGATCGCCGATCGCGACATCCAGACCTCCAACCTCAGCCTCAATCCGGAATATCGCTACCAGGACAACCAGCCGCCGCAGCTGACCGGCTACACCGCCTCCAACCAGGTCAATGTGCGGTTTCGCGACATTCGCAACACCGGCCGCATCCTCGATGCGCTGGTGGCTCAGGGCGCCAACCAGATCAACGGACCGAACCTGTCGATCGACCAGCCCGAAGCGGCGCTCGACGAAGCCCGGCTCAAGGCGATTGCCGCCGGCCGCGCCCGCGCCGACATTTATGCCCGCGCGTTGGGCATGCGGGTCGTCCGCTTGCTTTCGGTCAGCGAGAGTGGCGGCTATTCGGCGCCGCCGATGCCGATGGTGATGCGGGCTCAGTCGGCCGATGCCTCGACCAAGATCGATCCCGGCGAGCAGCAGCTCCAGGTGACGGTTTCGATGAGCTTCGAACTGCAGTGACAAAAAAGGCCGCGCGGCGGATGCCGCGCGGCCTCGTTTGATACGCTATGTCGCGTTTTAGCGGACGGAACCCCGGCGAACCAGGTTAACGATCGCCAGCAGAACAATCGCACCAAGCAACGAATAAAGGATGTTGGTGAGATCGAGCGGGTTCGAATTATTGATGTTGCCACCGCCGAGGATCAGCCCGGCGATAACCGCGCCGATGATGCCGACAACGATGTTAAGGATAATGCCTTGTTGGCCGTCAGTCCGCATAATCAGACTGGCAAGCC
This sequence comes from Sphingomicrobium sp., assembly GCA_039931595.1. GTDB lineage: Bacteria > Pseudomonadota > Alphaproteobacteria > Sphingomonadales > Sphingomonadaceae > Sphingomicrobium. The sequence goes on from JBDTRT010000046.1 coordinate 1,282, forward strand.
AGCCGACAAGTCCACCGACGATCAGCCAAATGATGAAACCCATGAGCGTTTCCCTCCTGTTCGTGGTCACCAATGGGTAGGCGGTGACCTTCCGGCATCAAGACGCGTGATGCGCGCATCTTGTTCCGGATTTGAAGGGCCCTGTCCAGTAGGACGGTGAATTAAGTGCCGTGAAAACCGTGGAAAACAGCAGCTCGGTTAATCTCCGTAACGTCGTCAATAGCGCTGTTGGCGCTCGTAAACGTCGCGATAATGCTTGATCCGGGTGACGCGCAGGCCCGGCATTCCGCTGCGGTCGACGGCGCGCTGCCAGCCGGTAAATTCCTCGAGGCTGAGCGAATAACGCTGACACGCCTCGTCGACGCTCAGCAGCCCGCCGGCGACGGCGGCCACAACTTCGGCTTTGCGCCGGACGACCCAGCGGGTCGTTTGCGGCGGCGGCAGGCGATCGAGCGTCAGCGGCTCACCGAGAGGGCCGATGACCTGCGCTGGCCGAAATTTTTGATTTTCGAGCATCCGGATCAAACCTGTTCAAACATTGTCACTGCCAACCGGCTTAAGCCCGGGCCGTTGAAGATATTCTGAAGCGCGCTGGTTAATTTCATGCTCATCCCGCCCGGCAAGACCTGCCTGGCCGGCTTGCGCAGCATCGATCGCGAACGCTCCACGAAGGGTTTTGAGCGCTTCGACCCAGCCTTCGCCGGATGAAAGATAGCAAGCGATCGCCGCATTGAGGTCGTGGTTGGCCAAATTGCCTTGCCCGCGGATCACGGCGAGCAGCTCCGTCGCGCTCAGACGAGCGTCGCCAACTGCAGCAAATTCGCCCTCGAAACGCGACAATTCCGGCTTCTCCCGATCACCCGTCCTGGCGGTCTAGCGGCGATGGGTGAACTTCGGGTAAAGAGCCGCCATGCCGATCAGCTTCGATCTTCGACGCCCGAGCGCGGACACGCGGATCGTCGTCGCCATGTCGGGCGGCGTCGACAGCTCGGTCGTGGCGGCGCTCGCCGCGCGGACCGGTGCCGAGGTGATCGGCGTGACGCTCCAGCTTTACGACCATGGCGAAGCGGCCAAGCGCTCGGGCGCGTGCTGCGCCGGGCAGGACATCTACGACGCCAAGA
>JBDTRT010000047.1:0-12615 GCA_039931595.1 Sphingomicrobium sp.
GCGGCTTCGGCAACTGGTTCGTGCCGCTGATGATCGGCGCGCCCGACATGGCCTTCCCGCGGATGAACAACATCAGCTTCTGGCTGCTGATCCCGGCCTTCTGCCTGTTGCTCGGCTCAAGCTTCGTTTCGGGCGGCAGCGGGCTCGGCGCCGGCACCGGCTGGACGGTCTACGCGCCGCTCTCGACCTCGGGCTCCGCCGGGCCCTCGGTCGACATGGCGATCTTCGCGCTCCATTTGGCCGGAGCGAGCTCGATCCTGGGTGCGATCAACTTCATCACGACCATCTTCAACATGCGCGCGCCGGGCATGACCCTGCATAAAATGCCGTTGTTCGTATGGTCGATCCTGGTCACTGCGTTCCTGCTGCTGCTGGCGCTGCCGGTGCTTGCCGGGGCGATCACCATGCTGCTCACCGACCGCAATTTCGGGACCACCTTCTTCGACGCCTCGGGCGGCGGCAATCCGGTGCTCTACCAGCATCTGTTCTGGTTCTTCGGCCACCCCGAAGTGTACATCATGATCCTGCCCGGCTTCGGCATGGTCAGCCAGGTCATCGCGACCTTCAGCCGCAAGCCGATCTTCGGCTATCTCGGCATGGCCTATGCGATGGTCGCGATCGGGCTGGTCGGCTTCGTGGTGTGGGCGCACCACATGTTCACGACCGGCATGAGCGTCGACGAGAAGATGTATTTCACCGCCGCGACGATGGTCATCGCGGTCCCGACCGGGGTCAAGATCTTCTCGTGGATCGCGACCATGTGGGGCGGCAGCCTCACCTTCGAGACGCCGATGCTGTGGGCGATCGGCTTCATCTTCCTGTTCACCGTCGGCGGCGTCACCGGCGTCGTGCTGGCCAACGGCGGGGTCGATAATTACATGCACGACACATATTATGTGGTCGCGCACTTCCACTACGTGCTGAGCCTCGGCGCGGTGTTCGCGATCTTCGCCGGCTTCTATTACTGGTTCCCGAAAATGAGCGGGAAAATGTACAACGAGACACTCGGCAAATTGCACTTCTTCATCATGTTCATCGGTGTGAACCTGATCTTCTTCCCGATGCACTTCCTCGGGCTCGACGGAATGCCGCGGCGGATTCCCGACTACACCCCGGCCTTCGCCCACTACAATTGGATCGCGACCGTCGGCTACATGGTGACCATCGCCGGCATGGCGGTGTTCTTCATCAACCTGTTCTGGTCGCTGGCCGCGGGCAAGAAGGCGCCGGACAATCCGTGGGGCGAGGGCGCGACGACGCTCGAATGGACACTGCCGAGCCCGCCGCCGTTCCACCAGTTCTCGACTCTGCCGAGGATCGACTAGCCGATCGCCGGGCCTGCGCGCCCGGCGTTTTGGTCAACCATTGCGGCGGCTCGGTCATTCCTGCGCCCGGCTCGTAGCGGCTAAGGCTGCGCCTCTGAAGTGGGGCGCCGGCTAGGCCGGGCGAATGGGGATTTCGGGTGAAGATCCGCGCAAAGTTCAACCTGATGATGCTTGGCGTTTCCGCGGCCGGAGTCGGGATATTCATCCTCGCCGCCGATCAGCTGGTGCGGTCGGTTGCCCGGCAGGAGGTGATCCAGAGCGCGCGCTTGATGATGGACGGCGCCAGCGGTGCCCGCAAATACACCTCCGAGCAGATCACGCCCCTGATCAAGGACCGGATGGAACATCATTTCTATCCGCAGGCGGTGTCGGCCTATGCGGCGAAGCGCAGCTTCGACGTGATTCGCGCGAAATATCCGGATTATGCCTATCGCGAGGCGTCGCTCAATCCGACCAGCTCGCAGGACGCCGCGGCGGACTGGGAAGCCGATATCATCAACTCCTTCCGGGTCCATCCCAAGACCGCCGAAATCTCGTTCGAGCGCGCCACTCCGACCGGCCGCTACATCGAGCTGGCGCGCCCGATACTGGTCAAGCAGGTCTGCCTCGAATGTCACAGTACGGCGGCGGCGGCGCCGCGCTCGATGGTCGCGATCTACGGCAGCCGCAACGGCTTCGGCTGGAAGCTCAACGAAGTCGCCGCCGCCCAGGTGGTATCGGTGCCGATCCAGGTCTCGGCCGAACGCGCGGCCTATATCCGCCGCCTGTTCGTGGTGCCCTTCGCCGGCTTCCTGATCGTGATGTGCGCGGCGATCAACCTGCTGCTGAACCTCGTCGTGGTTCGTCCGATCGAGCGCATTGCGGCGACTGCGGAGGCGGTCAGCATGGGCGATCTCACCACCCCGGAATATGTCCACCCCGCGGCCGACGAGATCGGCCGCCTGAGCCAGTCGTTCAACCGCATGCACCGCACGGTGGTCGAGGCCTTTCGAATGCTGGGCCAGGCCGAAGCATGACGGCCGCCGGCGCACAAAGCGTGGAGCGCTGCTTCCTCAGTTACTCGCGGACCGATTCCGATGTCGCCTTGCGCTTGGCTAACGACCTCGAGGCGCTCGGCGTCGCGCTGTGGGTCGACCGGCGCAACATCCGTCCCAGCGAACATTGGGACCGGGCGATCGAGCGGGCGATCCGCGGCTGCCGCTGCATGGTCGTCGTGCTGTCCCCGCGTGCGGCCGCATCAGAGAATGTCGCCGACGAGATCAGCCTGGCGATCGACTCCGCCAAGCGCATCATCCCGGTGATGATCGAACCGTGCAGCTTGCCGCTGCGCCTGACCCGCCTGCATCTGATCGATGCGACCGGCGGTTTTGCGCGCGCCGTCCAGCAATGCTTCGCCGAGATCGCCAGCGGTGAGGCGGACCACGACCGGCTGGTGCCGCAAATCCAGTGCGGGATCGACGACCCGCAGCTGATCGCCTGCGCCGAACGTGAGCTGGCCCGCTTCGTCGGCCCAATCGCCCAGATTCTAGTCCAGCGCGCCGCGGCCCGGGCGGCGACGGCGGAAGGGCTGTATCACCTGCTTGCACTGCACATCGACCACGAACCGGATCGCCAGCAATTCATTGCGGCGGGATCGGTCCCGGCCGTGGTCCCGGGCCACTCGGCCACCGCCCGGCAATCGATCCACCGGTCGGACCTCGAGCGGATCGCCCACGCCTTGGCGAGCCATCTCGGGCCGATCGCACTGGTCCTGACCAACCGCGAGGGCGCGGCGGCGGCGTCGCTCAAGGACCTGCTCGGGCGCCTCGCGTCACGGATCGAAGGTGACGACGAGCGGGCCGACTTCCTGCGCCAGGTTCAAACCCAGCCAGGACCGGCGATCATTTGACCCGCGCCGCCGTGGTCGCGTCGAACGCGTCGATGTCGGTGGTCAGGATGAAGAAGTCGCTGCGGGTCGTGCCCGGCCCCTCATTGGCCATGACGATCGCCCCGGCGGTGTTGTGCAGGCCGGTCGTGGCGGTGGTTTCGACCGCGATCGGCGGGAGCTGCTTGTGGCCATCGCGCACCCCGGCCTGGATCAGCCCGCCGTCGGCGTAGGGCATGGCGCGGTAGAACGGCTGGCCGTCGAGCCAATGCTTGTCGACATAGCCGAGGAAATTGGCGGTGGTGACCGGCGCCCGCCCGCGATCGAGCGCGACCACGATCCGGCCGCGGTCGGTGTCGAGCGCAACCCGGACCAGATCGTCCACGGCGGCTGGCGCGGCGGGGGTAATGGTGACGGGAGCCGGCGGCGCGGTTTGCGCGGCGAGCGGGGCGGACGCCGCCGCGGCCAGCGCGGCGATGATGATTCGAGTGCTCATGGCGGCCGTTATAGCCGTGCCAGCCTGAACCGTCGCTTCACGCCTTTCCTCTGTTCTGCCGAGCCCTTATAGGCCCGGACCGTGACCACCTTACCGCTGACCGAACCATCCACCGCAACCGCCGACTGGCGCGATCTCGTCGCGCTGACCAAGCCGCGCGTGATGAGCCTGGTGGTGTTCACCGGCCTCGCCGGCCTGCTCGCCGCGCCGGTCATGCCGCCGCTGGTGCTCGGCTTCACCGCGATCCTGTGCATCGCGCTCGCCGCCGGCGCCGCCGGGGCGCTCAACCAATGGTATGAGGCGGACCTCGACGGCTTGATGCGGCGGACCGCCAACAGGCCGCTTCCGGCCGGGCGCATGGACCGCCAGACCGCGCTTCACTTCGGCGTCGGGCTGAGCGTGTTCGCGGTGATCCTGATGGGCCTCGCGACCAATTATCTGGCGGCCGGCCTGCTCGCCGTTTCGATCCTGTTCTACGTTTTGGTCTACACCGTCTGGCTCAAGCGCCGGACCGCTCAGAACATCGTCATCGGCGGCGCCGCCGGGGCGTTCCCGCCGCTGATCGGCTGGGTCGCCGCGACCGGCCAGCTGGCGCCGCTGCCGCTGATCCTGTTCGCCATCATCTTCCTCTGGACCCCGCCGCATTTCTGGGCGCTGTCGCTGTTCGTCCGCTCGGACTATGCCGCCGCCAAGGTGCCAATGCTGCCGGTCACCGCCGGGATCGAGGCGACTCGCCGGCAGATCTTCCTCTACAGCCTGCCGATGGCCGCCGCCGCGGTTGCGCCGTGGCCGCTCGGCCTCGCCGGGCCGCTCTACGGAGTGGTCGCCGCGGGATTTAGCGCCGGCTTCATCATCATGGCCGGGCTGGTGCTTGCCAACCGCGCGACCGAGCCGGCCCAGATGCGGCCCGAAAAGCAGCTGTTCGGTTTCTCGGTAATCTACCTGTTCGCTTTGTTCGCGGCGCTGGTCGTCGACCGCTGGACCGGCGCGTGAGCGGTGCCGAGCCGCCGCTGCGGCAAGAGCAGGAAGCGGTCCGGCGCCAGCGCGACCGGGCGCGGCTGATGGCCTTGCTGCTCGGTGCGTTCGTCGTGCTGCTGTTCTTCATCACCATCGCCAAGATCGGGATCAACTGGTGACCGCACTGACCCAGCGCAACGCGCGGACCGGGCTGGTCATGGCGCTGGTCGCGGCGGCGATGGTCGGCCTGGCGTTCGCCTCGGTGCCGCTTTACCGCATGTTCTGCCAGGTGACCGGCTATGGTGGGACGACCCAGCGCGCCGACACCGCGCCCGGCGCAGTCGCGGGCCAGATCGGCGTGCGGTTCGACGCCAACGTCCATCCCGGGCTGCCGTGGCGGTTCGAGCCGGTCCAACGCACGATCCGCATCGCTCCCGGGGCCAAGACCCAGATCTTCTACAGCGCGACCAATCTCGTCGCCCGGACGACCACCGGACAGGCGGTGTTCAACGTCAGCCCGGACAAGGCCGGGCAGTATTTTTCGAAGATCGAGTGCTTCTGCTTCACCGAGCAGACGCTGAAACCCGGGGAGATCGCCAAAATGCCGGTGGTGTTCTTCGTCGATCCGAAAATCCGCGACGACCCCGACACCCGCGACATCGACGAAATCACCTTGAGCTATACATTTTACCCAGTGGAAACTCCGACCGGCGGCGGCTAGAGCCGCTCTCGCGACAAAACAGGAAAGCGCATTCCATGACGGCGACCCAGAACCACGATTACCATCTCGTCGATCCCGATCCATGGCCGCTGATCGGCGCCATGGGCGCGTTCGCTCTGTTCGGCGGCGCGGTGATGTGGCTGCACGACAATCCCTATGGCAAGTTCGTTTCGATCGCGGGCCTGCTGGTTGTGCTGGTGACCATGGCGAGCTGGTGGAACAATACCATTCGCGAAGCCCATAGCGGCTATCACACGCCGGTCGTCCAGCTTCACCTGCGCTACGGGATGATCCTGTTCATCGCCTCGGAAGTGATGTTCTTCCTCGCCTGGTTCTGGGCGTTCTTCGATTCATCGCTATTCCCGTCGGCGGTCGACGCGGTCGGCGGTCAGTGGCCGCCCAAGGGCATCGAAGTGCTCAACCCGTGGGGCTTCCCGCTGCTCAACACGATGATCCTGTTGTGCTCGGGCACGACCGTGACCTGGGCCCACCACGCGCTGATCCACAACGACCGCAAGGGCTTGAAGCTCGGCCTGCTGCTGACGATCCTGCTCGGCCTTCTGTTCACCAGCATCCAGGCCTATGAGTACATCCACGCGCCGTTCGGCTTCAAAGGCAATATCTACGGCTCGACCTTCTTCATGGCGACCGGCTTCCACGGCTTCCACGTCATCGTCGGAACGATCTTCCTGGCGGTCTGCCTGTGGCGCGCCAACCGCGGCGACTTCACTCCGCAGCAGCATTTTGGGTTCGAGGCGGCCGCCTGGTACTGGCACTTCGTCGACGTCGTCTGGCTGTTCCTGTTCGTGTCGATCTATGTCTGGGGCGGCTGGGGCGCGCCGATCCACGGCTGAGGATCTCCCGCCGGTGAGCGAGCCGTCGCCGATGGCGGCTGCGCTGGCGGGGACATGTCCGCGCTGCAACGCCCGAACCCTGTTCGACGGCTGGATTGCTTTTGCCGCCAAGTGCCGCGGCTGCGGCCTCGATTTTTCGAGCTTCAATGTCGGTGACGGCCCGGCAGCGTTCCTGATCCTGATCGTCGGCGCGATCCTGACGGTCGGCGCGATCACCGTCGATCTGGCGTTCGAACCGCCCTACTGGGTCCATCTGGTGTGGCTTCCGATCGGGCTCGCGCTGACTATTTTCGGACTGCGCTTCGGCAAGGCGCTGCTGATCGGCCAGGAATATCGCCACCGCGCGCGTGAGGGGAGATTGCTGCCATGATCCGCCGGCTGCCGCTGGTCCCGACCCTGATCGTCGCGCTCGCGGTCGCGGCGATGATTGCGCTCGGCTTCTGGCAGATCCGCCGCGGGCACGAGAAGGACGCGCTGCTGGCGCGCTACCGGGCGGCGCAGAATTTGCCCCCGATCAGCTTTCCAACCGGACTGCTCCGAAGCGATCAACTCCCGCTGTTCCGCTACGCCGCCGGCCTCTGTCTCAAGCCGGTCGGCAAGCGCAGCACCGGTGGCCGCAACCGCGCCGGCGAGGTCGGCTACGTCCTCATCGTCGATTGCAGCACCGGCGCCGAAGGACCGGGCATGAGCGTCGAATTGGGCTGGTCGAGGAACCCCAACGTCGTGGTCAACTGGCCCGGCGGCCCGGTCAGCGGGGTCATCGCGCCCGATGGCAAGACCCGCATGCGGCTGGTCGCGGCGACGTCGCCGCCGGGCCTTGCGCCAAGCGCGCCGCCGTCGATCGAGGAAATTCCCAACAATCACCGCTCATATGCGGTGCAGTGGTTCCTGTTCGCGCTGATTGCGGCGGTGATCTACGTCCTCGCGGTGCGCAAGAAACTCGAAGCGGACGACGAGGCCGGCTGATGCAGCTGTCGACGCTTGCCAATGGCCTGCGGGTCGCCAGCCGAACCATGCCCGGGCTCGAAACCGCGGCGGTCGGCCTGTTCGCCGACGCCGGGTCGCGCCACGAGCCGGCCGAGCTCAACGGCATCGCCCATCTGTTCGAGCATATGGTGTTCAAGGGCGCCGGCGGGCGCTCGGCGCGCGACCTCAGCGAGGCGATCGAAGATGTCGGCGGCGACCTCAATGCGTGCACCGAGCGCGACGGCACCAGCTTTACCGCGAGCATCATGGCCGAGCATCTGCCGCTGGCGGTCGAGCTGCTCGCCGATTTGATCCAGCACCCGCACTTTATCGCGGCCGAGCTCGAGCGCGAGAAACAGGTCGTGCTGCAGGAATTGGGCGAAGCGCGCGATACGCCCGGCGACATCATCTTCGACGAACTGTGGGGCGCGGCGTTCAGCGACCAGCCGATCGGCCGCTCGATCCTCGGCGACGAGGACAGCGTGCAGCGGATCACCGTCGCCGACTTGCAGGCGTGGCGCAGCGGGCAATATCGCACCGGCAGCCTGATCCTGACCGCGGCCGGCAAGGTCGACCACGGCCAACTGGTCGCGCTCGCCGAGGAGCGGTTCGCGCAACTGCCCGATGGGACCATCGCCGATCCCGCGCCGGCCCAGTTCACCGGCGGCATCAGCACCAATCTCCAGTCGAGCGAGCAGGCCCATCTGACGCTCGCCTTTCCAGCACCGGCGATCCGCGACCCGGACTATTACGCCGCCCGCCTGTTCGTCGACATTGTCGGCGGCGGCGCTTCGTCGCGGCTGTTCCAGCGGGTGCGCGAGGACCGCGGCCTGGCCTATTCGATCCATTCCGCGCTCCAACCCTATGACGATGTGGCGCTGTTCTACGTCTATGCCGCGACCGCCCGGCGCGAGGCGGCGGCGGCGGCCCATCTGATCGAGCAGGTGATCGGCGAGACCGCGCAGGACGCCACCCAGCGCGAGCTCGACCGGGTCCGCACGCAGGCCCGGGCGGGCTTGCTGATGTCGCTCGAAACGCCGTGGGGCCAGGCCAATTACCTGGCCCGGGTGCTGGCCACCTGGGGCCGGCTGGTCGACCCCGCCGAAGTCACTGCCAAGCTTGCCGCGGTGACGCTCGACCAAGTCCGCTCGGTCGGCGCGCGGATGATCGCCGGGCCCGCCGCGCGGGCGACGATCGGAGTGCCGGCGGTCCGCGCCGCGTGAGCGACCTCGCCACAATCATTGCCGAGCCGTGGGCCGATTGGGGGCTGATCGACAGCGGCGCCGGGCGCAAGCTCGAACGCTATGGCGCGGTCACCGTGGCGCGCCCCGAAGCGCAGGCCTTGTGGGCCCCGGCCACGGCCGACTGGGACCCCGACGCAACCTTTGTCCCGGGTTCGGACGAGGACGGCGGCGGGCGCTGGGTCGAACATCGGCCGGTTCCGCGCGATTGGCCGCTGGCGCGCGGCGCGGTCCGCTTCAACGCCAGCCTGACGCCGTTTCGCCATCTCGGCTTCTTCCCCGACATGGCGCCGCAATGGGACTGGATGCGGGCGCGGGCGGACGGCGCGGAAATACTCAACCTGTTCGGCTACACCGGCGTCGGCAGCCTGCTGTTGAGCGACGCCGGGGCGCGGCTGGTCCATGTCGATGCGTCGAAGAAATCGGTCGAAGGCGGCAAGGCCAACGCTGCTCTGTCGGGCATGACCGAGCGCCCGATCCGCTGGATCGTCGACGACGCGCGCAAATTCGCCGCACGCGAGGTCCGCCGCGGCCGGCGTTACGACGGCATCCTGCTCGACCCGCCCAAATTCGGCCGCGGGCCGGACGGCGAATTATGGCGGCTGGAGGAGGATCTGGCGCCATTGCTGGCCGATTGCCGGGCGCTGCTCGACCGTGACAGCCGCTTTCTCGTGCTGACGGTTTACGCGGTGCGGATGTCGGCATTGGCGATCGGCGAGCTGGTGCGGCAGGTCTTCGCCGACCTCGGCGGTACGGTCGAAGCCGGCGAAATGGCGGTGCTTGAGGAGTCGCGCGGGCTATTATTGCCTACCGCAATATTTGCGCGCTGGTCGAAAACCTAGGTCCGCCCGGCGCGGATCGCGGCCCCGGCGACGAACGGCGCGCCGGCCACAATCAGCAGCGAAACCGCACCCTCGAGCAGCAGCGCGCTCGACCCACCGCCACCGCTCGCGGCCGCGCCGAAGATTAGCAGCGGCACCGCCAGCGGCAACAGCAGGATCGCTGCAACGCCGCCGGCGCGGGGCAGTCCGGCGGTCAGCGCGGCGACCGCCACCGCCAGCGCCGCCAGTCCCGGCGTGCCGACCGCGAGCGCGACCAATGCAGCGCGCAACGCAGCCGGCGTCAGGCCGAGGATGATCGCGCCCGGCACTGCGGCGAGCAGCAGCGGCGGCGCGAAGGTCAGCCAGTGGGCGACGACTCTGGCCACAGCAACGCTCTCCTCGGCGACACCGTGCAGCGCCAATTGGTCGAGCACGCCGTCGGCCCGGTCGGGTTCGACCAGTCGCTCGATCGGTAGCAAAGCGGCGGTCAGCGCGGCGATCCACAGCGCGCCGCCGCCGATCGACCCGAGCAATTGCGCGTCGGGCCCGACCGCGAATGGCACGAGGGTCGCGACCAGCAGGAAAAAGGCGATCGGCAGCCACGCCGCGCCGCTCACCGCGCGCCGCACGTCGCGCGCGATCAGCCGCTTAAGGCCGGGGCCGCTCATTGCCCAAGCTCCAGCCGCGCCCAGTCCCCGTTGAGCGCCGAATGCGACGCCGCCAGCACGGCTCCACCCGCGGCGCGATGGCCGGCGATCAGGCTATCGAGCCGCTCGACGCCGTCGCCGTCGAGGCCGTTGAGCGGCTCGTCGAGCAGCCATAAGGGCGCGCCCGACGCGGCGACCCGCGCGAGCGTCGCGCGCTTGGCCTGGCCCGACGACAGCAGCCGCACCGGCACGTCGGCGAGCCGCGCCAGCCCCATCGCCTCGATCGCCTGATCGGCTCCGGCTGCCCAAAACCGCAGCGCCTTGCCCAGCGGCAGCTCGCGGTCGAGCGACAGCGCGTCATCGGCCAGGGCGACCGAGGTCCGCTCAACCACTCCGCCTTCCGCCCGAAGCAAACCCGCCGCGAGCCGGAGCAGGCTCGACTTGCCGCTTCCGTTGGGCCCCGCCAGATGAAGCGCCTCGCCCGGGCCGAGCGTGAGCTCGAGGCGTTCGAACAATGGCCGCCCGCCGCGCCGCAAGGTGACCGCCTCGAACCGCAGCAGCGGCTTCATCCGACCTCGTCCTCGAGCGCGTGCATGTCGTCGTCGCTGAAGCCAAAGTGGTGGCCGATCTCGTGGATCATGATGTGCGCAACGAGTCCCTCGAGACCGTCGCGGTTGCTCGACCATTCGGCGAGAATCGGTGCGACATACAAGGTGATCCGCTCGGGTAGCATGCCCGACTGGTCGACGCTGCGCAGGTGGAGCGGGACGCCCTCGTAGAGCCCGCTCAATTGCATCGGGTGGCTGAGGCTGAGCCGCCGCGCGGTTTCGCGATTCGCCAGCTGCTCGACGCTGAGCACGATGTCGCTCAGGCTGTCGGCGAAAGGCGCCGGCAGTCGCTCCATCACCCGCCGCGCGATCGCGTAGATGTCGTCGGCCGAGGGCGTCCGGCGCGCGAGGCGTTCAGCGGGGTTCATGATCCAGCGCCCTAGGGTCGCGCCGGACGAGCGGCAAGCTTGCCCGCCAAGCTTGCCCGTAACTGCGGCGCCCCCTAGATGCCGTCGCTTCCAGGTGTTCTTGGTTGTGCACCCGTTTCACGCCGATGCGCCGCATCGGCGGTCGGGCTGCAAGTGCGGAGCGGTGGCCGAGTGGTCGAAGGCGCTCGCCTGGAAAGTGAGTATACGCCAAAAGCGTATCGAGGGTTCGAATCCCTCCCGCTCCGCCATCGCTAAATCATTGATTTAGCATCACTTTTAGGCTCTTCAATGCTGCCGCAGAAGTGCGCCATTGTCGCGGGTCTTAGGGACGGGAGAGCGCCGAGGTTTGGCGGTCACTAAGCCCGAAAGGCGCAGGATTCTCCCGGGGCAAGTTGGGCAGTACCGCTTCTTGCTGCACGGCGAAGTAGCGCTCAGCCACAACGCACCCTGAAAGTGAAGACGGACCATGCGGTCCGTCAGGTGCTGGGAGTTTCGAAATCGTGACGGCGGCCGCCGTCACGGGGCCGTCGCTAAGAAGCTCTTCCCAACAAAAGACTGTGCTTCTGCTGGTCCCAGTCGAGAGAGATTGAGTCCCTGCTGCAAAGGGAACCACTATCCAGCCACGCGGGTTGCCTGCCGGTCATGATGGATCTCACGACATCCGGGGAGAGAAATGCGAGCCTCAGGATCCGCGTAACGTAGGACTGGGTGACGTCTTCGTTCACTGCAAGCCCGGTGACGGTCAGGCCTCGCTCCTGCTGAAGGCGTTGCCACCAGCTCCTCGCCTTCACGATCAAGCGGACGAGCGTGAGGTCGACAGTCGACCGGATAAGCCGGCCGTCGTGTTGGATCATCCGTATCGCTCGCCCCGAGCGGGTCAGCCGAGCCGCGGTTTCGAGAAGGAGAACGTCATCGTCCGCCGCGTGGACCGGGACGCAAAGGAGATCGCATAGTGCTGGCCACTCCACCTTGATGGTGACCTTGTTGTCACTGACGATCACCTTCCCGACTATCCGTCGAACAAGCGCTCGCTGGCCCTCGACTCTCGACCCACTTAGTTCTGCAGCCAATGCCTGGCCCCGTTGGATGGCTCGCTCCGTTACAGCAGGATCGGTGGTGGCGTGATGCTCGAGAACGCTGAGCGGATTGACGAGCATCTCGGTCAGTCGCGCAACGACGACATGTTCCAGCTCGAGGGCCGGAATGCGCATGCCGTCCCCGTTTCCCTGTAGAAGTCCCCTCGTGACATAGTAGCGATAACGGCGCTTGCCGGCTGCGGTCTTCTTGCTGGCATGGGTAGCAATGAGCGGCTCGCCACGTTCATCGACGATGCGACTTGCAAGCAAGCTCTGCTGTTCCGCGTCGCGTGGCGTCCGGTCACCTTTGACGTGCCGGGAAAGCAGTTCCTGTGCCCGAGCGAAGGTCTCGGGATCGATGATTGGTTGGTGCAGGCCCGGCCAAACCTTGTCGCGATGGACGATGTCGCCGACGTAAATGCGGTTTCCAAGCATGTTATAAAGCTCCGACCGATTGAACGCTGCGCCGCCATAGGCCCGACCGGCGGCGGTAGTTCGGTCGGGTTTGACGATGCCACTCGACAGCAACTCTCTATGAAGCAGGCGCATGTTGCCTAGCCGCAGGTAGCGATCGAAGATGTCTCGGACGAGTGCGGCGTGCTGCTCGACGATGGCAAGGCTTCTGCCTTCGGGGCGGTAGCCGAGGGGCGGGTTGCCACCCATCCACATGC
>JBDTRT010000048.1:0-16157 GCA_039931595.1 Sphingomicrobium sp.
GCTGTCCAGGCCGCGGCTGCGGAAGACATTGCCGCCGCGATTGGCTCCGATGAGCGGCGGATGCAGGTTCGCGCCTATAATTACTGGGTGTCCCTGCTCCACGGGCGGGAATATCCGTCGATTGAGGATCTCGAGCCGGCCAATCTCAGCGATTTCGCGCCCAACAGCGTGCTGCTCGACTTCACCGGCGGCCGCGAAAGCCCGGCCACGCCGTACATCGGCGCCGCAATCCGCGAAGAGTGCAGCCTGAGCGAAGCGGTCCAGTCGACCGCCGACATTCCCGGTCGCTCGTTGCTGTCGCGGCTGACCGACCATTATCTCCAGATCATCGCCAATCGCGCACCGGTCGGGTTCGAGGCCGAATTCGTCAACCAGCGCGGAGCGCCGATCTGCTATCGCGGGATCCTCATGCCGTTCTCGTCGGACGGCGACACGATCGACTTCATCTATGGCGTGATCAACTGGAAGGCGGCCGAGAGCCAGGTCGACAGCGCAATCGTCCCGGCGATTGGCGCGAACCCGGCCGAGAGCGACGAGGAACCGCTCGACCTCGGCCCCTACGCGCTCGACGCGAACTTCGAACCATTGTCGCACGGCGGCTGGGACGACGGTCCCCTGGCCGATGCCGACGCCGCCGCGAGTCCGCTGACCAGCCCGAGCGAAGACGCCGGGATCGGCGACTGGCTGTCGGCCGCGCGGGCCACCGCCGAAGCGGTCAAGGCGGCCGATGGCCGCAGCCGCGCCGCCCTCTATCGAGCGCTCAGCCTGGCCTATGATTTCGCGATCGTCGCACAGCGCGACCCGGACGATTACGCCGACCTGCTCGAGGAATCGGGCGTCAAGGCTCAGGCCCGCGCGCCGATGACTCCAATCGTCAAACTGGTGTTCGGGGTCGGTTACGACAAAACCCGCCTGACCGAATTCGCGTCGGCGCTGTCCTATGCCCAGCGCCGCGGGATCGCTCTCGGCGGTTTCGAAGCGCTGGTCGAAGCCCAGGTAGGAGGCCTCAAGGCCCTGGTCGCGGCCGAACGCCAGGAACGCCGCCCCAACGCGCATCCCGACAGCCGGACCGAACAGGCCCGCAACCGGTTGCGCACGGCCCCGCGGCTGGCGCTCGAGACCCTGCCGGGTAGCGAGGAATTCTGCCTCGTGCTGACCCGCCGCGGCGTCGACGGTGTGCACGAGACGGTCGCGCTGGTGACCGACCCGGCACTGGTCGAACGCGCCATCCGCCGCTCGGTCTGACCGCGCAGCCGCCCAGCTAGTCCCTTCGATTAAACTCAGGACACGCTTGTCCCCCCGCTAACGGCGCGGCTATAGCCCGCTGCCATCGCGGCATTTGGCGGAGCAAGTTCGTAACATGACGGTCCATTCGCGCGTGGCCAAGCCGCTCGTCGAGGCATTGCGCAAGGCGCTGACGGGCCATGCCTTGCCGGGCGAAACCAAGGGATTCTCCCGCGATACCGAACGCGAGGCGGCCGAGTTTCTCGCCGGAGTCGCGTTGCGTCGCCGCAAGGGCGAAGTCTCACTGGCAATCGAGTCGACCGGTGGTGAAGCGGGCCGCCGGCGGATGCGCATCGGCATCGTCAATGACGACATGCCATTTTTGGTGGATTCGATCGCCAATGCGATCGCCGGCCGCCAACTGACCATCCACCGTCTGCTGCATCCGGTGATGTGTGTCACGCGCGACGACCATGGGCGGCTGAGTGTCGTCGAGGCGTTGTGCGGCGACGCCTCTCGCCGGGAATCGATGATGTACATCGAGCTCGACCGCGCCGATGCCCGTGCCCGGCAGGAACTGGCGCGGGAATTGCGCGCCGTCTTGGCCGATGTGCGCGCAGCGGTGCGCGACTGGCGCAAGCTCCAGGAGACCATGTGCCAGGATGCCGCCGAGGCGCCCGATCCCGAAGGCGCGGCGCTGCTCAACTGGTTTGCCGGCGGCGCCATGACCCTGCTCGGATACCAGGTCGAAAAACCGCAGCAGCAGCCATCCGAAACGCTTGGCCTGTTCAGCATCCCCGGCCCGCCCACCGATGACGCCGGTTGCCTCGGGGCGATGCGCTATTTTGAACGGGGCGGCGACGTCCCGCTGCTGGCCAAGGCGGAACGCAAATCGACAGTTCACCGCCGCGTGCCGCTCGACCTGGTCGTGGTCCCGATTCACGAAGGCGGCAAGATCGTTGGCATCGGCGTTCACGCCGGCCTGTGGACCAGCCAGGCGCTGACCTTGCCAGCCGAGGAAGTTCCGGTTCTGCGGCGCCGGCTCGAGCAGCTCGACAAGGATTTCGGGTTCGACCCGAAGGGCCATTCGGGCAAAGCCCTGCGTCACGCGGTTGGGTCACTGCCGCGCGACTTGCTGGTCAACCTCAGCCTGGAATCGGTGCGCGAGCTGGTGATGATGGCGATGTCGCTGGCCGACCGGCCGCGGCCCGCCCTGCTCCAGGTCCGCAGCATCCTCAAGGGCCATTTGTTCTCGTTCGTCTGGCTGCCGCGCGAGGAGCTGACCACGTCGCGGCGGATGGCGATTGCGATGTTGCTCGAAATGGAGGTCGGAACGACCGTATCGAGCTGGTCGGTTGAGCTCGGCGATGGCGATCTCGCACTCATTCGCTACACCCAATATATCGAGGAAGACGCCGTGCTCCCCGACCCGGATGCACTCGATGCCGCGCTGGTCGAGATGGTCCGCGGCTGGGCGCCGGCGGTCGAGGCGGAGCTGATCGCGGCGGTTGGCTCGGCCCGGGCGACGCGCCTTACGATCACCTTCCTCAACGCCTTCCCGGACGGGTATCGGGCGCGCACCAGCCCCGAGGACGGAGCCGCCGACATCCTCCGCCTGAGCGAGCTTGAGAGCGACCGCGATCGCAGCGTTCGGATCTGGCGTTCGGAGCTCGACCCGCCCGGTCACCTGCATCTCAAGGCCTATCGCCAGGATGCCTTGATCCCGCTTTCCGACGCCGTCCCAGTGCTGGAGAATTTCGGATTCAGGGTGCTTGAGGAATCGCCGACCGCGCTTGCCGGCGGCTCGCTCGGCTATGTTCATGATTTCCGGCTGGAGATCGGCAGCGAGGCCAACCTCGAGGCCATCATGGCCCGTTCGCACGAGATCGAGAACGCGATTGCCTGTGTGCTCAGCGGCGCGTCGGAAGATGATGAGTTCAATCAGCTGACGCTATTTGCCGGGCTCAATGCACGGCCGGTGCAGTGGCTCCGCGCATGGTTCCGATATTCGCGCCAGGCCGGCAGCGCATTCGGCCTGGTCACGGTGGTCGACGCACTGCGCCGGGCGCCGAACGCGACGGCAGCGTTGATCCAGCTGTTCATCGTGACCCACGACCCGGCCGCGCGGTCACGGCGTGAAGCGCTGACTGAAAAGCAGCGAAAGGCATTCGACGATGCGCTGGCGCGCGTGAAATCGATCGACGATGACCGCATCCTGCGCCGCCTGCGCGCTTTGATCGAGGCGATCGTTCGGACCAATGCTTTCTCTGACGCGGCGCGCGAGGCAGTCGCCTTCAAGATCGTTTCAGCACAGGTTCCGGGTCTTCCCGCGCCGGTCCCGTGGCGCGAGATCTGGGTCTATTCTCCGCGGGTCGAAGGCATCCATCTGCGCGGCGGTCCGATCGCCCGCGGCGGCATCCGCTGGTCCGACCGCCGCGATGATTTCCGCACCGAGATTCTGG
Source organism: Sphingomicrobium sp. (assembly GCA_039931595.1). Classification (GTDB taxonomy): domain Bacteria; phylum Pseudomonadota; class Alphaproteobacteria; order Sphingomonadales; family Sphingomonadaceae; genus Sphingomicrobium. The sequence continues at coordinate 3,687 of JBDTRT010000048.1, forward strand.
GCCTGATGAAGGCGCAGATGGTCAAGAATGCGGTGATCGTTCCAACCGGCGCCAAAGGCGGATTCTATCCCAAGCAGCTGCCATTGACGGCAAGCCGCGATGAATGGCTGGCGGAAGGGACCGAAAGCTACCGCATCTTTATCCGCTCGTGCCTGTCGATCACCGACAATCTGGTCAACGACAAGTTGGTTCACCCGGCCAATGTTGTGATCCACGACGGCGACGATCCCTATTTCGTCGTCGCTGCCGACAAAGGCACCGCGAGCTTCTCCGACATCGCCAACGCGATTGCGCTCGATCGCGGCTTCTGGCTCGGTGACGCCTTCGCCAGCGGCGGGTCCCATGGCTACGATCACAAGGTGATGGGCATCACTGCCCGCGGCGCGTGGATCTCGGTCCAGCGCCACTTCCTCGAGCAGGGCGTCGACGTCCAGTCCGATCCAATAACGGTGGTCGGCTGTGGCGATATGTCGGGCGACGTGTTCGGGAACGGCATGCTGCTGTCGAAGTCGCTCAAGCTGGTCGCGGCGTTCGACCACCGGCATATCTTCATCGATCCCGACCCCGATCCGCGCAAGAGCTGGGCCGAGCGCAAGCGCTTGTTCGATTTGCCGCGATCGAGCTGGGATGATTATAATCGGGCGCTGCTGTCGAAGGGCGGCGACATCTACCCGCGCACCCAGAAATCGATCAGCCTGTCGAAAGAGGCCCGCAGCGCGCTTGGGATCGATTCCGCCGCGATCGACCCGGGGGGCCTGATCAACGCCATTCTCAAAAGCCCGATCGACTTAATCTGGTTCGGTGGCATCGGCACCTACATCAAGGCATCGACCCAATCGAACGCCGACGTCGGCGACCCCGCCAACGACGCGCTTCGGGCCGATGCCAGCGAGCTCCGCGCCAAGGCTATCGGCGAGGGCGCAAATTTGGCGATCACCCAGGCCGGGCGGATCGAGTTCGCCGACCGCGGCGGCCGGATCAACACCGACTTCATCGACAACAGCGCCGGCGTCGATTGTTCGGACAATGAGGTCAACATCAAGATCCCGCTCAACCGGGAAATGCACGACGGCCGGCTGACCGAGGCCAAGCGCAACGCCTTGCTCGCCAAGATGACGGACGATGTTGCCGAGATCGTGCTCGAGGATAATCGGCTGCAGAGTCTCGCTCTGTCGATCGCCGAGAGCGGTGGCGCGGTTGCAGTCCCGGGTTACGTGCGCACCATCGAGCTGCTCGAAGGCGCCGGCCGGCTCGATCGCAAGGTCGAGGGCCTGGCCAGCAGCGAAGAGTTGCTGCGCCGCGTCCAGGAGGGCCGTGGGCTGACCCGGCCCGAGCTTGCCGTGCTGCTTTCGATTTCCAAGATCGTGCTCGAGGATTCGGCCGAGCTGCTCAACCTCGCTGATGACAAATTGCTCGAGCCGCAGCTGTTCGAAGCCTTCCCCAAACCGATGCGCAAGGCCCACGCCGACGCAATTCGCGCGCATCGGCTGCGGCATGACATCCTCGGCACCAAGGCCGCCAACCGCTTCGTCAATCGCCTCGGGCCGAGTGTGGCGCTCGACTTGACCGAGGAAGAGGGCGCATCGCTGGGCCAAGTGCTGGTCGCGTTCCTGGTCGCCGAGCGCCTGCTCGACCTCGACCAATTATGGCACCAGATCGACCAGGCGTCGCTACCCGAAGCGGTCCGTATCGAGCTGTTCGTCATCGCCGCAAGCAGCGTCCGGTCGCATTTGTCGGACATTCTCCGCTCGGCCGCCGGCGAGAGCCGGGTCAGCGCCTTGTGCAAGCAGCTCGAGCCCGGCGTGCGCAAGATTGCCAGCGCCGCCACCAAGCTGATCCGGTCCGAGGTGCGCAACGAGGCAGCAGTCCGCCGCGACCGCTTGATCGGACTTGGCGCGAGCGAGGAAATCGTGCGCGGGTTGGTGCGCCTCTACGAGCTTGACGGGGTGTTCGGGATCGCGGCGCTGGCTGCCCGGCGCAAGGTCGACGAATTGGCGCTGACCAGCGCCTACACCAAGCTCGGCGAGACGCTTGGGCTCGACTGGGCGCAGCAGCAGGTCGCCCGGTTCGTCCCGAGCAATCAGTGGGAGCGGCTGCTCACCGCCGGACTGGCCCGCGATTTCGAGCAATTGCGGATCGACTTCCTGTCGCATCGCCGCAGCCACCCCGATGCCGCGGTCGAGCAGTGGATCGCCAGCCAGGGCGCGCGGATCGACCAGTTCCGCCAGCTCCTCATGCGAGCCCGCGCCGAAGGCCACGTCAGCGCCCCGATGCTGGCGCAAATCGCCAACCAGGCCCGAATCCTGCTCGCTCGGTAAATGCTGCGCCTGGCCGTTCTTGTCCCGGAGCCGGGCTATGTTGAGCCGTGGCGTTGGGCGTTCGACGAAGAAGCCGCGGTGCTCGCCCAAAGCGGCGTTGCGGTCGACGCAGTGCCGTGGACCGAGGCCGGCTAGCTTGGCGGCTAGGACCTCATCCTGCCGCTGGTCGCCTGGGGCTATCACCTGCGCTTCGCCGATTGGCTGAACTTCCTCGACCGCGTCGAACCCGAGCAATTGGCGGTGGTCAACCCGGCGCAGTTGCTGCGCTGGAACAGCGACAAGATCTATCTCACCGAGCTTGCTCGAAAGGGCGTCGCGACCGTGCCCACGATCTTGGTTGGAGCGTGCGACGAGGGCGCCGTCGCAGCGGCCCGGGACCAGCTGGGGAGCGAGCAGCTGGTGATCAAGCCGCCGGTTTCGGGCGGAGCAACGAGCACTTATTTGCTTGGCCCAAACAATCCGATTCCGGACGACAGTCGCGGCCAGCGGACAATCGTCCAGCCCCTGATCGATTCGATTTCGACCGAGGGCGAATTTGCGCTGATGCTGTTCGACGGCGACTTCAGCCACGCCGTGCTCAAGCAGCCCAAGGCGGGTGAATTCCGCGTCCAGCCGCACCTCGGCGGGACCAAGATGAGCTGCGCCCCGCCATCTGGCGGAATCGAGCTCGCCCAAGCGGCGCTGGCTGCGGCGCCGGCCGCGGCGACTTACGCGCGGGTCGACATGATCCGCGGCGCCGACGGCGGACTGATGATCATGGAGCTTGAGCTGATCGAGCCGGCACTGTTCCTCGACCTTGCCGCGGACCGTGGGGCGGCGTTCGCGATATCCATCGCGCACGCCGCGCATCAGGCAAACGGTCGGGCGGAAAACCGGCAGGTTTCGTAATCAAATCAGGGTTCGCGCGCGGTCGCGCTCACGCACCCAGAGAGCGCGCGAACAACCATTGGCGGATCGCCGAAGTCAGGTTGGGCGGGGGTTGCGCACCGATTCGGGCCGCGTCGATTTCGGCGACCATGGCGTTGAGCGGCAAGCCGCGTTCGCTCGCAGCGACTTCCAGCGCGCGCCAGAAAATCGGCTCGAGGCTGATCGAGGTGGCGTGCCCGGCGATCAGCACCGAGCGCTTGACCGGCGGCCCGTAGCCGATCGTTTCACCGGCAACACCCACGCCTAATACATGTGCTGGCCGCCGTTGATCGACAGCGTCGATCCGGTGATGAAGCCACCCTGCTCGTCGACCAGGAAGGCGACCCCGCGGGCGATCTCCTCCGCCTTGCCGAGACGGTTGACCGGAATCCGCGAAACGATCTTGGCCAGCACTTCCTCCGGCACCGCGGCGACCATGTCGGTGTCGATATAACCTGGCGCGATCGCATTGACGGTCACTCCGGCGCGCGCGCCTTCCTGCGCCAGCGCCTTGGTGAAACCGTGGATGCCCGATTTGGCGGCGGCATAATTGACTTGGCCGTACTGGCCGGCCTGGCCGTTGATTGAACCGATGTTGACGATCCGGCCGTAGCCCCGCCCGATCATCCCTTCGAACACCGCTTTGGCCATGTTGAAACACCCGCCGAGGTTGGTGTCGATGACCTGCTGCCACTTGTCGTGATCCATCCGCTTCATAGTTGAATCGCGCGTGATGCCGGCATTGTTGACCAGCACGTCGACTGGCCCAAGGTCCGCTTCAACCTGCGCGATGCCCTTTTGGCATGAGTCGAAATCGGACACGTCCCAGCGGTATGCGGGAATTCCGGTGCGATCCGTAAAGGCTTTCGCTCTCTCTTCATTGCCAGCGTAATTGGCCGCGACATTCATGCCCTTTTCCTTGAGCATGGCACTGATCGCTTCGCCGATACCGCGCGTGCCGCCAGTGACGATCGCCACTCGAGCCATGGTCATCCTCCTGTTTATCGATCGCTGCGCTTAGGTCGCTACTCGCCAACCTTCAAGTTCGCGGACGACGAGGCGCTCCAACATGGTCATTCCGTCGGTTGAATCGTTGAGGCAATCGAGCCGCGCAAAATGCGTCCCGCCGGCCGCGAGAAAATCGTCGCGGCCGCGAATTCCAAGCTCTTCCAGCGTTTCGAGACAATCCGCCGAAAATCCCGGCGCTGCGATGGCAATTCGCTCGACGCCTTGCTGCGGATAATCGGTTAGCACGGCGTCGGTCGCGGGCTTGAGCCATTGGGCGCGGCCGAAGCGCGACTGGAAAGCGATGTCGACCGGGCGGCCGAGCACTTCGCCGAGCAGGCGCGCGGTCTTCTGGCAATGGCAATGGTAGGGGTCGCCGAGCTCGAGCGTGCGCTGCGGCATTCCGTGGAAACTCAGCAGGACGCGCTGCGGCTCGAAATCGAGCGCTTCGAGCTGGCGGACAAGGTCGCTGCGCAGCGCTTCGATATAGGCCGGGTCGTCGTAATAGGGTGGCATCGTGCGCAACGCCGGCTGCCACCGCATCGACGCCACCGCGGCGAACAACGCATCGTTGGCGCTAGCGGTCGTCGCCGCACAATATTGCGGATAAAGTGGCGCCGCGAGAATCCGTGTGCAGCCGGCTGCCGTCATCCGCTCGACCGCAGAAGCAATTCCCGGATTGCCGTAGCGCATCGCGAATTCGACCATCACATCCGGCCCGAGCCGGGCCTGCAACGCCTGCGCCTGGCGCCGGGTGATCGCCGCCAGCGGCGAACCGTCATTGGTCCACACCTGCCGATACGCGTGCGCCGACTTGCGCGGCCGCGTGGGCAATACGACCCCGTGGAGGATCGGCCGCCACAGCCATTGCGGAATTTCGATCACTCGCGGATCGGTCAGGAATTCGGCGAGGTAGCGACGCACCGAGCCTGGGTCGGGCGCGTCGGGCGTACCGAGATTGGTCAGCAGCACGCCGATCCGCGGCGGCGTTACCGGAGGATGATCGGACGGCTTGATCATCCCGCCGCCGCCGGGTCGAATGGCAGGCTCCGCACCCTTTTGCCGGTGGCCGCGAAAATGGCGTTGGCGATGGCCGGCGCAAGCACCGCGACGCCGAGCCCGCTGACCCCGCCGGACGGTGCATTGCTGGGCACCAGCCGGACCTCGATCTGCGGCGTGCGCGCAATTCGCGGCAAGCCGATCGCGCCGATCGGGCGCGAGCGCGGTATGCCCGCCGCCCATTCCGGTTCGCGTACCCGGGCGAGGCCAAGCGCGTAGATCAATCCGCCTTCGATCTGCTGGCGGACCAGTTGCGGGTTGACGATCCGCCCGCAATCGACCGCCGCCACCAGCCGGTGAACTTCGATGTCCTGGTCGGCGCCGATGGTCGCATCGGCCAGCAGCCCGATGTGCGAGCCGAACGCCGAGCAAGCGGCCAGCCCAAGCGTGCTGCCGTTCCCCCCGCCGTCCCAATTGCCCTGGGCCGCGGCGGCCTGGATGCAGTGCGCGAGGCGCGGATTGCCGCCGAGCAGCGCCATCCGGAACGCCAGCGGCTCGGCCCCGGCGGCATGGGCCAGTTCATCGATGAAGCTTTCGGTGAAGAAGGTCAGGGCGCGCTGCGGGTGGCCGCGCAAATAGCCGGTCGGGAATGCGTTATCGGCCGCCACGCTCTCGATGCTGATGTGCTCAAACCCGTAAGGCGGAATGGCGCCGTCGAGCGCGGTGTGGCCGAGCTTGGTTACCGGATCGGAGTCAGTCAGGCGGCTTATCGCCGAGCCGAGGCCGTCGCCGGTGGCGACCCGCATCTTCCACGCCGCCGTGATCCCGCCGGCGCCGGGCAGCGCAGTCATGCGCGCGGCGGCAGCCGGAGTGACGCGGTCGTGGTTCTGGCTTGCGCCCGGCGACAGGGTCAGCTGGACCGGCCGCTTGAGCTCGTGCGCCAGTTCGACCGCGAACGGGATTGCGTCGGCTTCGAGTGCGCGGCCGCCGGGCTCGCCGACCGGCATCGGGTAGAGCGTGACGTGGTCGGCGGCGGCGCCGGCCGCCGTGACCGCCGCGGCGTGGGCGAATTCGGGTGCCTGGGTCGGCGCCCACACCTCGAGCCGGTCGCCGCTGAAACGGGCGGTGGCGGTCAGCGGTTCGAGACCGAGATGCTGCGCCGGAGCGACCCAGTAAGTGGCGGCCAGCGGCCGTGATCCGGCGACCGCCGAGCGATAGTCGCCGCGGCTGAACCAGGTCGCGCCGTCGCCGCTTTCGAGGAGGTGCTCGTGCATGGTGAGAATCGCTTCGCGCGATGGACTTTGCGGTGCGGAAAAATGGGGATTGGCCATCCGAAGCGCGCGCTCAGCCGCCCACCAGCTTTCGGCTGTGGTCGCAAGCCAATGATTTCGCACGGCAATTGGATGACCACCAGCGCCTTCGCGGGAGAAGCCGGTGAGCCGCCCGCCGGGCGGAGCGATCCGCGCCGAGGCGAACAGCATGTCGGGCAGGCGCACGTCGCCGGCGAAGCGGAAGCTGCCGTCGCTCTTGGCCGGAAGGTCGAGCCGCGGCAGCGGCCGGCCCATCAGCAGCCCGCGGCGCGGCGGACGGCGGCGCAGACGCCACGGCGGATTGTGGCCGGAGGCCTGCTCGGCAAGCTCGCCGAACGACGCGGTCTGGCCGAGATGCAGGACAAACCCATCGGCGGTGTCGCAATCGTCAGGATCGACGTCCCAGCGCGCGGCGGCGGCGGCAATCAGCAGCGAACGTGCCGTCGCCGCAGCCTCGCGCAGCGGGTGCTCGAACGCGCGGATCGAGGTCGACCCGGCCGTGACCCGCATCTCCCCCGACAGCCGGAAACGGCGCAAACGGCCGATACCATCGAGCCAACCCTCGCCGCCGGCGAGCGAATTGGCAAAGCCGGCGATCAGCGGCGCGGGCTCGACCGCCACTGAGTCCCACGCCGCGCCGAGTTCATCGGCGGCGATCTGCGGCAGCGCGGTCCATACCCCCTGCCCGGTTTCCGCTTGCGGCACCGCGACCGTCACCCGCCCATCGCCGCCGATCTTGAGGAAGTGGCCAAAGGCGTGCTCGCCCTCGCCGTCCGCGACGCGACTGGCGGGGCGGCGCGGCCAGGCTGCAAAGCCGACCACCAGGCCGATGCCGATTCCGCCGCCAATCAGCAGCGTCCGGCGGTCGATGCCGACGAGCGCTTGCTTCAATGGCCGTACAGCGCCTTGAGCGCGACGCGGTCGATCTTGCCGGTGCCGAGGCGCGGCAAATGCTGATCCGAGAAGATCATCTTCGGCGGCACCTTGAATGCTGCCAGCCGCGTTTCGAGGAAGGCCCGCAGTTTCGCCTCGTCGAGGTCGCTTCCGGGCTGGCGGTGGATGATCGCCAGCGGGACTTCGCCGAGCCGCTCGTCGGGAATTCCGAACACCGCCGCCTCGGCCACGTCGGGGCACGCGTAGCAGGCCGCCTCGACCTCGGCCGCGGCGATGTTTTCGCCGCCGCGGATGATGATGTCTTTCTTGCGGTCAACGATAAACAGATAGTCTTCGTCATCGAGATAGCCGATGTCGCCGGTGCGAATGTAGCCGTCGGCGGTGACCGCCGCCGCGGTCGCTTCGGGATTGCGCCAATAGCATTTGATGTTGGCCGCCGAGCGGATCGCGATCTCGCCATTCTCGCCGACCGGCAAATGGGCGTCATTGGCGCCGAGGATCGCAACCTCAACAAACGGCTTGGCCGGGCGCCCGGTCGAGGCCGGCTTGGCGGCGTAACTGCCCCACATGCTGATGCAGCCGACAGCGTTGGTTTCGGTCAGTCCGTAGCCGAGCGCCGGCTGGGCGTCGGGGAATTCCCGGCGCAGCCGTTCGACGTGGCTGACCGGGCGCGGCGCGCCGCCGGCGGTAATGTCCTTCAGCGACGACAGATCGTGCTTGTGGCGGTTGGGATGGTTCATCAATTCGAGGCTCATGGTCGGGACGCCGACAAAATAAGTGATCTTCTCCTGCTCGATCAGCCGCAGCGCCTCGCCCGCGTCCCATTTTGCCATCACCACCATGCAGCGGCCGACGACGAAGCTGTTGAGCAGCACCGGGACTTCGCCGGTTACGTGGAACAAAGGCACGCTGAGCAAAGTCCGCGGGATCGGCGGCGGCCGGCCCTCGTCGGTCAGGATGCCGAGCAGGATGATCAGCCCGCTGGCATAGCAATAGGTCGCGGTGGTCACCGCGCGGTGGGTCGACAGCGCGCCCTTGGCTTCACCGGTCGAGCCCGACGTGAACAGGATCGTCGCGTCGTCGTCGGGCCCCACGTCGGGCAGCGCAACCGCGTCGCCGGCGCCGTCGAGCAGCGGCGCCAGCGCCTCGGCGAGCGGCAGAGCGACGTCGAGACAGAGGATCTCGCACGAGCCGCAGACGCCCTCGATCCGCTTGGCGCGGGCGGCGTCGGCGATCACCAGCCGCGGTTCGACCAGGCGCATCGCATGGTCGAGCTCGCGGGTTTGCCACCAGCCGTTGATCAGGGTCGCGACCGCGCCCGCCTTGACCACCGCCATGTAGACGATGATCCAGCTCGGGCAGTTGCGCATCGCCAGGCCAACCCGGTCGCCCTTGGCGATGCCGCGCGTGGCAAGCGCCACGGCGAGCTGCTCCGACCAGCGGTCGAGGTCGGCGAAAGTCAGCCGCTCGTCGCCGGCAATGACCGCCTCCCGGTCGGCGTAGAGCGTGCAGAACGTGCGCAGCAGGGCCGGCACGGTCGCCGGGAAATTGGTGACGATCGCCTGGCCGTGTTCATCCTGCTCGATCACCAGCCGACCGCCCGGCCCGATCACCCGGGCGAGCATTTCGTCGAACCGTCGATCGAGATCGGCAACCATCAGAATCCCGCCTCCTTTGCCCTTTGCGGCAGCCCATCTTATGAGACGGCGAAGCTAAAGGGGGAAGTCCTTGCAAACGCCCATGGATACAAACGCAATTGCCTGGACCGACCTGCATTTGTCGCCCGTCGCGCTCAACCTCGGCCTGTTCGAACTGCGCTGGTACAGCCTCGCTTACCTCGCCGGCATTTTCATCGGCTATTGGTATTTGCTCAAGCTGTTGAAGCAACCCGGTGCGCCAATCGCCCGGCGCCACGCCGACGATCTGGTGTTCTACGCCGCGCTCGGCATCATCCTCGGCGGCCGCATCGGCTATGTGCTGTTCTACAACCTCGCTTATTATCTCCAGCACCCGCTCGACATTCTCAAGCTGTGGGACGGCGGCATGTCGTTCCACGGCGGCGTGGTCGGGACGACGCTCGGCATTCTCTATCTGGCGCGCAGGGAAAAGCTGCCGTGGCTCCGAATCCACGACTATGTGGCGTGCTGCGTGCCGTTCGGCCTGTTCTTCGGCCGCCTCGCCAATTTCGTGAACCACGAATTGTGGGGCGCCCCGACCAGCGTCGCGTGGGCGGTGCGGTTCCCGGAACTGACCGCCACCGGCGACACCATCCTCGGCCCGCCGCGCCATCCCAGCCAGATCTACGAAGCCGGGCTGGAAGGCCTGGTGCTGTTCGGCATCCTGTGGTGGATGTTCTGGCGGACCGACGCGCGCTACCAGCCCGGCCGGCTCGTCGGCGCCTTCATCCTGTTCTACGGAATCTTCCGGTTTGCGGTCGAATTCGTCCGCGAACCCGACTCGCAACTGGTCGGGTTCGCCGCGGCTACCGGCCTCCACATGGGGCAATGGCTGTCTGTGCCAATGATTATCGGCGGACTCTATCTGGTCGTCACCGCGCCCCGGCGGCGGGTGCGGGTGGAGCCGACGGTTGGCACCGAGAGCGTTGCCTGACGAGCCTCCCCCGGCGGGTGGGACGGAGTCCTTCGGCAAGCAGCTTCGCGCGCGGATCGCGGCCGATGGTCCGATCACGGTCGAACGCTTCATGGCGCTATGCAACGCGCATTATTATGCAACTCGCGACCCCCTCGGCGCAGCCGGGGATTTCACCACCGCGCCGGAAATCAGCCAGATGTTCGGCGAGATCGTCGGCGCCGCGCTGGCCGATTGCTGGCTCCGCGCCGGGGCGCCGGCCGACGCTTGCTATGCCGAGCTTGGGCCGGGCCGCGGGACGCTTGCCGCAGACGCGCTCAAGGTGCTGCGCAAGGCTGGTTTCGATGGCGCGGTGCATCTGGTCGAAACCAGCCCCGAGCTGCGGACGAAGCATGCCGGGCTGGTGCCAGAAGCGCAGTGGCACGATGCGATCGACGGCCTGCCCAAGGTGCCCGTATTGCTGGTCGCCAACGAGTTCTTCGATGCGCTGGCGGTGCGCCAGTGGGTCGGCGCTGAGGAGCGTCGTGTGACCCTGGTCGACGATCGCCTGGCGTTCACCGCGAGCGGGCCGGTGCGCGAGGATTCGCCCGAGCGCGGACAGGCGATCACGGCGATTGCCGAGCATATCGCCGTACGCGGCGGAATGGCGCTGATCGTCGATTACGGCCACGCCCGGACGGCCGCGGGCGATACGTTGCAGGCGGTGCGCGACCATGGCTTTGCCGCTGTGCTGGACGACCCGGGCGAGCAGGACCTGACCGCGCACATTGATTTCGAGGCGCTTGGTACGGCCGCCCGGATTGCCGGGGTCGCGGTCACGCCGGTGGCCGACCAGGGTCACTGGCTCGAACGGCTGGGCATCGCCGAGCGCGCTTCGGCGCTGGCCGAGCTGCACCCGCAGCGCGCCGCCGAATTCGCGTTGGCGCGCGAGCGGCTGTGCGATGCGCGGGCGATGGGGCAAATCTTCAAGGTGATGGCGGTGCATGCGCGGGCGTGGCCGGCGCCGGCCGGGTTCGCGCCATGACGGTCCGCTACCGGGACGCGGCGCCGGGCGACGCCGAGCCGCTGACGGCGCTGTTCCATGACGGCTTTCGCGACACGTTCGGCCACCTCTACGACCCGCGCGACCTGGCCGCCTTCCTCGCCGGGCACAGCCCTGCGCATTGGCGTGAGCAGCTCGAAAGCGGGGCGTTCGCGGTCCGGCTGGCGGAGGACGGCGAGCAAATGGCGGGCTTCATCAAGCTCGGGCCGGTCAAGCTTCCGGTCGAACCGGCTGGGCCGGCGATCGAACTGCGCCAATTATACGTGCTCGAGCCGTGGCAAGGATCGGGGGTCGCGATCGAGCTGGTCGACTGGATGGTGGCCGAAGCGCGCCGCCGCGGCGACGGGCAAATCTTTCTGTCGGTGTTCAGCCAGAACCTGCGCGCGCGGCGGTTCTACGCCCGCTTCGGGTTCGTCGACGTCGGACCGTGCGTGTTCATGGTCGGCAACCACGCCGACGACGACATCATTATGCGGCTCGACCTGTGACGATCGAGGTCATCCGGGCGCGCAATCTGGCGGCGTTGCCGCACGGTTTCCTCGGGCGCCGCGGCGGGGTTTCGACCGGCGCGCTCGAGGGCCTCAACGTCGGTTTTGGCAGCAGCGACGACCGCGCCGCGATCACCGAGAACCGGGCGCGGGCAAACGCCGCCGTGCTGCCCGGAGCTGAGCTGGCGACGGTCCACCAGATCCATTCGGCCATCGCCGTCCAGGTCGAGCAGCCGTGGACCCAGGACCAGCGGCCCCACGCCGATGCGATGGTCACCGACCGGCCCGGACTGCTGCTCGGGATCCTTACCGCCGATTGCGCGCCGGTACTGCTGGCGGACGTGGCGGCGGGCGTGGTCGGAGCGGCCCACGCCGGCTGGCGCGGCGCGTTTGGCGGAGTGACCGACGCGACCATCGCGGCGATGGAGCAGCTCGGCGCGCGGCGCGAGCGGATCGCCGCCGCGGTCGGCCCGTGCATCGGCCGCGCCTCGTACGAAGTCGATCCGGCGTTTCGGCTGCGGTTCATCGACCAGGACCTCGCCAACCAGCGCTTTTTCAGCGGCGCAGCGGGCGACAAGCCGCACTTCGACCTCGAAGCCTATGTCGTCGCGCGCCTCACCGCCGCCGGCGTCGCGAGCGTCGAACCCTTGGGCCTCGACACTTATGACGACGCCGCGCGCTTCTTCAGCTACCGCCGGGCGACCCACCGCGGGGAAGAGGATTACGGGCGGCAGATCAGCTGCATCGCCATCGCTCAATAGTTGACCGCGCCCCAAGCCCGTCCTAGCCGCGTCGGCGGGACTGGTTCTAAGGGGTGCTTCGTACAGGAGACCAGCTTTGCCTACCGAGGATGAACTGAGCGGCGCATCGGCGCGGCGCAAGCCCAAGCCTTCCCCCACCACCATCGGCAACCACAAGCT
>JBDTRT010000049.1:0-18004 GCA_039931595.1 Sphingomicrobium sp.
CTCGCCATCTGCTACGGCCAGCAGACCATGGCGCACCAATTGGGCGGGGTCGTCGCGGCGTCCGACAACCGCGAATTCGGGCGCGCGTTCATCGACATCATCGCCGCCAGCGCCTTGTTCGACGGGCTGTGGCAGGTCGGTGAAAAGCACCAGGTGTGGATGAGCCATGGCGACCGCGTCGAGCAATTGCCCGACGGCTTTTCGATCGTCGCCAAATCGGAAGGCGCGCCCTACGCCATCGCTACCGACGAGGCGCAGCGCTTTTACTCGATGATGTTCCACCCCGAGGTGGTCCACACCCCCGACGGCGGCAAGTTGCTGGCCAATTTCGTGCGCCACGTGTGCGGCTGTTCGGGCGACTGGACGATGGCCGGGTTCCGCGACGCCAAGATTGCCGAAATCCGCGCCCAGGTCGGCAGCAGGCGGGTGATCTGCGGGCTGTCGGGCGGGGTCGACAGCGCGGTCGCGGCGGTGCTGATCCACGAAGCGATCGGCGAGCAATTGACGTGCGTCTTCGTCGACCATGGGCTGATGCGGATGGGTGAGGCGGAGCAGGTCGTTTCGCTGTTCCGAAACAGCTACAACATCCCGCTGGTCCACGTCGACGCGAGCAAGGAATTCCTCGGCGGTTTGGCCGGTGTGACCGACCCCGAAGCCAAGCGCAAGTTCATCGGCAAGACCTTCATCGAAGTGTTCGAAGCCGAGGCTAAAACGGTCGGCGGCGCAGATTTCCTTGCCCAGGGGACGCTTTATCCCGACGTCATCGAAAGCGTGTCGTTCACCGGCGGGCCGAGCGTGACGATCAAGAGCCACCACAATGTCGGCGGCCTGCCCGAGCGGATGAACATGCATTTGGTCGAGCCGCTGCGCGAATTGTTCAAGGACGAAGTGCGCGTGCTCGGGCGCGAACTGGGGCTGCCCGAGGCGTTCGTCGCGCGCCATCCGTTCCCCGGCCCGGGCCTCGCCATCCGCATCCCCGGCGAAGTCACCGAGGAACGCTGCGACATTTTGCGCAAGGCCGACGCGATCTACCTCGAGGAAATCCGCAACGCCGGGCTGTACGATGCGATCTGGCAGGCGTTCGCGGTGCTGCTGCCGGTCCGCACGGTCGGCGTGATGGGCGATTACCGGACCTATGACAGCGTCTGCGCGCTGCGCGCGGTGACCAGCGTCGACGGTATGACCGCCGACATCTACCCGTTCGACGCGGCCTTTTTGAGCCGGGTCGCGACGCGGATCGTCAACGAAGTCCCGGGGATCAACCGGGTGACCTATGATTACACCTCCAAACCGCCCGGCACGATCGAGTGGGAGTGAGAATCAGCTAAAGACGAACATCCCTGCACTACGCATTAGAGTTGACTAATGTATTAGCCATCACTAATTGAAACCGCATGGCCGACGTCACCGCCATCGATAGCGTCATGCGCACGCTCGCCGACCCCACCCGGCGCGCGGTGTTCGAGCGCATCGTCGGGTCCGGCGAGATCAACGTGGCCGAGCTGACGCGCGGCAGCGGGGTCACCCAAGGCGCGGTGTCGCAGCACCTCAAATCCTTGAAACAGGCCGGGCTGATCGCCGACCGGCCCGACGGCCGCAACGTCTATTACAGCGCCCGGACCGAGGGCCTCGAACCGCTGGTCGAGTGGATGACCCGCTACGGCGTGTTCTGGCGCGAACGGCTTGGCGCGCTCGACCGGATTCTGCGTGAAGACGATGCGCGCAAGGCCGGCAAATCAACAGGAGACCAGAAATGAACCAACATGCGACGCTCGACAGCTATGGCGTCCTAACCGGACCCGACACGCTCAAGATCGAGCGGCTGCTACCGGGGCCGATCGAGCGCGTATGGGCGTTTTTGACCGAAAGCGAGCTGCGCCGCCAATGGTTCGCGGCGGGCGAGATGGATTTGACGGTCGGCGCGCCATTCGAACTGGTCTGGCGCAACGACGAGCTGACCGATCCTCCCGGCGAGCGGCCGCCCGGCATGGGCGGCGAGCACAGCATGCAAAGCCAGATCACCGAGCTCGATCCGCCGCACAAGCTCGGCTTCAGCTGGGGAGCGACCGGCAGCGTCACGTTCGAGCTGAAGGAACAGGGCGACGAGGTTCGCCTGACCGTGATCCATCGCCGCGTCGCCGACCGTTCGGCGCTGCGCAACTTCAGCGCCGGCTGGCATGCCCACCTCGCCATCCTTGCTGCCCGCATCGCCGGCACCGCGCCCGCGCCGTTCTGGGATCAATGGGCCGAGATCAAGGCCGAGTACGACCAGCGTCTGGCGGACTGACCGAACACGCGAATTAAAGGAGTGAAGTGATGACCGGAACCAGCGAAGCTGGCCTGCCCAACCGGCCGCCCGTCGTCTCGCGCGAGGCGTGGGATAGCGCCTGGCAAGACCTGCTGGTCAAGGAAAAGGCCCTGACCCGCGCCCGCGACGCGTTGGCGGCCGAGCGCCGGCGGATGCCGTGGCGGTCGACAAGGCCTATGAGTTCGACGGTCCCGAAGGCAAGGCGAGCCTGCTCGACCTGTTCGACGGCCGGCGCCAGCTGATCGTCTATCGCGCGTTCTTCGAACCCGATGTCCATGGCTGGCCGGGCCATGCCTGCATCGGTTGCTCGATGGTCGCCGACCAGGTCGCCAACCTTGCCCACCTTCTCGCGCGCGACACCAGCCTGGTGTTCGTCTCGCGCGCGCCGCAGGCCGACATCGCGCGGCTCAAGCAGCAGATGGGCTGGGAAATGCCGTGGAATTCGATCACCGACAGCTTCGACGAGGATTTCGGCGTCGATCAATGGCACAGCACCAACGCGTTCATTCGCGACGGCGACCAGGCGTTTCGCACCTATTTCATCAACAATCGCGGCGACGAGGCGATGGGCGGGACCTGGGCCTATCTCGATATCACCCCGCTCGGACGCCAGGAGGCGTGGGAGGATTCGCCCGCGCGCTATCCCCAGACCGCGCCCTATAAATGGTGGAACTGGAACGACAGCTATGTCGCGGGCGCCGCGCCGGACAAGAAATGGGTCGAGGTTTCGGATGCCGGAGAAGCCGCCTTCAGGGACCGCGCCGGTGCCTAACGGCACGGTGCACGGCCGCGGGCGGCTTGGGCCAGACGAATGGCTGTCGTTTGCGGCCGCGCCGGCGTTCGCGCTCATGGCGTTGCTCAACGCCGGCGCTGGCGAGCCGCCCGGAATGCATCCGTCGCCGCTCGGCGGAATGGTCGCGATGTACCTGCTGATGAGTGCCGTCCATTCGGCGCCGTGGTTGCGCTTGATCGCCCCAGCGAGACCCAACCCGGAGAGTCGTCGATAAATTCCCACCACCGACGGAATCCAGCCGATTCGGATGAATGCCAGATGACAAGCGCGTTGTAACGAGGCGCGACTGGGCCAAATCGCGTGCCTGGATGCAACTCACGCGCTCCATTCATGTTGTAATCAGGCGTATTGCGCCATGGTCGCTGATAATTACTGCGACATTACAAGGATTTGAGCCATGACGAGGATGTTTCTCATCGCATCGGTCGCCGCGCTTGCGATTACTTCGCCGGCCCAAGCCCAGGGCGGCCGCAACAAGGACGACCGGGCAGCAGAGCGAGCCGATGCCAAGGCCGAGCGCGAACAAGCGAAAGCCCAGCGCCAGGCGCCGCAGCGCGAGCAGCGCGCCCAGCAGGCCGCACCGCAGCAGCAGCGCGTCCAGCGCGAAGCGCCGCAACAGCGTCAGCAGCAGGCCAGGGCCGAGCGCCCGCAGCGCGAGCAGCGGGTCCAGCAGGCACCGCCACAGCGCCAGCAGCGCGTCCAGCGCGAGGCGCCGCAACAGCGCCAGCAGCAGGCTCAGCGTCAGCAGCAGGCTCAGCGCCAGCAGCAGCAGGCCCAGCGCCAGCAGCAGCGCGCCCAGACTCAGCGCCAGCAGCAGGTGCGAGCCGATACGGTCAAGCGCGAGCAAAGCGCCAAGGTCGAGCGCAACCAGCGCCAGCAGCAGGCGCGCCAGCAGCAGCAGCGCACCGATCGCGTCGCCCAGAGCAATGCCCGGAACAACGGGCAGGCCAATGCCCGCAATAATATTCAGCGCAACAAGCAGGCCCAGCAGGACCGCCAGGCCGCGCGCGTTGCCAACAATGTCAACCGTGACCAGCTGCGGGCTGACCGGATCCAGAACCGCGAAGATCGTCGCTTCGAGCGCAGCGGGCCGCCGGCGGCGGGTCGCGTCCAGGTCGCCAATATCGACGGCAAGCGCCGCGTCCGGCCGATCGCCGCGGTTGGCCAGAAAGTCAATCTGGCTGCCCGCAACGACAATCGCGACTGGTACAACGGCTATGCCGAGAACCGTTTCCGCGCGTTCCACGACACCAGCCCGAACTACATCTACAATTATAATTCGAACGACGGCTATCTCTATCAGCTGAGCCGCGCCGACAATCGCGTGATCGGGTCGTACCCGCTGCTTGGCGGGGCGTTCGGGACCGGCCAGCCGGTGCCGATCGGGTTCGACAATTACAACGTGCCCTACGGCTATCAGAGCCGCTATTACGACACGCCGGATTATTACTATCGTTATGGTGACGGCGCGATCTATCGGGTCGACCGCTCAAGCCAGCTGATCCAGGCGGTCGCTGCGCTACTGACCGGGCAGAGCCTCGGCGTCGGCCGCCAGCTGCCGCTCGGCTACGACGTCTACAACGTGCCTTATGGCTATCGCGACCAATACCGCGACACGAGCAGCATGTGGTACCGCTATGACGACGGCAACATTTATGGCGTCGATCCCAATTCGCGGATGATCCAGAACGTCTATCCGGTGTCGTACGGCTACAACGTCGGCTATCCGGCGCCGTCCTACGGCTATGGCGGTCCCAGCCCCTACGGCTATGGCGGATACGGCTCCTACGATGCCGGCTACAACAATTACGGCGGCTATGGCGGCTACGGCGCGTACAATGGCTACGGCGTGCCGTACGGTTATCGCGACCTCTATTCAGCGGCGCCGGGCTATAATTACCAATATGCCAATGGCGGGATCTACCAGGTCGATCCGTCGACCCAGTTGGTCCAGGCGCTGGTTGCGCTGGTGACCGGCACCAACCTTGGCGTCGGCCAGCAGCTGCCGCTCGGCTACGACACCTACAATGTGCCGTACGCCTATCGCAGCCAGTACGCCGACAATGCCAACTCATGGTACCGCTACGACGACGGCTACATCTATGGCGTCGACCCGCGGACGCGGATCATCCAGTCGGCGGTGCCGCTCGATTACCAGACCTATTCGGTTGGTTACCCGATGCCGGCCTATGCCGGCTACGACGTGCCGCGGTCCTACCAGGGGCTGTATAATGTCGAGCCGAACTATGATTACCGTTATTTGAACGGCGGCATCTACCAGGTCGATCCGAATACCCGGATGGTCCAGGGCGTTGCGGCGCTGCTCACCGGCAACAGCTTCGGCGTCGGCCAGGCAATGCCGGCCGGTTACGACGTCTACAACGTGCCGATGGCCTATCGCGGCGATTATTACGACACGCCCAACTCCTGGTACCGCTACAGCGACGGCAACATCTACCGGATCGACCCGCAGACGCGGGTGATCCAGGCGGTGATCGACGCCGTCAGCTAGACGGATAACGAACGAGGCGGCCGCGCGATGTGCCATGCGCGGCCGCTCGACCAGCGGGAAATCGGGGCAGGGTGGGCTCCGATCCGGCTCGATTAGCGGCAGTTTAACAGCGCCGGGCGCGACTTGACGACGGCCCGCGTTTGGGCTGTTTCAAGTCTGTCCGCCGCGGCGTGTACGGGGACCAGGGGGAAGCATGACCAAAACAATTCGGATCGCTACCAAGTCGACGCTGGCGGCGCTCGCGCTGGCGATCGCGAGCTGCTCGACCGTTCCTCAACAGCGCGTCGCGCCGCCGCCGCCGAGCGCCGGCACCACGCTGCCGTACCGCTGGACCCAGGGCAATGCGCCCCAGGCCTATACCGACGCCCGCGCGATCTTCGGCCCGCTGGCGCTCCGGCCCGGCGATTACCGCTGGGTCGCGGCGATCCCGCAGGACGGCGAGACGCGGGTCGTGATCGACCTCTTAACCCAGCTGTTCTACGTCTATCGCGGCGAGCAGCTGGTCGGGGTCGCGACCATTTCCAGCGGCAAGAAAGGCCGCGAGACCCCGCTCGGGTTCTGGGCGGTGATGCGCAAGCAGAAGCTCGGCCACAGCCGCAAATATGACAATGCGCCGATGCCGTTCATGCAGATGTACGACGACAAGGGCATCGCCTTCCACGCCGGCCCCAACCCGGGTTATCCGGCGAGCCACGGCTGCGTTCGGCTGCCGCTCAAATTCGCCGAGAAACTATACGGGCTGACCAGCATGGGGACCAAGGTCATCATCGAGGGCTAGTTTCCATATCCACTGGCGCCGCGAACCTGTTACGGGGCGACATGCGCGCACTCCTGACCCCGATCCTGACCGTCCTGCTGGCCGCCGCCGGCCCCGCTGCAGCGGCTCCGCCCGCCGCGCCGTCCGTCAAAGGGGCATCAGCGTCCGCCTGCTCGCTGTCGCGCGCCGACCAGGCGTGGCTCGACCGGGCGATGAAGGCGTGGGACCTGACCAGCCGCAAGATCACCCACATCGCGCGGGTCAAGAACATCCAGGCGGTGATCTTCGACGCCAAGTGCCGGCTGATCAGCGCTACCGCGATGAACGGCGGGCCGCAGACCTGGCGCGCCGCGCGGCACTCGGGCAAGGTCGCGCTGCCCAATGGCGAGATCATCCCGGCCAATGTGATCTCGTTCGCGAATTCCAACGCCAAGGGCAATTTCTTCGTCATGTCGACGCCCAGCGTATGGCGCGCGGGCGACGTCAACGGGCAGTTCGGGCTTGAAACGCTGATGGTCGCGGTGGTGCTCCACGAAGGCACCCATGTCGCCCAATTCCCGACCTATGGCGCGCGGATGAGCGCGCTCGCCGAGCGCTATCATCTGCCCGAGACCTTCAACGACGACAGCATCCAGCTGCGCTTCCAGGGCAATCCGGCGATTGCCGCCTCGGTGGCGCGCGAGATCGACCTGCTGCTGCGCGCGGCGGTGGCGCCCGACCGCCGCTCGGCGTTGAAGCTGGCGCGTGAGGCGCGGGCGCTTATGACCGCGCGGCAGGACAAATATTACCCGGCCAAGGACGCCTATCTGCGCGAGGCCGAGGACATTTGGCTGACGCTCGAGGGATCGGCGCAGTGGGCCGGCTATCAATGGGTCATCCGCCGCGACGGCGGCGCCATTCCACGCGCCGTCGCGTACAAGGCGTTCGGCAAGCGCGGTAAATGGTGGTCGCAGGAAGAAGGCTTCGCTTTGTTCATGGCGCTCGACCGGCTGACCGGCGACGAGTGGAAGCATCACGTATTCGGCGATGGCGCCAAGACCGGGCTGCAGATGCTCGACGAGGCGCTGGCGGCGAAGCGTTAGCCGGTCGCCTCGGCCTCGGCCGGGACTGGACCGGCGGGCTCGGCCGGCTCCGCCGCATTGGCCAGATATGTGTGGAGCGCGGCGGCGACCTGGGCGCCGTCGCCGACCGAGGCCGCGACCCGCTTGATCGAGCCGGCGCGGACATCGCCGATGGCGAACACGCCGGGCCGGCTGGTTTCGAGCGGGAGGCAGCCGGCGCGCGCTTCGGGGCCGGTCAGGACGAACCCGCGCGGGTCGAGCCCGAGGCCCGATCCGGCGAGCCAGTCGGTATTGGGGTCGGCACCGATGAACAGGAACAGATGACGCACCGGACGGACCGTCTCGGCCTTGCTCCGGCGATCGCGCCAGCAGATTGATTCGAGCGCATGCTCGCCGCCGTCGAGGCGCGAGACTTCGACCCCGGTGACGACTTCGACATTGGCCAGCCCGGCGATCCGTTCGACCAGATAGGCCGACATGGTCTCGGCCAGCGGGCGGCGGGCGATCATCGTGACATGGGCCGCGTGGCCGGCGAGGAATACGGTGGCCTGGCCGGCGCTATTACCGCCGCCGACCAGCGCGACGTCCTGCCCGGCAGCGAGTTGGCCTTCGAGCGGCGAGGCCCAATAATGGACCGACGAGCCCTCGAATTCATCGAGCCGGGCGACGTCGAGCCGGCGGTAGCGGGCGCCGGTTGCAAGCACCACCGAGCGCGCCCGGACCCGCTCGCCATTGGCGAGAACGATCGCCAGCGGCTCGCCGTCGGCGCCCGGCTCAAGCGACGTGGCCTCGTCCGGAATGGCCATTTCGACCCCGAATTTCTGCGCCTGGCTGTACGCCCGGCCCATCAGCGCCATGCCCGAAATGCCGGTCGGGAAGCCGAGGTAATTCTCGATCCGGGCCGAGGCGCCGGCCTGTCCGCCGAACGCCCGGCAATCGAGCACCAGCGCGTCGAGCCCCTCCGACGCCGCATAGACCGCGGTCGCCAGCCCGGCCGGGCCGGCGCCGACCACGATCACGTCGAACAGCCGGTCGGGGTCGATCGGGCCGACCAGCCCGATGCACCGGGCAAGCGCCGATTCGGTCGGATTGCGAAGCAGCTTGCCGCTTGGGCAAAGCACGATCGGAAGTTCTTCGGGCCCGACGTGGAAGCGTTCGATCAGCGCCCGGGCGTCGGCGTCGGCGGTCGGATCGAGCCGCAGATGGGGGTGGCCGTTGCGCGACAGGAAATTCTCGAGCCGGAGCACGTCGCCATCGTCGGCCGGGCCGACCACGACCGGGCCGCCGGCGCCGGTTTCGAGCAGCCCGACCCGGCGCAGGATCAGCGCGCGCATGATCCGCTCGCCAAGCTCGGCCTCGGCGACCAGCATCGCGCGCAACCGCTCGGGCGGGACGACCAGCGCTTCGACCGGTCCCCTGGCATGGCCGTCGACCAGCGATGGGCGGCCGGACAATTGGGCGAGCTCGCCCATGAAGCTGCCGACGCCATGGGTGACGATCGGCACGTTGCGGCCAAGCTCGCCATGCTGGCTGATATCGACTTCGCCCGACAGGATGATGACCAGGCCGAGGCTCGGCTCGCTGACGGTGGCGAGCGCCTCGCCGTCGGCGAAGCTGCGCTGCTCGCCGAACCGGCGCAGACGACTGACCTCCGCCGGGTCGAGCGTCGGAAACATCTGCGCCCGGCGTGTCTCAATGATCGGTTGCAGCGGTGCGGCCATGCCCTCGGTTTAGACGAAACGATTGCCAATGCCGAGGGCCCTTGGCCGAGCCCTCATGCCATGGCGGGCTGGCTGGACACGACGATAAGCGTTTCCAGCGGGATCATTTTGCAATCGCAGCGCGCTCGATGAGTGCCGCGACTTCGGCGCGATGGGAGATCATCACAACGTGAGAGGAGCCCTTAACCTCGATCGTTTCTCGAGCATGCGCACGCTGCGCCATAAAGGCGTGGGCGGAAGGGGGAATATTCTTGTCGAGGGAACCGTAGATGAACCACGAAGGGACGGTCTTCCAAGCCGCGAAAGTGGCTGGTTCATTCAAGGCGGCTTCGGTGACGGGACGTTGTGTGGCCGCCATTTCGGCCGCGTCACTTTCGGGTACATCTGCGGCGAACTGTTTCCAGAACTTCGCTTGCAGGATGTAGAGATCCTTGCTCCCGTCAGCGAGGAGAACCGGCGGAGCCAGCGCCTGGCCCAACGTGCCTTCGGGGAACTTCGCGCCGATTGTTCCTCCGCTCTCGCCGATATCTGGTGCGAGGCCTGAAACGAACACCAGGGCCTTCACCTGTCCTCGTGGATCGGCTGCAGCTGAAATGACGGCTCCACCGTAGGAATGACCAACCAGCACGACAGGGCCGTTTTCGGACTGAATGATTGACGTCAGGTACGCGGCGTCTGTTTTCACACTCCGAAGCGGATTGGCGGCTGCCAGCACTTTGTAGCCGTCGTGAAGGAGTCGCCCTGCAACAGCATTCCAGCTGGCGCTTTCAGCGAATGCACCGTGAACCAAAATGATCGTCGGCTTACCTGCGGTGACTTTTGGAGCTTGCGCGTGGACGCTCGACGAGATGAGCAACGCGGCTGCAATCAAGATGGTCTTGGAGAAGCTCGGCATAATGCCTCCTATTGGGACGCGGTCGGGTCGGGAATGAGGAATTCAATCAATTGGCTGTCCAGGATCTTGTGGGTTGGATCTGCCAGCTCGATCAGGACCGAATGCGGACCGGGCGGCAAACCGATCACAGCGACCGGCTCGCCGCTTGCGTCCGGCCAGTGCCAATGTGCGTGGTCAACCGTGACGTGGATGTGGCCGACGCGCGGTGAGACGTTGAGCGCGCCCTTCCCGAAAACCGGGCGGATACGGAGGTTTTCCGTATGATAGGAAATTACCACTCGGCCTTCCGCCAGCCACGACGCCTCGGGAACGTCGGCGTACAACCGCGGGGGCGGCTCGGAACCCAATTGCACGAGAGACGGAGGTTGAGCCCCGACGCAGCGGCTCGCATTTTCAGACGGCATGAGTCCCGCTCCTGAATCGGAACAACAGCGGCCCGGCTTTTCAGCCGGGCCGTGTTGATCAAGCCATGGCGGGCTGGGCCGGCTCGGCGATCAGGGTCTCCTGCGCGCCTTCGACCGGTTCGCCGCGAATGAACGCCAGCAAGATCGGATTGACGATCTCAGGATGGGTCGAGCACAGCCCGTGCGGCAATTCCTTGAAGGTCTTGAGCGTTCCGTTCTTGAGCAGCTTGACCGTCAGCGGCCCCGCGTCCGCATAAGGCACAATCTGGTCGTCCTCGCTGTGGATGACCAGCACCGGTACCTCGATCGCCTTCAGATCCTCGGTGAAATCGGTCTCCGAAAAGGCCTTGATGCACTCGTAATGGGCCTTGGCGCTGCCCATCATGCCCTGCCGCCACCATTTGTCGATCAGGCCCTGGCTGATCTTGGCGCCGGGGCGGTTGAAGCCGTAGAACGGCCCGGTTGGGACATCGATGTAGAATTGGGCGCGGTTGGCCGCGAGCGCCGAGCGGAATCCGTCGAATACCTCGATCGGCGTGCCTCCGGGGTTGGAATCCTTCTTGACCATGACCGGCGGCACCGCATCGACCAGAACGGCCTTGGCGACCCGGCCCTTGCCATGCTGGGCGACGTAGCGAGTGACTTCGCCGCCGCCGGTCGAATGGCCGATGTGGATCGCGTTGGTCAGGCCAAGCTCCGTCACCAGCGCGTCGACGTCGGCGGCGTAGGTGTCCATCTCATTGCCTTCGGAGGTCTGGCTCGAGCGGCCGTGGCCGCGGCGGTCGTGGGCGATTACGCGGAAGCCCTCGCCGAGGAAGAACAGCATCTGCGTATCCCAGTCGTCGGCGCTCAATGGCCAGCCGTGGTGGAACACGATCGGCTGCGCGCTCTTGGGCCCCCAGTCCTTGTAGAAAATATGGGTGCCGTCCTGGGTCGTGATGTGGGTCATTAAGCTGCTCCTTTCGGGTTAAGTGAGGAATCGAGGAAGGCACGCACAACAGCCACGGTTGCGGAGGGCGGTTCCTCCATCAGCCAATGGCCGGAAATTGGTATTGCCGCCGGACCGCGCTTGAGGCTGCCCGAGCGGACGTGGCTGGTGGTGGTCGCGACGTCGCGTGACTGGAAGGCGACCGGCAGCGACGGCTCGTCGGCCGCTGCCAAAGCGGCGAGGGCGAGCCCCGCGGCCAGCATCCTGACGACAGCTGCAATTGCTCGATTGCCAGTCGCACGCACACCATTGCCCCATCCGATTAGTGCCACTCGTGAGGGCGGCGGACGGGCGAATTTGGGACTCGAGGTCTCGTCTTCGCGGGTTCGACTCGGTCGCGACTAGCCCCTTGGCGTTTAACACAAATTCAGTGACAGTTGGAAGTCACCGGCGGCTGAGCTTGCGCTGGCCGCGCTTCCGGAGCACCTTCCGCCGCGATTGGCATTGCACGGGGAAAATCGATGGACGACGAGTTTAAGCCGCGCGAGCTGGCCGGCTGGTATATGCCGGCGGCGGTCGCTTCCTTATTGTTCATGGCGCTGGGCTGCATCAGCTATCTGATGCACGTGCTGGCCGACCCGGCGAGCCTGCCGCTCGACCAACGCGCCGCGTTCGAGGCGGAGCCGATGTGGGTCACCGCAGCCTATGCCATCGCGGTCTGGATCGGGCTTGCCGGAGCGGCCATGCTGGTGATGCGCAAGAAACTCGCCGAGCCGCTGCTGATGGTTTCGCTGGTGGCGGTGCTGGTGTGGCTCGCCGGGCTGCTGCTCGTCACCGACCTGCGCGAGAACATGTCGGCCAATGATTTGCTGGTGGCGATCGTGGTGACCGCGCTGACCTGGACGATCTTCTGGTTCGCGCGCCATTCGCGCCAGCGCAACTGGTTGCGCTAGGGCAGGGCTGGTTGCGCTAGCGGCCGGACGCTAAGGAGCGGCCATGTCCACCTTCACCATCGACAGCGCGACCAGCCGCGCGACCCCGACCCCGGTGCCGGGCAAGCGCATGACCGTTCCGGCGCTCAAGGCGCGCAAGGCCGACGGCGCGACCCAGGAACCGATCGTGATGCTGACCGCCTACACCATGCGGATGGCGCAATTGCTCGACCCGCATTGCGACATGCTGCTGGTCGGCGACAGCCTCGGCCAGGTGATCTACGGCCTGCCGTCGACCATCCCGGTGACATTGGAGATGATGTGCGCCCACGGCGCCGCGGTGGTGCGCGGCAGCTGGCATGCCCTGGTCGCGGTCGACATGCCGTTCGGATCCTATGAGGGATCGCCCGAAGCGGCCTTCGCCGCGGCCTCGCGGGTGATGAAGGAAACCGGCTGCGCGGCGGTCAAGCTCGAAGGCGGCGAAGCGATGGCGCCGACCATCCGCTTCCTCACCGAGCGCGGCATTCCGGTCATCGGCCACGTCGGCCTGACCCCGCAGGCGGTCAATGTGCTCGGCGGCTACGGCGCCCGCGGGCGCGGCCCGGCCGAAGCCAAGAAGATCCTCGTCGACGCCGCCGCGGTCGACCAGGCCGGGGCGTTCTGCATCGTCGTCGAAGGCGTGCTCGAGGACATCGCGTCCAAGGTCACCAAGGCGGTCGCGGCCCCGGTCATCGGCATTGGCGCGTCCGACCAGTGCGACGGCCAGGTGCTGGTCACCGAGGATATGCTCGGGCTGTTCGAGCGCACTCCGCGCTTCGTCAAACGCTATGACGACCTCGCCGCGCGGATCGGCGACGCCGCCGCGACCTACGCCGCCGAAGTGCGGTCGCGGAGCTTTCCGACGAGCGACCAGACCTACCGCCCCAAGGGCTCCTAGAGGCGGGCCCAACCGACTGGATTCGATGGCTTCGCGGGCCGCGAAATCGCTGGAATTCGGAACCTAATTCCCGCTGATCGATATTGCTTCGATGGATAACGCAAATTTGAAGGCTGGGACCGGAGTCAAGGGCCTCGATGATGTCCTGGTCGGCGGCTTTCGACGGGGCCGTGTTTACCTGCTAGAAGGCAGCCCGGGCACCGGCAAGACGACCATCGCCACCCAGTTCCTGCTGGCCGGCGCGGAGGCTGGCGAGCGCGGCCTCTACATCACGCTGTCCGAGACCGAGGAAGAGCTGCGCGAAACCGCGGTCGCCCACGGCTGGTCGTTCGACGCGCCGGTCGAGGTGTTCGAGCTGGTCCCGCCCGAAAACCTGCTCGACGACGACCAGCAGCAGAGCCTGCTCTATTCGTCGGATCTCGAACTGGGCGAGACCACCAAGCGCATTTTCGAAGCGATCGAGCGGGTCAACCCGAGCCGCATCGTGCTCGACAGCCTGTCGGAGATCCGCCTGCTGGCGCAGAGCTCGCTGCGCTATCGCCGTCAGGTGCTGGCGATGAAGCATTATTTCGCACGGCACGGCTCGACCGTGCTGATGCCCGACGACCTGACCACCGAGACGCTCGACAAGACCGTCCACAGCATCGCCCACGCGGTCATCCGGCTGGAGGAGACGGCGCCCGAATATGGTCCCGAGCGGCGCCGCCTCAGGGTCGTCAAATATCGCGGCCAGCAGTTCCGCGGCGGCTATCACGACATGCTCATCGAGACCGGCGGAGTGCGCGTTTTCCCACGCCTGATTTCGGCCGAGCATCGCAGCAAGTTCAAGCGCGAAACCGTCTCCAGCGACAATCGAGCGCTCGACCAATTGCTCGGCGGCGGGATCGAGCGCGGGTCGAGCACGCTCGTGCTGGGGCCGGCCGGGACCGGCAAGTCGCTGCTCACCCTGACCTTTGCGGTGCAGGCGGTCGAACGCGGCGAAAAGGCCGCCCTGTTCATCTTCGACGAAGAGCTCGGCCTGCTGTTCGAGCGCGCCAAGGGTCTCGGCATCGACCTCCAGAAGCTGGTCGACGGCGGCAATCTGCTGGTCGAGCAGATCGACGCGGCCGAAATGACCCCGGGCGAATTCTCGCAGCGCGCGCGCGCCTGTGTCCACGACCTTGGCGCGCGCACCGTCGTGATCGACAGCCTCAATGGCTACCAGGCCGCGATGCCCGAGGAAAAGCAGCTCATCCTGCACATGCATGAGATGCTGCAATTCTTGAACCGGCAGGGCGCGACGACCTTCCTGACGGTCGCGCAGCACGGCCTGGTCGGGGACATGCACGCGCCGGTCGATGTCACCTATCTGGCCGATACGGTCGTGCTGCTGCGCTATTTCGAGGCGGCCGGGCGGGTGCGCCGGGCGATTTCGATCATCAAGAAACGGACCAGCGCGCACGAGGACACCATCCGCGCCTACACCATCGGCAGCGACGGCATTGTCCTGGGCGGTCCGCTGACCAATTTCCAGGGCGTGCTGCGCGGCGTGCCCGAGCTTATCGGCGATTCCAACCGACCGGCCCTAGCGAGCGCATGAAGGGACGGTCCGAACGCGCCCTGATTCTCGCGCCGGTCGGACGCGACGCGATCATCGCAGCGGAAATCCTGGCGGAATCGCACATCAAGAGCTCGGTCTGCGCCAGCCATATGTCGCTCGGCACCCAGCTCGAGCGCGGAGTCGGCTTCGTGCTGGTCACCGAGGAGGCATTGCGCGGCCACGACCTGCGCACCATTTCGGCATGGATCAACCGCCAGCCCGAATGGTCGGACCTGCCGTTCGTGCTGCTCACCCGCGGCGGCGGCGGGCTCGAGCGCAACCCCGAAGCCGGGCGCTTCCTCGACGTGCTCGGCAACGTCACCTTTCTCGAGCGGCCGTTTCACCCGACCACCCTGATCAGCCTGGCGCGGTCGGCGCTGCGGGCGCGGCGGCGGCAGTATGACGCGCGCGCCCGGCTCAATGAGCTGCAGTCGAGCGAAGAGCATCTGCGGACCGCCAACGAGACCCTTGAGGCGCGGGTCGAGGAGCGCACACGCGAGCATGAGGGCGCGCTCGCCCAGCTCCATGAAGTGCAGAAGCTCGAGACGCTCGGGCAACTGACCGGCGGCGTTGCGCACGATTTCAACAATCTGCTGACGCCGGTCATCGGCAACCTCGACCTGTTGCGCCGCCAATTGCCGCCCGAGGCCAAGCAGCATCGGCTGATCGATGTCGCGCTCCAGGCCGCGAGCCGCGCGGCGACCCTGGTCCAGCGCCTGCTCGCCTTCGCCCGCCGCCAGGACCTGCAGGCGCGGGCGGTCGACATCGGCCGGCCGATCGAAGGGATGAGCGACCTGTTGCGGCGTTCGATCGGGCCGACCGTGACGGTTGAAATCCACAGCGACGCCGACCTTCCGGCGGCGCGGGTCGACCCCAACCAGCTCGAGCTCGCGATCCTCAATCTGGCAATCAATGCGCGCGATGCGATGCCGTCGGGCGGGACGATCTCGATCGAAACCCGGGCCGAGACGGTCGCTCCGGGCGGGCGCCTCAAGCCGGGCGATTATGTCTGCCTGGCGGTGCGCGACACCGGCGTCGGGATGGACGCGCCGACCCTCCACAAGGCGGTCGAGCCGTTCTTTTCGACCAAGGGCATGGGCGAAGGCACCGGGCTTGGCCTGTCGATGATCCACGGTCTTGCCGCCCAGCTCAATGGGATGCTCGACCTGACGAGCGCGCCCGGGGTCGGCACCACGGCGACGATCTGGTTGCCGGTATCGAGCGAAATCCCGGAGGCGGCCGACGGCGCAGCGCCGCAGATCATGACCGCGCCGCGGCGCGCGACGATCCTCTTGGTCGACGACGAGGAACTGGTCCGGACCGGCACTGCCGACATGCTCAGTGACCTTGGCTACGATGTCGTCCAGGCAGCTTCCGGGGCCGAGGCCCTGCGCTTGCTGCGCTCGGGCTGCGAACCCGACATATTGGTCACCGATTATCTGATGCCGGGCATGAACGGGGTCGAGCTGATCGAGCATGCGGCGCCGTTCGCGCCGGGCGTGCAGGCGCTGCTGATCACCGGTTATTCGGACATTGCGGCCGGCCCCGGGGCCAATCTGCCGCGGCTCCAGAAGCCCTTCCGCCAGGCCGAGCTGGCGCGGCGAGTGGCCGACCTGCTGGTCCGCGCCGATAGCGGCGAAGTGCTCCAGTTCCGGCGCAGCGATCAGCGCTAGCAACGCCAGGCCCGGCAAAGTGACCCTTTGCGTTTGGCCGGCAAGGCGCTAGACGCTTGCGCTGCCAGCTTCCGTTCATCTGCGCTGCGGAAGGAAGCCGCCGGCAATACATTCTGATCGCATGAGTTGAGGCACGTCTTGGCGCTTCCCCCGGACACTGGTGAAACATTCCTTCGCGAAGTCGATGAAAATCTGCGCCGCGATCAGATGTCCGGCCTGGCCCGGAAATATGGCGGCTGGGTGGTCGGCGCGGTCGTCCTGCTGGTCGTCGCGGCCGGCGGCTGGCTGTACTGGCTCGACCAGCAGCGCAAGTCGGCCGCGACCGATTCGGAAACGCTTTCCCAGATCTATACCGAGATCGGCACCGGCAAGATCGACAAGGTCGGACCACAGCTCGACTCGCTCGCCACCGACGGCACCGACGCGGTCCGCGCCACGGCCCTGTTCACCAGCGCCGCAGTGGCGATCGAGAAGAACGACCGTCCGACGGCGATCGCCAAATTCCACGAGGTCGCCAACAATAAGGACCTCGCCCAGCCGTACCGCGACCTCGGTCTGATCCGCGCGACCAGCCTCGAGTTCGACACGATCAAGCCCGAGCAGGTGATCGAACGGATGGCGCCGCTGACCAAGCCCGGCAGCCCGTGGTTCGGAAGCGCCGGCGAGCTAACCGCGATGGCGATGCTCAAGCAGGGCAAGAAGAACGAGGCCGGCCGCCTGTTCGCGGCGATTGCCGCCGACCGCCAGGTGCCGGACACGATCCGGGCGCGGGCGGTGCAGATCGCCGGTTCGCTTGGAGTCGACGCCAGCGCATCGATGGCCACGCTGTCGCAATAGGCCGCGGGCGTGCTTAACAGGATTGAAAACGAATGAACCGGATCAAGACTCAAATCGCATTGCTGATGATGGCGGTGGTCGCGTCGAGCGGTTGCAGCGTCCTCAAGAAGCGCACCCCCAAGACCCCGGTCCTGGGCGAGCGCATTGCGGTGCTGACGAGCGAGAATGACGTCGCGGTCGATCCGGAAACTGCGGCGCTGCCGATGACCCTGCCGGCCCCGGTGGTCAACACCGATTGGGCCCAGTCGGGCGGCAACATGTCCAAATCGATGGGCCATGTCGCGCTCGGCACGAGCCTTGGCCAGGCTTATGAGGTTTCGATCGGCGCCGGCAGCAGCATGACCGCGCGCCTCGGTGCGCCGCCAGCGATCGGCGGCGGCCGGGTGTTCACGGTCGACACCAACGCCACCGTGCGCGCGTTCGATGCTCAGACCGGCGGACAGGTGTGGGCGACCCAGTTTGGTACCGAGAAGGGCAATAGCTCGTCGCTTTATGGCGGCGGCGTCGCCTACGACAACGGCCGGGTCTATGCGACCAACGGCCTCGGCTTCGTTGCCGCGCTCGACCAGGGCAATGGCGGGATCGTGTGGCAGGTGCGGCCGGGCGGCCCGTTGCGCGGCGCTCCGACCGTCACCGGCGACGCGCTCTACGTGATGAGCCAGGACAA